>JAFTHC010000006.1 GCA_017457625.1 Kiritimatiellia bacterium
CCCCGGCGGCGGGGGGTGCGGGGGGCGCAGCCCCCCGTCCCTCGCAATGCGAGAGCGCCGGCACGGCGCTCTCGCGCGACGACCGCCACATCCTCGCCACCGCCGACGCCGCGCTCGCGGCGATGGACGCGGCCCTCGCCGGCTACCGCTTCCAGGACGCCGCGCTCGCGGTCTACGACTTCGTCTGGTCCCAGTTCTGCGACTGGTATCTGGAGGAGGCCAAGCGCGACCTCTACGGCGACGACCCCGCGCGCCGCGCGCAGGTCGTGGGCATCCTCGCCGAGGTCTTCGGCCGCGCGCTGCGCATGATCCACCCGTTCATGCCGTTCGTCACCGAGGAGATCTGGCACCAGCTCGGCTACGCGACGAGCGACGAGGAGACGATCAGCCACGCCCCGTGGCCGACGCCCTTCACCGCCGAGGAGAAGGCCGCGTGGGGCATCGACGAGGACGTCCGCGCCTACGTGAACGCCCGCCACGACCTCATCACCGCGGGCCGCGCGCTGCGCTCCTCCATCACCGCCCTGAAGCCCTCCGACAAGGTCGCCTTCGTCGTGAGCGCCAAGACCGCCGAGGCGGCCGACCGCCTCCGCGCCGAGACCGACTCGCTCGCGGGCTTCCTCGGCGCCTCCGGCGTCGAGGTGCTCTGCGGCGAAACGCTCTCCGGCATGCCGAGCGCGGACACCGCGCTCGGCACGATCGCGCTCAAGCTCGAGGGCTCGGTCGACGCCGAGGCCGAGAAGAAGAAGGCGCAGGAGGAAATCGCCAAGCTCGAGGGCTTCCTCCGCACCGTCGAGGCGAAGCTCGGCAACGAGACCTTCCTCAGCAAGGCCCCCGCCGCCATCGTCGAGCAGCAGAAGGCCCGCAAGGAAGAGCTCCTCGCGGACCTCGAGCGCAAGCGCGCGCTCCTCGCCTCGCTCGGCTAGCGCCGCCCGCGGATCGATGCCCGACCGCACACCCACGACCTCCGAAGCACTCCTGCGCGAACTCGCCGCGCGGCCCGACTCGCCGCGCGCGGAGGAGTTCGCGCGTCTCTACGAGCCCGTCCTTCGCCGCTACGTCGCGCAGGCCCGCATCGGGCACGCCCCTATTCAGCCCGCCGACCGCGACGACCTCGTCCAGGAGGTCTTCCTCGCCGTGCGCTCCGCCCTGCCGGGCTTCCGCTACGTGCCCGGGCGCAGCTCCTTCCGCGCCTATCTGCGGCGAGCCGTCCGCAACGCCGTCCTCCGCCTTCAGCGCCGCCCGGCGCCCGTTCCTCCCGTGCTCGCGGACGCCCGCCCCGCGCCCGACGCCGGCGATCGCGACTCCGGGGAGACCCTGCTCCGGATCTGGACCCTCGCCCTCGCGCGCGTCTTCCGTTCCGGTCGCTTCTCCCCGAACACGCAGGCCGTCTTCCGCCGCGTCGCGCTGGAGGGCGAGTCCCCGGCCGACGTCGGACGCGAGTTCAAGCTCAAGCCCAACGCCGTCTACCAGATTCGCAACCGGATTCTGCGCGCCGTCCGCGAGGAGCTCGACCGCTTCGGCCGCCGGCGCCTCTCCGCCTCCGACCTCCTCGACGCCCTCGAATCCGCCGACTAGCCCTTTCGCTCTCCACTTTGCCCTCCCTCTCCCCCGGCACTCTCATCGACGGCACCTTCGAGCTGCTCCGCCCGATCGGCGAAGGCGGCATGGGGGAGGTCTGGCTGGCCCGCGACCGCACGCTCGGGCGCGACGTGGCGCTCAAGGCGATGCGCCCCTCGGACAGCGCCTCGCGCACCCGCCGCTTCGAGCGCGAGGCCCGCGCCCTCGCCGCCCTCGACCACCCCTCGATCCTCCCCGTCCTGC
>JAFTHC010000007.1 GCA_017457625.1 Kiritimatiellia bacterium
CTGTCCGGTGGAGACGATGCCGTTCGCGTCGGCCTTCTTCCGAAACTCGCCGTAACGGATTTCGTCGTCGTAGTCGGCCAGGTCCACCCCGTTCGTGCCGACGAGTCCGAGATAAAGCGTCGCGGTCGCCTTGGAGAGCCATGTCTTTTCCGGGTCCGCCGACGGATTCGGGACCGTCAGCTGGGCGGCCAGCTGGGTTCCCCGCTTGAATTCCAGTCCCCGCGTCGCCGAATAGAGCGTCCGGACGTGGCATTCGGCGCCCGCCCGCGCCGCAATCTCCCGCGCCCGCTCGAGCGCGGCGAGGAAGAACGCCCCCTCCGCGGACGCCGCATGCGAAACCCCCTCAGGCTCGCTTTGCTCGCCAGCTCCCCCAGCGGGGGAGCCAAACTCTGCGGCCTCTGCGCTCTCTGCGTGGGATTCAACGGGAGGAGGCTCCGCCTCCCCCGAACCCCCTCCGGGAAGGGAGACCTCCGCGACCTCCGCGTGGCGGCGGACGGTGACCTTGACGTCGTCGGGGAAGAGGGCGGCGGGGTCCGCCGCGAGCGCGGGGAGCGCGAGGGCGAGGAGGGAGACGATGAGGGCGGTGCGTTTCACGGCGTGGCGGGGTGTTTGGGATTGTCCACAAACTCTCAATGTCCATCAATCGGCAATGTCATCAATGACAATGCCAATGGAACCGGAAGCCGGTCGGGACTTGGATTGGGATTGGCATTTGCGTTGGTGGACACTGGTGGCAATGGGAGTTGGTGGACATTGTCAAGGCTCCGCGGCCGCTGCGCTCTCTGCGTGGGGTTCAGACTCGGAGGGGATGCCCGGCGTGTCGAGGAGGGCGGAGGGATGGAGGGCGGCGGAGGGGGCGAGGGAGAGGGAGGAGAGGCGCTCGCAGCCGGCGAAGGCGAGGGCGTCGACGGTGGTGGCGCCGGGGGCGCGAACGCGCTTGAGGGAGGCGCAGCCGAGGAAGCAGCCGGCGGGGATGGCGGCGACGGAGGCGGGGAGGTCGACCGCCTTCAGGTTGCCGCAGTTGGAGAAGGCGCCGGGGCCGAGCGTGCGCAGCGTGGAGGGGAGGCTCACGCTCTCGATGCGCAGCGTGTTCTCGAAGGCGAACGCGCCGATCGTCTCGACGCCCTCCGGAATCTCGAGCGCGAAGCGCGGGCCGCGCTCGCGCTCGGTCGAGGCGTCGTGGCGGCGGAACATATACGGCGAGAGGGCGACGACGCGCCGCGCGCCGGCGGGGGGCGCGTCCGTGCTCGGGACGTCGGGCCGGCGGTCCTCCGGGCCGACGAAGGCGGGCAGGCGCAGGACGCCGTTCGTGGGGAGCGGGCCGCGGTAGCCGACGAGCTCCGCGGCGGCATCGCCGACGGGGACCCAGAGCCAGCCGCCGCAGTCGCGGTTCTGGTGCGGGACGGCGAGCTGCGCGGCGAGGTCGGCGTAGGCGGGGAGGAGCCGCGTGAGGCCGACGTTCACGCCGAAGGGATGCCACCAGTAGCGGCCCGGCGGCAGGAAGAGCAGGAGCGGCTCGCGGTCGTGGAAGGCGAGGTCCGTGGCGGGGTCCGCGGTGCGGACGACGTCGGGGACGAGCCCGGGGAAGTCCGCGCGGCGCAGCGTCGGCGGGAGCTCGAGTCGCGCGGCGGTTTCGGGAAGACGGGCGGCGTCGAAGTCGAAGACCGGATGGCCCGCGACGGAGGCGGGGACGGTCCAGTGACGAGTGACGAGTGACGAGTGAC
>JAFTHC010000043.1 GCA_017457625.1 Kiritimatiellia bacterium
GCGCGGCGCGTCGAGTGCGACGCGACCGACCCGCTCGGGCGGCCGATCCGCGCCTTTTTCGGCTATCGCCCCGGGGAGCGCCTCGCGGTCGTGGAGCTCGCGGCCGCGTCGGGCCTGCCGCTCCTGGCGCCGGAGGAGCGCGACCCCCGCGCGGGGTCGACGGCGGGGACGGGTCTCGTCCTGCGCGCGGCGCTCGAACGCGGCGCGCGGCGCATCGTCCTCGGTCTCGGCGGCTCCGCCACGAACGACGGCGGCGCGGGCCTCGCGACGGCGCTCGGCGCGCGCGTCCTCGACGCCGCCGGCGCGCCGCTGCCGCCCGGCGGCGCGGCGCTGGCACGCGCCGCGTCGCTCGACCTCTCGGGCCTCCCGGCCGCGCTGCGCGAAGGGCGCGTCGCGCTCGACGTCGCGTGCGACGTGACGAGCCCGCTCTGCGGCCCCGACGGCGCGTCCGCCGTGTTCGGCCCGCAGAAGTGCGCGCCGTCGGTCCGCGACGACCCGGCTCGTCTCGCGGAAACGGTCGCGTCGCTCGACGCCGCGCTCGCGAACTGGGCGCGCGTCGTCGCGGCCGCGACGGGGCGCGACCGCTCCGCCGAACCCGGCGCGGGCGCCGCGGGCGGCACGGGGTTCGCCGCGGTGGCGCTCCTGGGCGGGACGCTCCGGCCCGGCGCCGCGCTCGTCGCGGACGCCGTCGGTCTCGCCGCGCGCGTCGCGGGGGCGGACTGGGTCGTGACGGGCGAAGGCGCGCTCGACGCGCAGACGTTCCGCGGCAAGACGCCGGCGGGCGTCGCCGCCGTCGCCCGCGCGGCCGGCGCGCGCGTCGCGGCGTGCTGCGGGCGCCTCGACCTCGACGACGCGGAGCTCGCCGCGCTCGGCGTGGCGGCGGCGGAGGCGTCGTCGCGGCCCGGGCTCGGGATGCCGGAGAGCCGCGAGCAGGCTTCCCTGTGGCTCCGGACGGCGGCCAAGCGGCTGGCCGGCCGGATGCTCGCCGCATCGGACGGAGGCGAACCGTGAAAGTCCTCGTCGGATTGAGCGGCGGCGTCGATTCGTCCGTGGCCGCGCTGCTGCTGAAAGAGGCCGGGCACGACGTGACCGGCGCGACGATGCTGCTCTGGCGCGACGGCCGCTACAAGGGCGGCGCGCGCGACGCGTGCTTCGGTCCGGGCGAAAAGAAGGACGCCGCCGAAGCCGCCGCGCTCTGCGCGCGGCTCGGAATCCCCTACCGCTCGTTCGACTGCGCGGACGCCTACGAGCGGCTCGTGCTCGCCCCGTGGCGCGCCGCCTTCCTCGAAGGCCGCACGCCGAACCCCTGCGTGCGCTGCAACGCCGCGATGAAGTTCGGCGCGCTGCCGGACCTGGCGCGGGCGGCGGGCGTGGCGTTCGACGCTTTCGCGACCGGCCACTACGCGCGCGTCGAACGCGGTCCGGACGGCCGGATGCGCCTGTTGCGAGCGGCCGACCGCGCCCGCGACCAGTCCTACTTCCTCTACCGTCTCTCGCAGGCGCAACTCGCGCGGCAGCTCTTTCCGCTCGGTGCGCTGGAAAAATCGGACGTGCGCCGCATCGCGCGCGAACGCGGGCTGCTCGACGTGGCCGACAAGCCCGACAGCCAGGACTTCTACGGCGGCGACCGTGACGAACTGATCGGCGAACCCGACCGCCCCGGCGACGTCGTGGACGAAGCCGGGCGCGTCCTCGGCCGCCACGACGGCTTCTGGAAATACACCGTCGGGCAGCGCCGCGGCCTCGCCCTCGCGAATCCGGCCGGCTCGAACGCGAGCGAACCGCTCTACGTCGTCCGCGTCGACCCGTGCGCCAACCGCGTGGTCGTCGGGCCGAAGCCGGCCACCGTGTCGCGCGAGTTCCGCGTCGCGGACTGCAACTGGGTTTCCGCCCCGCCGCCCGCGCCGGGCGCGGAGACCGCCTGCTCGGTCAAGATCCGCTCCGTCGGCGAACCCGTTCCCGGCGCGGTCGTGCGCGCGGAGCCGGACGGGAGCGTCCGCGTCCGCGTCCCGGCGGGCCTGGCCGGCGTCGCGCCCGGCCAGAGCGCCGTCTTCTACGACGGCGACGCGGTCCTCGGCGGCGGTTTCATCGCGCGCTAGCCGCCTTGCCGCGCCGTCCGCCATCTGGTAGACTTGTTTCCCGTCCGCCGACCACCGGACCCTTCGACCATCCGACCATTCGACCACCCGACCATGTCGCACTTCTACCTCGACATCCACGAGCAGCGCATCCGCGAGCTCGCCTGGCGCCTCACCAACGAAATCGCCGCCGAGCGCGTCCCCCTGCGCGCCGAGGTCGCCGTCACCAAGGAGCCCGTCCCGTGGGCGGAGCGCCTGAAGCTGAAGTATCGCCCGATCGCAAAAGGCGAGCGCTGGGGCGGCGCGTTCGACTGCGGCTGGTTCCACGTGACGGGCCAGGTCCCGAAGGCGTGGCGGGGCGCCTGCGTGACGCTCAACCTCGACTTCCACGGCGAACTGTGCGTCTTCGACGCGAAGGGCTGCCCGCTCGTCGGCCTCACGAACGGCTGCGCGTTCCTCAACGGCTACCGCAAGGACCACTTCCACTGGCTCCCGAAGGCGAAGGGCGGCGAGAAGGTCGACTTCTGGATCGACGCCGGCGCGAACGACATGTTCGGCGTCTCGCGCCGCCCCGACCCGGTCGCGGAGGGCGCCGCGCCGGAGGCGGTCCACGGCACGTGGAGCGCCGCCGTGGACCAGCTCTCGGTCTGCCGCTTCGACTACGACAAGTGGCAGCTCAAGCAGGACCTCGACGTCGTCCTTTCGCTCGTGAAGATGCTCCCCGAGAAGTCCTCTCGCCGCATCCAGGTCGTCCGCGCGACGAGCCGCGCGCTCGACCTCTATCCGCCCGAGCGCGGCGGCGCGCGCGCCGTCCACGAGGCGCTGCGCAAGGGCGTGTGGGGCGTCGGGGTCGACCCCGCCGCGACGCGCGTCACCGCGATCGGCCACTCTCACATCGACGTGGAGTGGCTCTGGCCGCTGCGCGAGACCGTCCGCAAGGTCGGCCGCACGTTCGCGAGCCAGCTCCTGCTGATGGCGCGCTATCCGGAGTTCAAATACGGCTCGTCGCAGGCGCAGCTCTACGCGCTGTGCAAGGAGCACTATCCCCAGCTCTACAAAAAGGTCAAGAAGGCGGTCGCCGACGGCCGCTGGGAAGTGCAGGGCGGCATGTGGGTCGAGGCGGACTGCAACATCCCCTCGGGCGAGTCGCTCGTGCGCCAGTGCCTCGTCGGGCAGCGTTTCTTCAAGGAGGAGTTCGGCGTCGTCCCGCGCAACCTCTGGCTCCCGGACGTCTTCGGCTACTCGGGCCAGTTGCCGCAGATCCTCAAGCAGTGCGGAATCGGCTTCTTCCTCACGCAGAAGCTCTCCTGGAACCGCTACAACAAGTTCCCGCACAACTCGTTCGTCTGGGAGGGCATCGACGGCTCGCGCGTCGTCGCGCACTTCCCGCCCGAGGACACCTACAACGCGGACCTGATGCCCGACCAGCTCGTCAACCACGAGCGCAACAACCGCGAGGCGGGCATCGTCGACGTGGCGATCTCGCTCTTCGGCATGGGCGACGGCGGCGGCGGCCCGAAGGAGGAACACGTGGAGCGCGGCCGCCGCTGCGCCGCGCTCAACGGCTGCCCGCCCGTGACGTTCGGCTTCGCGCAGGACGCGATGGACCGCATCGCGGCGCAGGAAGCCGACCTCGACGTCTGGCACGGCGAGCTCTACTTCGAGATGCACCGCGCCACCTACACCACGCAGGCCGCGCAGAAGCTCGCCAACCGCCGCGCCGAGGAGGCGCTCCGCGTCGCGGAAATGCTCTGCTCCGCGGCGTTTGCCGCGGAGCGGAGCGCCTATCCGCAACGCGAACTGCTCGCCCTCTGGAAATCGCTCCTGCTCTGCCAGTTCCACGACATCATCCCCGGCTCCTCGATCCACCGCGTCTACGAGGAGAGCGGCGCGCTCGTCCGCGGCGTCGCGGAGAAGGCGCGCGCCCTCGCCGCCAAGGCCGCCGCGACGATGCTCGCCAGGAAGAAGGACGCGCTCGCGCTCTTCAACCCCTCCTCCACGCCCTACACGGGCGTCATTCCGCTGCCGGCCGGATGGACCGGCGCGAAATGCGCGGGCGCCACGCTACCCGCGCAGAAAGAGGGCAAGGCCACGCTCGCGCTCGTCGAGGTTCCGCCGCGTTCCTTCGTCACGCTTCTGCGGGAGGGGTCCGGAGAGGGCGGAGCCCTCTCCCGTTGCCGCCGGGCCACCGGCCCGGTCGTCCTCGAGAACACGCGCGTCCGCTACGAGATCGATCCGAAGACGCTCCAAGTGGTCCGCGCGCTCGACAAGGAGTGCGGCCGCGAGTTCATCACGGGCGCGAAGCCCGGCAACGTCCTCTCGCTCTACGACGACCATCCGCACGCATTCGACGCGTGGGACGTCGAGGAATACGCGCTCGACATGCCCGTCGGCGCCCCGACGGTCGAGTCGGCCGAGACCTTCTCGGGCCCCGTCTGCAGCGGCCTGCGAGCGGTCTTCACGATCGGCTCCTCGCGTTTCTCGCAGACGATCCGCCTCGCGGCCGGCTCCAAGCGGCTCGACTTCGAAACCTCGACCGACGACTGGCGCGAATCGCACAGGTGGCTTCGCGCGGCGTTCCCGACGAACGTGGTCGCGGACGAGGCGCGCTTCGAGATCCAATACGGCACCGTGGCGCGCCCGACGCACGACAACACCAAGTGGGACTACGCGCAGTTCGAGAGCTGCGCGCACCGCTACGCCGACCTCTCCGAGCCGGACTTCGGCGTCGCGCTTCTCAACGACTGCAAATACGGCTACCGCGTCAAGGGAAGCGAGCTTTCGATCTCGCTCCTGCGCGCCTCGACCGAGCCCGACCCCGTCGCCGACAAGGGCGCGCACCGCTTCACCTACGCGATCCTTCCGCACGAGCGCGACCTCGCGCACACGGGCGAAGTGGTCGCCGCGGCCGCCGAGCTGAACCAGGGCGTGGAGCGCTTCGAGGGCTTCGCCGCAACGGGAGAGGGCCGTGCCCTCCCCGAACCCCTCCCCGTGGCGCTCGCGGGCGAAGGCATCGACCTCGCGGTGCTCAAGAAGGCCGAGGACTCGGACGACCTGGTGGTGCGCCTCGTGGAAACCCGCGGCCGCCGCGCGACCGCCACGCTCTCGGCCGCCGCGCCCAACGGGCGCGCAGGGGGCTCGGGGGAGTCCCCCGTCCTTTGCGCCACGCCGATCCTCGCCAACGAGCTCGCCGAAACCGGCGCGCCGCTCGCGCTCCCCGCGAAGCTCTCCTTCCGCCCGTTCGAGATCAAGACCCTTCGCCTGACCGCCGGCGGCTAGGCGCGCGGGAACGAGGCGTGGTAGACCGCCCGGATCCGCTCCAGCGAAACGTGGGTGTAGATCTGGGTGGTCGAGAGCGAGGCGTGGCCGAGCAGTTCCTGCACGGCGCGAAGGTCCGCGCCGGCGTCCAGCAGGTGCGTGGCGAACGAGTGGCGCAGCGAGTGCGGCGAGAAGCGGTCGGGAAGCCCGGCGGCGAGAAGCGCCGCGTCGAAGGCGCGTTCGAGCAGGCGCGTGGTGGCGCGGCCCCCGCGGCGGTTCGGGAAGACGGGCGACTCCGGCCGCGCCGCGTCCGCGCCGAACCGCGCTTCGGACGCGGCGAGCAGCTCGTCGAGCGCCGCCGCGGCCTTGGAACCGAGCGGGGCGAGGCGCTGCTTGCGGCCCTTTCCGAACAGCCGGGCGCATCCCGGCGCGGCGGCGAGGTCGGCGCGGGAGAGCCCGGCGGCTTCGGCCACGCGGGCGCCCGTCCCGTAGAGGAACTCGAGCGCGGCCCAGTCGCGCAGCGCCGTGAACGCCCCCTCCCCGCCCGGATCCGCGGCGGCCGCCGCGCGGGCGGCGTCCCGCGCGGTGTCGAGAAGGCGCGCCACGTCGCCGGCCGAAAGCACGTCCGGCAGGGCGCGGCGGCGTTTCGGACCGCGCAGCGAAGCGAGCGGCGAATCGGGGACGTCCCCCTCTCGCACGAGGAAGCGGTAGAACGCGCGCAAGGCGGAGAGCTTGCGGCGGATCGACGAAGGCTCCGCTTCGGCCTGCGCGAGCCCGACGAGCCAGGCGCGCGCCAAATCGCGGTCGACCTCCGCCCAGGGATACGGCGGCTTGCGCGCGGAGCCCCACGTGAACTCGGCGAACTGCCCGAGGTCGCGCAGGTAGGCGGCCGCCGTGTGGCGCGACTCCGTCCGCTCGGCCGAAAGGTGCGCGAGGAAACGGACCGCGGCGGGGTCGTCCGCCACGAAGGAGCGCAGGGGCTCGCCGGAAGCGCCGTCCAACGTTTTCACGCCCCGGAGTCTAGCACGCGTCTTCCCCGGTCCGCAAGCACCGCGTTTTCCTTTGCGCGGCCGCGTCTCTTCTGCTAGACTCCCCGCCATGATCGTCACCCCGCTCCCCTACGGCCGGATGGGCAACCGCCTGGTGGTCGCCGCGCATTTCCTCGCCCATGCGGAGGAGCACGGCGGGACCTACTGGCATCTCGCGTTCTGGCCCTACAACCGCTACTTCGAAGGGACGCGGGGGAATCTTTTCCTGCACTACGTCTCGTCGAAGGGGCCGATCGTCGATGGCGCCGCCAAGCGCCGCTGGCCGCTCTCGTTCTGGTTCGAACTCAACGGCCTCGACCGCGGCGGCGGGGACGTCCACATGGACGAGGAGCCCTTCCTCGACCGGGAGCGTCGCGCCCGCGTCCTCCTCTGCGGGGCCTGGGCCTTCCGCGACCGGACGGCCATGCGGAAGCACGTCGGTCTTCTCCGCCGTTTTTTCCGTCCCGTCGCGAAATGGCGCGAACCGGCAGAGGCGTGCGTCGCCGCCGCCCGCGAGGGCGCGGACCGGCTCGTCGCCGTCCACATGCGCCTCACGGACTACGCGAAGTTCAACGGCGGCGCGTGGTTCTACGCCCCCGCCGACTACCGCCGCTGGATGGAGCAGACCGCCGC
>JAFTHC010000044.1 GCA_017457625.1 Kiritimatiellia bacterium
AGCGCCTTGGCCTCGCGCCGTGCGGCCTCCAGCCGCCCGCGCATCGGCTGCGGGAACGCTTTCGGCCCCTCGTCGTCGAGCAGCAGCGTGGCGGGGTGCGGGTCGCGCAGCCCGTGCGCTTCGCGGAACGCCTGCGCGAGACGCCGGTATTGCATGAGCGAAACGTAGTGGTTCAGAAGCCACGGCGCCCGGTCGCCGATCCAGCCCCGCAACCCCGGCTTTCGTCCGACGATTTCACCTGCCGCCGTGCGGACCAGCGAACTGTCCACGCCCGCTTCGGCATCCAGCAGCAGCGACCCGCACCGGATTTTTTCCGCAACGCGCCCGCGGCCGCGGGCGGCCTTGTAGGCCGCGATCACGTCGGCGATGTCCGGCACGGGGTTGACCGACGCGCGGCAAAGGCGCCGGACCGGCGCACCGGTCCGGCGGCGCTCGCCCGGTCCGGGCGGCGGCGCGAAACCGCGCGCCACGGCGGCTTTGGCCTTGTCGGCCCAACGCCACCAGGCGCGGTCGCGCCGTGCGCGGAACGCCGCCCGGCGGGCGATCGCCTTCGGCGCGAGCCACGGCGGCGGATCGGGGTTCGCGGCCCGTTCGGCGCGGTGGCGTTCCTCCGCTTCCCGTTCAAGGTCCGCGCGGGTCGTCATGAAACGCTTCAGGATCGCCGAATAGCGCTTGTTGTAGCCCTGCTTGGACGGCGCGTCGGGATGGTCCGGGTCTGTCGCGTATTCCGCGTCCAGCGCGTGCAACTCGCGGATGAAAGTCGACTTCGCGTCGTCCCACCGCTTCTGGTTCCAGTAATCGCCTTTGCGGCGGTAGATTTGGTAGCGCTTCTGGCAGCATGCGGCCGCGGCGGCCAGTCCGCCCGCGACGTTGCGGAACGCCCATCCGACGAGTGCGAACGTGAGCGGGTAGTCCGTGTCGATGCCCTGCGCGCGGAGCGCGCGGTCGACTTCGATTGCGTTTTCGAAAATGCCCGTGCTTGTCATCGCGATGAGGAGGAGGTGTGGTGAAAGCCAGATGGGGAGGGGCGGGAAGGGGCAGGCGGGAGGAATGGGCGAGATGCGCCAGGGGGGGGGGCAGAATGGCCACGGAAGCGGGAGTCTGGCACAAAGAGCGGCAGAAGTCAAGAAAAATTTATTACGGACGAAATGTCCGAAAATACGTATGTTGTTAAGCATGTTATTCTGTGCTTGAATATTCCCGGACGATAACGTGCAAGTCGGATGGACTCTTGCCCCGGCGAGTCGGATGGACTCTTGCTCCGGCGAGTCGGATGGACTCTTGCCCCGGCGAGTCGGATGGACTCTTGCTCCGGCGAATCGGTCTGACACTTGCCCCGGCGAGTCGGTCTGACACTTGCCCCGGCGAGTCGGGTGGACTCTTGTCCCGGCCTGCGACATTTGCTAGACTGGGTTGCGTTCGCCGAACTTGCGAACCTGCGAACCTGCGAACCTGCGAACTTGCGAACCTGCGAACCATGAACAAAGTCGTCTGCATCGACGGACCGGCCGGGTCCGGAAAGTCCACCACCGCGCACGCCGTGTCCGACAAACTAGGGCTCCTCTTCGTCGATTCCGGCGCGCTTTACCGCATCATGACGCGCGAATGCCTGCGCGCAGGCGTCGACACGGCCGACGCGGGCGCCGTCGCGGCGTTCTGCAAGGGCGTGAAGGTCGACTTCGTCGTGAAGGGCAACCGCGTCGCCTACGAGGTCGGCGGCGAGGAGCCCGGCGACACGATACGCACGCCGGAGATCAACGCCCACGTGAGCCCCGTCTCCGCCGTGCCCGAGGTGCGCGCGATCGTCACCGGCTGGCTGCGCGAGATGCCGCGTCTCGGCGACATCGTCGTCGAGGGGCGCGACATCGGCTCGGTCGTCTATCCCGATTCGCCCTACCGCTTCTACCTGGATTGCGATCCGGACGAGCGCGCGCGCCGCCGACAGAAGGAGGACGCGTCCAAGGGCTTCGTCCAGACCGAGGCGCAGGTCAAGGCTTCGCTTCTGGCACGCGACAAGATCGACTCTTCGCGCAAGACCGCGCCGCTCACGGTTCCCGAGGGCGCGATCCGCATCGACACGACGCATCTGCCCGTCGACGGCGTCGTGGCCGAGATCGCCCGCCACCTGTAGCGCCGGCGCACAGGCCCTTTCCTTCCGGGACCGATCCCGGCGGAGTCGCCCGGGAGAATCGAGGAAGCGCCGGTCGCGGTCTTCGATCTTGGCGAGCCGCTTGCGGGCGGCCCGTCACTTGATGGAGAAGGAGAAATCGGTCTCGGGGGAGAGGCGGAGGCGGAAGGGCATGGGGAGGCTGTTCTCGGCGGTGCTGAGCTTGAACGCGACGGGCGGCTGGCGGCCGACGCCCTCGAGGCCGAAGGCGTTGCCGAGCGAGCGCAGCAGCTCCGTGCGCACGGCGTTAGTTGGCGGCCTTGGTCGCCTTGCCGCGGAACATGGCGCCGAGGGCGCCGTGGTAGGAGCCCCTCTGCTCCACCTGGCCGTTCCGGCCGAGGTTGGCGATGGCGTCCGCGCCGGCGAGGTTGGCGTTGCGGAAGGCGTTGAGTGCGTTGATGTCGAAGCTCAGCGGGGTTTCTCCTGGCTGAAAGGTCCGCGGGTTCGCAAGTTCGAGGCCGACGGGCGGATGCGGGATCAGAACGCGTAGTCGAGGGCGATCGTGAAGGCGAGATATTCGTTCTCCATGCCGGCTCCGCCGGGCATCGAGTCCTTTTCGCCGCTGTCGAATTCGGTCTGGCGGAGGTCGCCCTGGTTGAGCGTGGCCTTCTGCCAGTCGAGCCCGAAGGAGAGTGTCGCCTTCTCGGCGACGTGCCAGTCGAGCGAAAGGCCCGCGGCGTAGACGTTGGAGTCGTAGTCGAAGGAGTCGATGGTCATCTTGTCGGCGCCGATGTGGTTGTCGCGGTCGCGGCCCTTCCAGCCCGGCGCCCAGGAGGCGTAGGCGGAGAGGTCGAGCGCATCCGAGAGTTTCCACGTGCCGCCGAGGCCGACGTAGCCGAAGAAGAGCACCTGGCGGTAGTCGCAGACGTGCGCCTTGTCGTGCGCCCAGACGTGGCCGTTCTCGGAATACCAGTAGTCGTTGCGGCCGTCGCAGGTCCACTTCCAGCGTTGCTCGCGCGCGCCGGCGAAAACGTAGCCCGTGAAGTCGTCGGAGCGCCAGAGGTCCCAGGAGACGTTCACGTCGAACATCCAGGCGTCGACGAGTTCCGTGTCGGAGCGGGAGTATTCGGTGTGGGGGACGTGGTCGCCATCCATCCAGTCGTAGTCCTTCATGTCGTAGTCGTCGGAGCCGCTGCCGCCATGCCAGACGCCGAAGTTGAGCGAAAGGCGGTCGTAGCGCGCGGCGCCGGAGAGACCGACCATCGCGGCGGCGATGTCCCAGTCGAGGCGGGAGATTTGGTGGCGGCGGTCGACCGGCTGCGCGCCGGGGAAGTCGGCGAGGTAGTCGGCGAACGACCCCTTGGGCGCGAAGACGTGTTCGCGGGCTTCGCCGCCGACGAACGTGGTGCCGGCCGAGAGACCGAAGGAGAAATCTCCTTCCTGGAAGGAGGCGACGGGGGCGGCGCGGAAGCCGGCGGCGCTTGCGCTCGCCGCTGCGAGCGCGAGCGCGGCGGCGACGAACGGGGCGTGACGGGAGATCGGTGTTTTCATGGTTGGTTCGCGGGTTCGAAAGTTCGAAACTTCGCAGGTTCGTGCGTTGCGGTTGCCTATCATACACGAAAACGGCGCGGAACGTTACAGAATAATGCGTCGGCCCCGAATCCGCGGTTCCGGGCGATTGACGCGCGGGCGGGCGGTCTGCTAGACTGCGCCGCGTTGCCGTCCAACCGTGCCGGTGTGGCGGAATGGCAGACGCGGCGGACTCAAAATCCGCTGCCCGCGAGGGCGTGTGGGTTCGATCCCCACCTCCGGCACCAGCGAACCGACCCGCCGCGCAGGACGCGCGGGGCGGGTCGCGGCTCATTCCCCGGCGGCGTCCGGGACGGCCTCGGCTTCTTCGGCGGCGGGCGCCGCGGCGGGCGGCGGCTCGACGTCCTTGAGGAGGCCGGGCGCGGCCGTTTCGGTGCGGTTCGTGACGGCGATCGAGATGTCGACGTGCGCCAGGACCGCCTGCGGCTCCACGGAGGTGATGCCGGAATCGGCGGGGATCTTGATCGCGACGGGGACGTCGAAGCTCGCGGTCTTGCCCTCCACGTCGACCGGTTCGGTCGGGAGCAGCAGGCCCGTGTCGCGGAACGCGTTGAGCTTGCGGATGGAGCCCTTCACGACGACCACCGCGCCGTCGGCGAGGCGGACGGTCGCGGTGCCGCCTTCGACGGGGCGGCCGGAGAGCGCGGGGACGGCGACGAGGTTCGTCGTCTCCCACGTGCCGGTGTAGTCCAGCTCGACGCGGACCTTGTCCGCCTGGCAGGAGAGGAACTTGAGGGCGCCGGCGCCGTGCAGCGTGCGGGCGCCGAGCGGCCGGAACACGCGCCCTTCGGTGTCCGGAAAGGGCTCCTCGATTTCCATCGCCAGCTGCGTCGGGTCGAACGAGTCGATCTTGTTGCGCGGGCCGCGCAGCGTCACGGAGGTCGTCTTGGGCGCGAAGTCCACGACCGTCACGTAGGGGTTCGTGGAGGCGACGCGGACGGGCAGGTCCCACGTCTTCGTGTTGCCTACGGCGAACGGGCGGATCGCGAAAAAGAGGATCGCGGCGAGCAGGACGGAGAGGACCTTGAGGTCGCCGTTGGGTCCGAAGGCGCGGACGAACAGGGCCTGCAGGCGCCCGAGGCGCGCGGCGAGGCCGGAGGGGAGACGGGGAACGGAACCGGGAGCCATGGCTAGACGCCCTCCTTGATGCGGTCGATCGCGCCCGCGAGCGGGTCGTCCGGCGCGGCGGCCGCGGCGGCCGGGCCGGGCGCGGCGGCGGAGGCCGGCGCGGCGGCGTCCGGGACCGGCGCGGGCGCCGGGCCGGGGTCGGGGTCGGGGGATTCGAGCGACGTCGGTCCGTCGGCCGCGGCCTCGACCGGGTCGGCCGCGGCGGCGCGCGCCTCGAAGCCGGCGCGCCGCGCGTCGGCGAGCGATACCAGGTTCACGCCGCGCACGACCACGCCGTGGTAGGCCAGAGAC
>JAFTHC010000045.1 GCA_017457625.1 Kiritimatiellia bacterium
AGACCTCCATCCAGGCGATCGCGCGCGCGCCGCCGTAGGCCTTCTGCACCGCGGCGTCCCAGACGGGGCGCGCGGCGGCGGTGATGTCGGGGCCGGTGCCGTCACCCTCGATGAACGGGACGATGGGGCGGTCGGGGACGCGGAGCCCCTGCGGGGTCATGGCGATCTTCTCGCCTGCGGGAACGGTGATTTTGTCGTAGTTCATGGTAGAAAATGCAGCCTGTAGACGCCGCGACAGTCTACCAAACCGTGCCACGCGATTCAACCCCGCGGCTCGTCCGGCGCGTATTCGGTCAGGAATCGGAGGGGGGGGCGGCACCGTCGTCGCATGCGACGACGGCGCAGCTACCCGAACCCTGACCGATTACGTCCGGCGCTTCGCGGGCGCTTGCCGCGCGCGCGGGTGGTATGGTAGAATGCGCGCCATGAACCTGCACCTTTTCGGACGCAAGGGGCCCGCGCCGACTTCGTTGGCGAGTTCCCGCATCCCCGACATCCCCTTTTCCGCGTTGCCGCGCGAGATTTCGCGCAAGCTGCGCGCCGCCGCGGCCCGCATCCGCCGCATCCTCATGCTGCGCGGCCTCTTCGCCGTGCTGGCCACCGCCCTCATCGCCATCCTCGCGAGCATGGCGGTGGACTGCATGCTCACGATCACGGATCACACGGTCCGCTGGGCGATGTGGGGCGCGGGCGTGGCGGCGGTCGCCGCCGTCGCGCACCGGACGCTCGTCAGGCCCCTCTCCCAGAAGTTCACGCCCGCGCGCCTTGCGGCGCTGCTGGAGCGCAACCACCCCGAGCTGCAGGAGCGGCTCTCCACCGTCGTCGAGCTCCTTTCGATGCCCGACGCCGTGGGCGAAGGCTCCGAGCTGCTGCTCTCCGTCGTGAAAAGCGCCGCCGAATCCGACGTGCGCGGCATTTCGCCGCGGCGCGAGTTTTCGGTCCGCAGCGTCCGGCCCCGGTTCGTGCTCGCGTCCGGCGCGGCGCTCGTCCTCGTGGGGCTGGTGCTCGTCTGGCCCAAGGAAGTCGGACGCCTGCTGGCGCGCGCCGTCGTCCCCGCCGCCGAGATCGACAACGTGTGGGCGGACAACCTGCGCGTGTCGCCGGGCCGCGACGAGTTCGTGCTCGAGGGGGAGCCCTACACGATCCACCTCGCGGTCGTGGGCGGCTTCCCCGGAAAGGCCTACGTGCGCGCCCGGCCGCTGGACGGCTCGACGCGCGAAACCTCCGAGCGCATGGCGGAGAGCGCCGCCTCGGAGGAGGGCGGCACCGGCGTGCGGCACTACTCGCACACGATCGCCGCCGTGGACAAGTCGTTCTCCTACTACGTCGTGTGCGGCAGCGCCGTGACGCGCGCCTACGACGTGGTGGCGCTCCCCGTGCCGGAGTTCAAGACGCCGTCCGTCACGCTGAACTTCCCCGCCTACACCGGCGCCGCGCCCAAGACGCTGCCGGAGGACGAGCTGGACGTCTCCGCCGTCGCCGGCACGCGCGTCGCCCTCCGCATCGTCCCGAACGGCACGCCGCGCCGCCCCGTCCACGCGCAGCTCGCCTTCGCGGACGGCCACGTCCTCGCCGCCGAGCAGACGGACGGCTCGCCCGTCTCGTGGGAGTTCCCCGTCTCGGCCGAAAACGCCGGCCCGTTCGAAATCCGCCTCTTCGACGACAACGGCTTCACCAACGCGCCATCCGTCCACGACCTCTCGCTCCTCGAGGACAAGGCGCCCGTCGTCTCGTTCACGTCGCCAACCAACATGCAGTTCGTCCTGCCGGCCCACGGCGCCGTCCCGATCGCCTACCGCCTCGAGGACGACTTCGGCGTCTCCGCGCCGATGCTCCAGGTCAAGGTCGACGCCGGCTCGTGGCGCGACTGGCGCCCGCTCCCGGCCGAGCCATCCGGCGCCGTGGCGCCCGTCCGCGCCGGTTCGGGCGAAATCCGCCTTTCCGCGCTCGAAACCGCGCCCAAGGCCGGCGCGCAGTTCCGCCTCCGCGCCCGCGACAACCTGCCCGCCTCCCTCGGCGGCCCGCACGAGTCCTTCTCGCCCGTGATCGCGATCCGCCTCGACGGCGCCGCGCGCACGCTCGCCTCCAAGCGCCTGCAGCAGGCCGGCGAAAAGGCCAAGGCCAAGGCCGACGACCTGGAAAAGCACCTCCGCGACGCGATGGAGAAGACGCGCGAGGCCCGCCGCGAACAGCTCGCCGGCCAGGACGAAAAGGCCGCCGAAAAGCTCGCCGAGGCCAAGGAGGCCGTGGCCAAGGCCGAGCAGAAGGCCCGCGAGACGATGCGCGAGATGAAGGACGGCGACCTCGCAGCCCTCGCCAAGGACGCCAAGGACCTCCTCGAGCAGACGCTCCAGCCCGCCCGCGAGAAGGCGGACGAGGCGATCGCCGCCAAGCCCGGGGAGCGCGTGGCCAAGATCGACGACCTGCTCAAGAAACTCGACAACGCCGCCGACGCGGCCAAGGACTTCCAGGAGAAGCGCAAGGCGCTGGAGAAGGAGCTCAAGGCCGCCCGCGAAATCGAGGAGCTCGCCAGCAAGCAGGAGCTCCTGGCCAAGGAACTCGGCAAGGAGATGACGCCCGAGGAGAAGGCCGCGTGGGACGCCAAGCAGCAGGCCCTCCTCGACGAACTCAAGAAGAAGCAGGCCGAGATGTCCGCCGACCCGCTCGCCGCCCAGCGCGAAAAGGCCGAGGACCTCGCCAAGCGCTACGCCGCGCTCGCCCGGAAGCAGCAGGCGCTCGAAAACACCGCCGCCGCTCTCGACAAGGACCCCTACGCCGCCGCGCCCCACGAGGCGCTCGCCAAGGCCACCGCCGCGCTCGATCCGGCCGCGCCCGATTCCGAGCGCTTCGTCGCCGCCCAGGAGCCCCTCGCCCGCGAGGCCGAAGACCTCGCCCGCGAGGTCGGCGCCCTCGTGCGCTCGCTGCCCTCCCGCGCGCTCGACGACGCCTCCAACCCCGTCTCCGACGCCCGCCGCGAGGCCAACGCCGCCCGCGACCGCGCCCGCGCCGCCGCCGAAGAGGCCCGCCTCCGCGTCCGCGACGAACAGGCTCCGCCCGACGCCGCCGACCCGGCGGGCCCGGATGCGCCGGCGAGTCCTGACGGCGGGGCTCCGACCCCGCCGGACGAGGACGACGAGTTCGGCGGCGGGCTCGACGACCTGCTCACCGCCGACGACCTGGCCGCCCTCGCCGCCGCCGCCCCCCCGCGCAAGGACATGGACGCCGAGATGAAGGGCGCCGCCGCTTCCGAAGAGCGCGCCGCGCAGCTTCTCGCCGCTTCCGCCAAGGCGATCGACGAGCTCTCCAAGAAGATGGGCGAGGAGAACATGGAGGCCGCCAAGCGCGCCCAGGAGGCCATGGAGGCCGCGCGCGAGGCCATGAAGAACCAGGAGGACCCGCTCGCCAAACAGCGCGAGAAGGCCCAGGAGCTCGCCCGCCGCTTCGACGAACTCGCCAACCGCCAGGACGCCCTCGAGAAGGCCCAGCAAAAGGGCGCCACCGAAAAGCTCGCCGCCGACCAGCGCGAGCTCGCCTCCGACGTGTCCAAGCTCCGCAACGAGCTCGAGGACCTCGCCCGCACGATCCCCGGCAAGACCGCCGCCGCCACGACCGTCCAGGCCGCCCGCTCCGATTCCGAAGAGGCCCGCCGCGAGGCGAGCGGCGCCGCCGAGGAGGCGCAGCTGCGCGCCGAGGAAAAGGACGGCCCCAAGAAGAAGCCCGAACCGCCGCCCGCGCCCACGCAGACCGACGACTTCTTCGGCGACGAAGACGAGTTCGGCGGCGGGCTCGACGACCTGCTCACCGCCGAGGACCTCGAGGCCATCGCCCACGTCGCCGAACCCGTCCGCCGCGACCTCGAAAAGACCATGGAACGCGCCGAGGACGCCCTCCGCCGCGGCAAGGACAAGATGGACCAGGCCGCGCAGGCCATCGACGAACTGTCCAAGAAGCTCGCCCAAGGGTCCATGCAAGACCCCTCGCAGCAGAACCAGCAGAACCAGCAAAACCAGCAGGGGCAGCAGAACCAGTCCATGGATCCCTCGCAGAACCAGCCCATGGACCCCTCGCAGATGCAGCAGATGGCCGGCGATCCGAACGCGCAACGCGACTGGCAGGGCGAGCGCGACCCGAACGCCGAAACGCAGAACGCCGAAGGCGATCCCAACGCCGACCGCAAGTGGGACGGCGAGCGCGACCCGAACGCCGAAGTCCCGATCGGCGAATGGGACCCCGAGGGCGAGCACGCCCCGTGGGACGGCAAGAAGGACCCCAACGCCCAGGACGAGCAGAAGGACGGCCAGTGGGACCCCAACGCCAAGCGCGAATGGGACGGCAAGAAGGATCCCAACGCCCAGGACGAACAGAAGGACGGCCAGTGGGACCCGAACCGCAAAAAGGAACCGTGGGACGGCAAACGCGACCCCAACGCCCAGCAGGAGCAGCAGCAGGGCCAGCAACAGCAGCAGCAGGGCCAGCAGCAGCAACAGCAGGGCCAGCAGCAGCAACAGCAGGGCCAGCAGCAGCAACAGCAGCAGTGCAAGCAGCAGCAACAGCAGCAGGGCCAGCAGGAGCAGCAGCCCCAGAACTCCCAGCAGCAGGCCCAGCAACAGGCCCAGAACGCCGCCGACCAGATGCAGCAGATGGCCGACCAGATGCAGCAGCAGGCCGGTTCCCAGCAGCAGAACCAGCAGCAGCAGGGCCAGCAGCAACAGAACCAGCAGAACCAGCAGCAGAACCAGCAGCAGCAAGGCCAGCAGCAGCAGGACCAGCAGCAGAACCAGCAGAACCAGCAGAACCAGCAGAACAGCCAGCAAAGCGGCCAGCACCACGACGCCAACAAGCCCCTCGACCCCAACTCGATCGGCGAATACAACCCGTTGCGGAATCTGGGCGTGAGCGACAACGACTGGCTCAAGGTCCAGAGCGGCGGCGGCGCCGAGGCGCTCGACGCCGCGGTGGAAAACGTCCCGCCCGAATACCGGGATCTGGTCCGGGAATACTTCGAAGCGCTCGCCAACGAAAAATAATTGTAACGTGCCGGGCGGTTTTCGTGTATGATAGGCGACACGCAACCGCAAACGTGTCCCCGAACCGCCCGTCACGGCCCGGGAACCCGGAGAGCCGGCCACCGGCCTCCGGACTTGCGAACAGGCGAACAACGACATGGACATCTCCTTCAACCCCAACCGAACCGCCGTCGCGGACACCGCCGCGGCCCGACCGTCCGAGACCCCTGCGGCGCCCCGCGCTTCCGGCAAGCCCGCGCTCGTCGTCACGGACGCGCGGACCGACGCGCTCGACGCGGCCGGGGAGGTTCCCGAGTCCGCGCTCCGGCGCGACGACGCGCTCGGGCGCCTCTTCTCGGCGGCCTTCGCGTTGCCGGCGCCCCCGATGCCGGCCTTCACCGCATGACCGTCGAAGAACACTACCGGGCCATCGCCCCGAAGCTGACGAACTGGCTGGTCGCGACCGGTTCGCCCTACGACGACGCGTGCGACCTCGTCCAGCGCGCCTTCCTCAAGATCTGGGAGATGCGCGACGATCTCAAGGACTGCGACGCGGCCGTCGCGGGGCTCGTCTTCACCATCGCCAAGAACCTCCGCAAGAACGCCTGGCGCGACGACGCGAAGATCGCGTTCGTGGACGAAATCCACGAGGACGCCGCGGGCGCGACCCAGCCCGCGCCGTCCCCCTCCGACGCGGCGTATCTGCGCGACCGCATCCAGGCGGCCCTCGCGCAGCTGCCCCCGCTCCTGCGCGAAGCCTACACCCTTTTCCAGGTCGGCGAACTTTCCATCCGGGAAATCGCCCACGAGACCGGCGCGACGGAGAACCTCGTCAAGGTGCGGATCCACCGCGCCAAGCAGAGGCTCCAGGTCCTGCTCTCCGACCTCCGCCCCGAATGACGCCGGGCGGCCGCCGCCCCGATCCACGACCATGTCCGAAGCCGAAAACGCAGCCGACCGCCCGCTTGCGGAGCCCGCCCGCAAGGGGAGCCCCAAGGCGAAGGCCATGACGCGCGCGGCCGCGCGGCACGCCGCGCCGTTCCTGCTCTGGATCGGCGCGATGCTGCTCGGGAACATGATGCACCTGACGCCCGGCTCGGCGACCGGGGAAACGCCGTCGCTGGACCTGCTCTCCGACGCGGCGCTCTACGCGGTGCAGACGGCGCTGGCGCTCGGCGCGCTCCTGCTGCTGCGCCCGTGGGTCCACCACAAGGGCTGCTTCTCGCCCCGCCACGTCCTGCCGGCGCTCGCCGTCGGGGCCGGCGTCTTCGCGCTCTGGGTCCTGCCCGGGTCGGACTTCTTCCGCGGCCTCTGGCCGGCCGGCGCGGACCTGTGGGAAAAGTTCTGCGTCTGGCCGCTCGGCGAGGCGCGCGACGTCGCGGAAGCCGCCGCGGAGACCGCGGCCAAATACGCGCCCGCCGCCTCCGGGTGGCCGCTCTGGTGCGTGCACATGCTCGGCACCGGCGTCGCGATCGCGGTCGCCGAGGAGTTCTTCTGGCGCGCCTACCTGCTGCGCGCCGCGCGGACGCCCGACTTCCTGGACCTGCCCGTCGGCTCGTTCCACGCGTTTTCGTTTTTCGCCGTGACCGCGGTCTTCGCGGCCGAACACGCCGAGTGGGCCGCCGGTTTCGCGGCGGGCCTCGCCTACGGCCTTCTTTTCATCCGGACCCGGGACGTGTGGGCGGCGTGCATCGCCCACGGCGCCACCAACGCGCTGCTCGGGTTCTACGTCCTTTCGACCGGACACTGGGAGTTCTGGTGAAATTCGTCCAAACGGTCCGTTCCGACCCCTCGTGGGCCGCGTTCCAGGCGTTCGCCTTCCTGGCGGGCTTTTCGATGCCCGCCGCGCGCGCCGCGCTCGCCGCCTGCCTCGTGCTCACGCTCTGCGACCGCGCCCGCCGGCGGACGATGCGCTTCACGGCGCCGGCGGCCGGGTGGCTCGTCTACCTCGCGCTCGCGGCGGTCGTCACGGCCGCGATGGCCGCGGCGAACTGGGATCCGCTGATCCAGCCGGGCCGCGGGCTTCCGAAGCTCGCCAAGCTGCTCTGGTTCGCCGCGATCCCGCTCGGCGTCGTGCAGGTCGATTCGCGCGCGCGGCTCCTTTCGGTGTTGCGCGCGTTCGTGCGCGGCTGCGCCGTCACCGCTCTCTGCCTCGTGCTGCTGCATCCGCTGCTGGCCTGGTTCCAGGTTTCGTTCCCGTCCTCCTACCAGATGGTCGCGCGCGAGCTCGATCCGGCAGCGTCGACCGTCGCGGCCTTCCCGGCGTTCCTCTACCGGGCGGTCGACGCCCTCGGCCTGCTCGGGCCGGTGACGCGCTGGATCGAGCTGCCCTGGCGCGCGCAGAACTACGCGCAGGCGATCGTGAAGCTCGGTTCCATGCAGGACGCGCAGCGCCTCATGGTCGCGCTCCCGGCGGCGCTCTGCCTCGCGGCCGAATCGCTCCGCGACCGCTCGCGGCCGCGCCGCGCGGCGCCGTTCCTCGTCCTGGCGCTCGTCGCCCTCGCGCTGCCGCTCGCCTTCAAGCGCGGTCCCGTCATCGCCGGGTTCTCGGTTTCCTTCCTGCTGCTGCTCTCGCGCCTGCGCTGGTGGAAGGCGGCGCTCGTCCTGCTCGCGCTCGCGCTCGCCGCCGCCGCGATGCCGCACGTGCGCGGCCGGTTCGCCGAGCTGCCGTCCGAGTTCCGGCTGGCCAAGGGCGGGCGCGCGCTCATGTGGACGCGGCTCGTGCCGGAACTGCACCGCGACCACCCGTGGGGCGTCGGCTTCCGCGCGCTCACGAGCGCCAAGATGCTCCAGGCCGAGCGCCGCGCCGCGCTAGACGGCGAGGAGGCCGCGCTGGAGGAGCGGCTCGCCGGGCTGCGCGCGCGGGAAGCCGCCGGCGAGGACGTCCGCCCGTGGATCGTCGCGGTCGATTTCCGCCTCTGGCGCATGCGCCACTGGCGCGCCGCGGACGCGCGCGCGACCGAACTCGCCCGTGCCCGCCCGGCGCCCGGATCGCCGGAGGCGGCCGAGCTGGAGCTCGTGCGGCGCCAGCTCGAATCGTGGGAAAAGCTCGGCGTCACGGACCGCTACCTCGAGCTCGACCGCAACCACGTCCACTCCTCGCCGCTGCAGGCGTTCGTCGATTTCGGCTGGGCCGGCCTGGCCGCCTGGGCGCTCTGGATGGCGCTCGGCTTCCGCGCCACGTGGGCGCTGGCGCGGCGCTCGCGCCGCCCCGCCGCCGATTCGGCTTCGCCCGAAACGCTCTGCTTCGCCGCGCCGCTCGCGATGTTCGGCGCGCTCGTGCTGTTCGGCCTCGTGGAATACAACCTGGCCGACGCCGCGGTCGTCCTGCTCTACGGTCTGGCGCTCGGCCTGACCGGTCCCTCTCTCCTGCGTTCCGAGTGATGCAAGTCCTCGTCTGGTTCCTCGCCGCGCTCGCGGTGCTTCTGCTGTTCAGTCTCACGATCCTCGTCCACGAGGGCGGGCACTTCCTGGCCGCGCGCCTGCTCGGCATGCGGGCGGACGTCTTCGCGATCGGCTTCGGCCCCGCGCTCTGGAAGAGGAAGGTCCGCGGCACCGAATACCGCTTCAACGCCGTCCCGTTCGGCGGCTACGTGTCGCTGCCGCAGCTCGACCCGGAGGGGATGTCGGCGATCCAGGCCGGCGGGGAGAAGGGCGGCGGGGCGTCCGCGCCGAAGGCGGCCCCCGTCCCGCCGGCCGCGTGGTGGAAGCGCGTGGTCGTGTCCGTCGCCGGCCCGCTGGGCAACGTCCTGTTCGCGTTCCTGCTCGCGCTGCTCGTGTGGGCGCTGCCGCCGGTCGTCCCGGCGGGGCTCGAGTTCGGCGGCGCGGTGGTGGGCGACGTCGCGGCCGAGACGCGGGCCGACGGCTCTTCCGATGCCGGCGGCGCCGACGCGGGCTTCCGGCCCGGCGACCAGATCCTCTCCGTCGGCGGCAAGCCCGTCTCGACCTGGCTCGGCTACCAGCAGGAGGCGCACCTGCTCTCCGTAGACGGCCGCGTCGAAATCGCCGTCTCCAACATCTTCGACGGCGCGACCGCGGTCCTGGACGCGCCCGTCGTCCCGGACCGCCGCGGCTACCTGCACGTGCCGGGGCTCGTCCCGGCCGCCGCCTGCGCCGTGGGCGAAGTCCGCCCCGGCTCGCCCGCGGAACGCGCGGGCCTGCGCAAGGGCGACGTGCTGCGCTCCGTGGACGGCCGCCGGATCGTTTCGTCCAAGGGCTTCGTCGAGGCGGTCTCCAAGTCGGGCGGACGCCCGCTCGAAATCGAATTCCGGCGCGACGGCCGGATCGAATCGCTTTCGTTCGCGGCCGAGCTGCTCGAGCCCGGGGCGGGGGAGAAGCCGCGCTACATGGTCGGCGTCGTCGTCGAGCCGCGGTTCCTTTCGGTGCACCCGTGGGAGGAGTTCCGCCGCCCGCTCGACCAGCTCCGAGGCGACGCCAGCGCGATCAAGCGCGTGTTCGAGCCGCTCTTCCGCAAGCGCCGTCCCGGCGAACTCAAGAAGCTCGGCGGCGCGCTCGGCGGCCCCGTCGCGATCGTCGTGTCGATCTGGTATTCCGTGCTCGGCAGTCTCGCCGGCGCGTTCGCCTTCATCCGCTACCTCAACGTGAACCTCGCGATCCTCAACCTGCTGCCGCTCCCGGTGCTCGACGGCGGGCACGTCGTCTTCGCCCTGTGGCGGGGTCTGACGGGCCGCGAACTGCCGCCGCGCGTCCTCAACGCGCTCGTGAACGCCTTCATGGCGCTGCTGATCCTCGCCTTCGCCTGGTTCTGCTTCCACGACGTCTGGCAGCTCTTCCTCCGCGGCCGCTAGCCGCCCCGAACCTGCGAACCTGCGAACCTTCCAACCCGCGACCCCCCCCACCATGACCCGCGAAACACTCGGAAGCCGCCTCGGCTTCATCCTCATCTCCGCCGGCTGCGCGATCGGCATCGGCAACGTCTGGCGCTTCCCCTGGCTGGCCGGCCAATACGGCGGCGCCTGGTTCGTCCTCTTCTACGCGGTCTTCCTCGTCCTGCTCGGTCTGCCCGTGATGACGATGGAGTTCGCGATGGGCCGCGCCGCGCGCTCCAGCCCGATCCTGATGTATCGCAACGTCGGGCATCCCGGCTGGAGCTGGCACGGCGCGATGTCGTTCGCCGGCTGCACGCTCCTGATGATGTATTACACGACCGTGGCCGGGTGGATGTTCTCCTACTTCTGGCTGGCCGCGCGCGGCTCGCTCGCGGGCATGGACGCGCCGGCCGCGGGCGAGGCGTTCGGCAAGCTGCTCGCCGACCCGGTCTGGCAGGTCGTCCCGATGGCGCTCGTCGTGGCCGGCGGTTTCGGCGTCCTCGCGATCGGCCTGCGCAGCGGCCTGGAGCGCGTCACCAAGTGGATGATGCTCGGCCTGCTCGCGCTCATGGCCGTGCTCGCGGCGCACAGCGTGACGCTCAAGGGCGCCGGCGCCGGCGTGAAGTATTTCCTCGTCCCCAACGCGGCCAACGTCGCGGCGCACGGCGGCTGGGGGCGGCTCGTCGTGGAGGCGATGAACCAGGCGTTCTTCACGCTCAGCCTCGGCATCGGCTCGATGGCGATCTTCGGCAGCTACATCGGGCGCGACCGCGCGCTGGCCGGCGAATCGGTTCGCGTGACCGCGCTGGACACCGTGGTCGCGATGGCCGCCGGCTTCATCGTCATCCCCGCCTGCTTCGCCTTCGCGGTCGAGCCCGGCGCGGGCCCCGGCCTTCTCTTCGTCACGCTCCCGGCGGTGTTCGGCGGCATGGCGGGCGGGCGCTTCTGGGGCGCCGTGTTCTTCCTCTTCATGTCGTTCGCGGCGTTCTCCACGGTGCTCGCCGTCTTCGAGAACATCCTCGCCTGCTTCCGCGATCTCACGGGCCTCTCGCGCCGCGCCGCGGCGGCGATCTGCGCCGTCGTCCTCTTCGTCCTGTCGCTGCCGTGCGCGCTGGGCTGGAGCGCGCTCGCGGGCTTCCACCCGCTCGGCGAAGGGTCCGGCGTGCTCGACCTGGAGGACTTCGTCGTCTCGAACCTCCTGCTCCCGATCGGCTCGCTCGCCTACGTGGTTTTCTGCACCCGGCGCATCCCGCTGTTCCGCCCCTACAAGCCCGGTTGGGGCTGGGGCTGGAAGGCCTTCCGCGAGGAGGCCAACCGCGGCGAGGGGCTCAAGCTCCCCGACACGTGGCTCTTCCGCTTCTACGTCGGCGTCGTCCTGCCGCTCGTGATCGCCACGCTCCTGGTCGTCGGCCTCAACGACAAGTTCAAGTTCGTCTAGGGGGGCGCGTGGATTTCACCGGGTTCGGGCTTTCGCTGCGCCTCGACCTGCGCGGCGCGGCGGCGGACGAACCGCTGTGCGACGCCGGCGCGTTCCGCCTCGCCCTCCGCATGGCGGGACGCGAGCCCGCGCTCGCGCGCTACGACCGCTTCGCCGGGAACTACCTGAACTTCACGCTGCCGGACGGCTCGTGCCCGGTGGTCGAGGCGACGATGGACGGCCTTCGCGTCGGCGTTCCGCTGGGGCTTCTGCCGGACCCGGCCGGCGTGCACGAGGTCGCGGTGCGCTTCGCGGATTCGCGCTTTTCGCTCGAACTCGGCGGATGCGTCGACGAGGATTTCCTTTCGTCGCCGGCGCCGTCGCGCGGGTTCGCCGGGCCGCACGTCCTTTCCCCGCGCGTGCTCGCCGCGAAGGCGTCCGTCCCGGCGCCGCCTGCCGCGCCCGCGCCCGACGCGCGCCCCGTGCGGCGCGCCGTCCAATACTGGACGCCCGATGGGCACGACGCGTGGACCGGCGACGTCGCGCTCGGCTCGTTCCGCGGGCGCCTGCACGTCTTCTACCTCTTCGACCGGCGCCACCACGGGAGCAAGGGCGGCGCGGGCGGGCATTTCTTCGCGCACCTTTCCAGCGCCGATCTCGTGCATTGGGACGAGCACCCGCCCGCCGTTCCGATCGAGCGCTGGTGGGAGACGGTCGGCACCGGCACGCCGTTCGTGCGCGACGGGCGGCTCTGCCTCGCCTACGGTCTTCACACGGAACGCCTTTCGGACGACCCGGCGCTCCCGGCCGGCGCGACGTGGGCCGTGTCCGAGGACGGCGTGCATTTCCGCAAGACCGGGCGCGTCTTCCACCCGACCCGCAATCCGACCGTCTACGACCGCCCCGACGGCACGCTCGGCCTCGCGGCCGGATACGGCGGGGAGAGCGGGCTCTGGGAAGGCTCGCCCGAGGACGGCTGGACGCTGCGCGACGCCACGCTCCCGACGCGCGGCGACTGCCCGTGCCCCTTCGAGTGGAACGGGCACCGCTACGTCTTCCAGGGCTTCGGCGGCTTCGCGCACGGCGCGACGGGCGAACCCGGCACGTGGGAAGACTGGGCCGCGGCCGGCCGCGCGCCCTACGACGGCCTCTGCGTCCCGATGGTCGCGCCGTTCGGCGCGAACCGGCGCATCCTCGCCGGCTGGCTCGGGTTCCTCGACGAGGCGTGGTGGGGCGGCTGGCTCGTCTTCCGCGAACTCGTGCAGCTGCCGGACGGCGCGCTCGGCACGAAGTGGGTGCCCGAAATCGCGTCGCCGACGCCGCCCGAAACCTTCGCCGCGGGGCCGGACGGCGCGCTGCGCGTCGTCTTCCCCCGCGAGGACGGGCGCGGCCCCGCGCTCGTCTTCTCGCTCGATCCGGCGGCGCGGACCGCGTCGTTCGCCGACGACGTCCCGGCCCCGCGCTTCGGCGCGCTGCATTCCGCGAACAACGTCCGCATCGGGAACCTGCCGCCGCCCGGACCGGACGCCGCCGTGCGGATCGTCCGGCACTACGATCCCAAGGCCGGCGCCACGGTCTTCGACGCCGAAATCGCCGGCCTGCGCACCTTGATCTGCCGCCGTCCCGGCCGCTACGCCGCACCCCGGCGCGGTGGCGGACAAGGCAATTGACGGGCGCGTGGGCGGCTGCCGCCCTAGCCGATCGAGACGACGCGGTAGCCCTCGCCCTCGATGGCCGCGCGGAGCGCCGCCTCGGGGACGTCGCGGTCCATCCGGACGACCGCGCGTGGCGGGTCGAGCGTGACGTCCGCCGCGACGCCGGGGATGGCCTCGAGCGCCTTCTTCGCGTGGGCGACGCAGTTCATGCAGCGCAGGCCGTCGAGCGCCAGCTCGCACGTGGCGACGGCGCGGCCGATCTCCTTCGCGGGCGCGGGCGCCGGCGCGGGGGCGGCTCCGCCGCAGCAGCCGTCGCCCCCGCCGCAGCAGCCGCCCGGTTCGCCGGCGCGGCCGCCGGAGGGCATCGCGGCGGGGCGGGCGAGGTTGTAGGCCGTCATCGCCGCGAGGAACGCCGCGCAGGCCCAGTGCAGCGGCGTGAGGCCGTGCCCGGCGCAGCACGCGGCCTGGACCGCGGCCTCGGGGTCCACGAAGGCGTTGACGGCGCAGCCGCACAGGATTGCGCCCGCGAGGATCGTCGCCACGTAGGCCGCGGTGGCCTTGCGCCCGATGAGCGAGGCGACCGTCGTCACGGACACCGCGTTCATCGCGGGGCCGACCATCAGGAACACGAACGCCGCGCCCGGCGAGACGCCCTTGAGCATCAGCGAGGCGGCGATGGGGATGGACGCCGTCGAGCAGACGTACATCGGCAGCCCGACGAGCGCCATCGCCGGCATCGCGAGCCAGTCGCGCCCGCCGAACGCCTCGGCGAAGAAGTTGTCCGGCACGAGCACGGTCACGAGCGCCGAGACCGCGAGGCCGGCGGCGAGCGGCTTGGCGACCGAGCCGAGGAGCCGGACGTAGGCCTGGCGCAGGATCTCGCGCAGCCCGCGCGAGGGCGGCGGCGGCTCGTCCGCGGGGGCGGCCGCGGCGTCGTCGCCCCCGACCGCCGAGACGACCGCGCCGCCCACGAGGCCGGTGAGCGCGGCGGCGAGCGGGCGCGCGACGGCGAAGACCGGCCCCATCAGCGCGTAGGTCGCGAGGATGGAGTCGACGCCCGTCTGCGGCGTCGAGATGAGGAACGCGGCCGTGGCGCCCTTGCCGGCCCCGTTGCGGCGCAGCCCCGCCGCGATCGGCAGGACGCCGCAGGAGCAGATCGGCAGCGGGACGCCGATCAGGACGGCCCGCACGACCCCGGAAAGGCCCGTGCGCCCGCCGAGCGCGCGGTTCACCCACGCGCGCGGGATCCAGACGGCGAGCACGCCGGCCGCGAAGAAGCCCCCCACGAGCCACGGCGACATCGCCGCGAACACCCGGAGCGCTTCGGAAAGAAGTTCGGGAATCCGGTCCATGGTCGTGCCCTCCTACGCCATCTTCGAAAAGTTCTCGAGCGCCTCGGCGAACGACTCGATCGTCTCGTCGGCGTTGCCGCTCTCGATGCCCTCGCGCACGCAGTGGCGCAGGTGGGCGTCGAGGATGATGAACGACAGGCGGTGCAGCGCCCCGTTGGCCGCGTTGAGCTGCGTGAGGATGTCCTCGCACGGCGCGTCCGTCTCGAGCATCTTCTGGACGCCGTTGA
>JAFTHC010000046.1 GCA_017457625.1 Kiritimatiellia bacterium
GCGATCTCGGAAAGGTTCCACGTGCGTTGGCGCTCCTCGGCGGTCGTCTCGAGTTCCCAGAACAGCGAATCGACCGCCGGCGCGTCCGCGCGCCAGCCGCGCCGCAGGCCCGCGTCCATCGCGGCCGCGCGGCGGCGGTTGTGCAGATACGGACCGAACCGGAGCGTCGCCCCGGCGGCGCCCGATCCGCCGCGTTCCGGCGCGACGAGACGTTCCGCGGAGAGCTCGGAAACCGCGGCGTCCGCCGCGACCGGCGGAAGCGAAGCCGTGTCGGGGCCCAGGTGCCGCATCGCGCGGCGCACGAACGCGAGTCCCAGCGGCTCGTCGAACGAAACGAGCAGGAAGAGACACGCGGCGCGCGCGGTTTCGGTCGGGGACGGTTGCGGTTTCACGGCAAAGGCGCCATTCTGCCACCTGCCGGCGCGAAAAGCAAGCGGCCACGCGGTTTTCGCTTGAACGCGGGCGGGGCGGTGCGCTAGAATGGGGCGCCATGGAACCCGAAGGACCCGCCAGGAACGACGAGACCGAGGCCGCCGCCGCCAAGCTCAAGGGCGTGCGCGGCCGGCGCGGTTCGGCCGCGCGCAAGTATTTCGAGCTCGTCTACGGCCCGATGCCGCGCTGGAAGGCGCTGCTGATGGAGCTGTGCGTCCTGCTCTTTTCCGGCCTCCCCGGCGCCCTCGGCCTGTTCCTGCGCTCGAAGCTCTACCGCCCCTTTTTCGGCGCGTGCGGGCGCGGCGTCGTGGTCGGGCGCCACGTCACGCTGCGCCACCCCTCCAAGATCTTCCTCGGCGACGGCGTCGTGCTCGACGACAACTGCGTCGTCGACGCGAAGGGCGCCGGCAACCGCGGCGTGACGCTCGGCGACGGCGTCTACGTCGGCCGCAACACGATCGTCTACTGCAAGGGCGGCGACATCGACGTCGGGAAGAACGCGAGCCTGAGCGCCGACTGCATCGTGTTCTCGTCGAACCGGCTGGTCCTCGGCGCCGGCACGATGGTCGGCTCGTTCTCCTACCTGCTCTCCGGCGGCGAATACGACTGGCGCTCGCCGGTGCCGTTCGCCGAACAGGCCGGGATGGAGACGGAGGGGCCGCTCGAAATCGGCGAAAACTGCTGGATCGGCGCGCACGTCACGGTGCTCGACGCCGCCTCGGTCGGCGCCGGCACGACCGTCGGCGCCGGCGCGGTCGTCGCCGCCCCCCTGCCCTCCGGCTGCCTCGCGCTCGGCGTGCCCGCGCGGCCCGTCCGCACCCGACCCGACGCCGCGGAGACGACGCCATGCCCCTCATCGACGTCCGCGACCTGACGAAGACCTACCACCTGCCGGGCGGGCTCGACGTGCCGGTCCTCAAGGGCGTCACGCTCTCGGTGGAGAAGGGCGAACTTGTCGCGCTCATGGGCGCCTCGGGCTCCGGCAAGTCCACGCTCATGAACATCCTCGGCTTCCTCGACTCGCCGAGCGGCGGCTCGTATTCGTTCGACGGCCGCGACGTGTCGCGCCTTTCGGCGGACGAGCGCGCGGACCTGCGCGCCGCCCGCATCGGGTGGGTTTTCCAGAGCTTCAACCTGCTCGCCCGCACGAGCGCGCTGCAGAACGTGCTGATGCCGCTGGAATACCACCGCGGCCGCCGCGAGCCGCGCGCCCGCGAGGCCGCAAAGGCGAAGGACCTGCTCGCGCTTCTCGGACTGGAGGGCCGCATGGACCACACGCCGGCGCAGCTCTCCGGCGGCCAGCAGCAGCGCGTCGCGATCGCCCGCTCGCTCGTGAACGACCCGGACGTCCTCTTCGCGGACGAACCGACCGGCAACCTCGACTCGAAGACGACCGTCGAGATCCTCGAACTGTTCCGGCGCCTCAACGCCGAAAAGGGCATCACCATCGTCGTCGTCACCCACGACGCGGAAGTGTGCGACTACGC
>JAFTHC010000008.1 GCA_017457625.1 Kiritimatiellia bacterium
CGGCAACCACTTCGTCGAGCTGCAGCGGAGCACGCCCGTCGACGGCGGCGCCGGCGAGCCGGAGGGCGGCGCGAAGGTGTGGCTCATGATCCACTCCGGCTCGCGCAACCTCGGCAAGCGCATCGAGGAGCACTACCACCGGGTCGCCGCGAAGCGTTGCGGGCACTACCGCGTGCGCCTGCCCGACCCCGACCTGGCGTTCCTGCCGATCGAGGAGCCGGACGGCCACGACTACTTCCGCGACATGCTCCTGGCGCTGCGCTACGCCGAGGAGAACCGCCGCCGGATGATGGCCGCGTTCAAGGAGACCGTGGCGGAGTTCGCGCCGGAGGCCTCGTTCGTGCGCGAGCTGGACGTCCACCACAACTACGCCGCGTTCGAGGAGCACGGCGGCGCGAAGGTGTGCGTCCACCGCAAGGGCGCGACGAGCGCCAAGCGGGACGACCTCGGGATCATCCCCGGCTCGATGGGCGCCGCCAGCTACATCGTGCGCGGCCTCGGCAACCCCGACTCGTTCGAGAGCTGCTCCCACGGCGCCGGCCGCCGGATGAGCCGCATCGCCGCCTGCACGACCCTCACGCCCGAGCAGTGCGACGCCGCCCTCGACGGCATCGTCTACGAGCGCTGGCACCCCTACAGGAAGTTCGGCAAGGCCAAGGGCCGCCTCGACCTCTCCGAGGCCCCCCAGGCCTACAAGGACATCGAGGACGTCATCCGCTCCGAGCGCGACCTCGTCGAGCCCCTCGTCCGCCTCGTGCCGATGAGCTCGCTGAAGGGCTGACCTGCGCCCCCGCGCGGCGCACCCGCGCCGCGCGGGGGCGGGTCGCGCGCTGTTCATTCGGGCGACCATCGGCATTCGGGGAATTCGACGAGGTGGTTCTCGACCATTCCGACGCGATCCGTCTTCGCGCCGTCGCCGATGCGATGGACGAAGCCAAAGAGCGCGGCAGAATGTCGGTGTAACGGACACGCGCGACGGCGCTTGCCGGGAATCCGGCCTTCTGCTATCATCCGCTGCATTACGCAACGCAACGGTAGGGACGGCTCCGCGAGCCGTCCGCCTGCGCGGAAACCCACACGGAGATATCCGACACACTCCATCTAACGAACACGAACAACTGAACCCCATTTGCGCATCTGCGCAACGCGACTGTTCGCCGGAAAGCCTCGGAAACTTTTCTTGCATGGACATCGAGTTGGCAGAAGCGCGCCTACGAAGGGCGCGCTTTTTCTGCTTGCTCATACCCATGCAAAGGTCCATCCGAGGCACCTCCGGCGAGTGTGGGACAAGAGGAACTGCGCGCCCCCTTTTTTGAAGCGCCGATTCGTCTTCATCCCGCCGCGCCGGGGACGGAGGAAGCACGATGGCCAACAGGGATCTGAACGCCGCGAAGAAGGCGAAGAACGATGAGTTCTACACGCAGTATGCGGACATCGAGAAGGAGGTGAACGCCTATCTGGAGTTCGATCCGGACACCTTCCGGGGCAAGACGATCCTCCTGCCGTGCGACGATCCGGAGTGGAGCAAGTTCACGCGCTTCTTCGCGGAGAACTTCGAGCGGCTCGGGCTCCGGAAGCTCGTCAGCACGAGCTATGCGTTCGACAGCAAGCGGCTGGGCGGTAGGGACGCTTCCGCGAAGCGTCCGAAGGGCGGACGCGCCGTGGGCGCGTCCCTACCGTTCTGGCAGCCGACGCTCTTCGAGACGGAGGCGCCGCAATACGATGCGGCGAAATCCTCCGCTCACGGCAAGATCTTCGTCCTCGACCACGACGCGAACGGCAGCGGACGGATCGATCTGGACGACCTGGAATGGCGGTATCTCGAAGGCGACGGCGACTTCCGTTCGGACGAAGTGCGGCGACTCCGCGACGAGGCGGACGTGATTGTCACGAATCCGCCATTCTCTCTCTTCCGCGAGTTCCTTGCGTGGATCATGGAGGCCGGCAAGCAGTTTCTCGTCATCGGGAACATGAACACAATCAACACAAAAGATGTTTTCCCGTTGGTTGTCAGCGGCAAGTTGTGGCTGGGAAACGGCTTCACAAACGGCAACGCCTATTTCCAGGTTGCCGACGGGACCAAAAACTCCTATGCCGACGGCGTCTATGACAGCACCACAAACCTCGTGAAGTTCAGGAATTGCTGCTGGTACACAAACTTGGAGCACGGGCGCCGCCATCAACCGCTTCAATTGATGTCCATGTCTGACAACCTCCGCTATTCGAGACATCGGGAGATTCGCGATGTCGGGTATCGGCACTACGACAACTACGACGCCATCGAAGTTCCGTATTCGGACGCGATTCCGAGCGACTACGACGGCGTGATGGGCGTGCCCGTCACGTTTCTCGACAAATTCTGTCCCGAGCAGTTCGAGATCGTCGGAATCACCAAGACGTGGTTCGGTGCGGCGACAAAGGTCTATCCGGAGCAAGTGCAGATCGACGCGAACGGTGTGCGCAAGACCGTGACCAAGCTCAACGACGGCGCCGTGCTGAAGATAGACGAACCTCCGAAAGGCTCTACTTGGTACGAAGTCGGAGGCGAGAGATTCATCCAAACCTATCCCCGCATTCTCATCCGCAGGAGGAAAACGCCATGACCACCGAACTTCGCACCGACATCACGGTCGAGGAAATCTGCAAGGGCTTCCAATACAGCGAGCTGGAGGGCAAGGGGCTGTTCGGGTTGGGCGGAAAGCTCGTGATCCAGCCCGAATACCAGCGCAACTACATCTACGCCGAGGCGAAGCGGGAGGCGGGCGTGGTCGACTCGCTCCTGAAGGGGTATCCGATCGGCCTGCTCTACTTCGTGAGGGCGGGCGACCGGCTGGAAGTGCTGGACGGGCAGCAGCGCATCACGAGCATCGGACGGTTCGTGACGGAGAAGTTCGCGATCCGGGATCCGGACGGACACGAGCGGAACTTCTCGAGCCTCGCGGCGGACAAGCGCGCGAAGATTCTCGGGACGAAACTGACGATCTACGTGTGCGAAGGGGCGGAAAGCGAAATCAAGGAATGGTTCCGCACGATCAACATCGCGGGCATCCCGCTCAACGAACAGGAGCTGCGGAACGCGATCTACTCGGGGCCGTTCGTGACGGCGGCGAAGGCGGAGTTCTCCAATTCGTCAAAGCCGGTCCTGCAGAAGTGGAAGGCCTACGTGAAAGGCAACGAGAAGCGGCAGGACATCCTCGAAGAGGCGCTGCGATGGGTCGGTGACGGAGACATCGACGGCTACATGAAGGACCATCGCTTCGACGACGGCATCGGCGAGCTGAAGGATCATTTCGACACCGTGATCGACTGGGCGGGGACCGTCTTCAAAGGCGTGGAGGACGAGATGTGCGGGCTTGACTGGGGCCGGCTCTGGAAGACCTACCACGCCCGCGCCTACGACCCGGACGCGGTCTGGGCGCGCGTCCGGGCGCTCTACGCGGACGAGTTCGTGAAGTGCCGGAAGGGAATCTTCGAATTCGTCCTCGGCGGCGGGAAGGACACGCGGCTGCTGGACGTCCGCGTCTTCGACCCGAAGGAGACGAAGGCCGTCTACGCGAAGCAGACCGCGGCCGCGGAGAGGAAGGGCGTCTCCAACTGCCCGCTCTGCGCCGTCGGGCACGAGGCCAACGCCAAGCGCATCTGGAAGTTCTCCGAAATGGACGCCGACCACGTGGCGGCTTGGAGCCGGGGCGGCGCGACGGACCTCTCCAACTGCCAGATGCTCTGCCGCACGCACAATCGGGCGAAGGGGAACCGGTAGGCGGCGCGAACCGCTCCGCCGTCCATCAAAAACCAGATAGGATGAATGGTTCAACTTTTTGGTTGACAACAACAACCGGAAGGTGTAGTATGCGGCCCTGTCAAGACGCAACACGACCAACGGCGCGCCGAATCGCGCCCCACAACAAACAGGAGAAACAGACCATGCCCCCCGAAATCACGCCTCTCGGCAAGTTCCTTCGAAAACTCCGGATCGACCGCGGAGAGATTCTCCGCAACATGGCCGAACGGCTGAACGTCACGGTCTCCTTTCTCTCCGCCGTGGAGACAGGACGCAAGACCATGCCGTCAAAATGGAATTCGGATATCTGCCGGGAATATCGGCTTGAAGGCTCCGACGCGGATGCCTTCACCAAAGCGGTGGCCGAAACGACGCCCATCGTCGAACTGAGGATTCGGGAGCTGCCCGCCGAAAGCCGGACGCTTGCCGTCGAGTTCGCCCGCCGCATCAATAGTTTTTCGCCATCGCAGCGAAAAAGGCTGGGCGAATTCATGAAAGGAGGGAAATGACGATGTTCGTTTGCAAGCCGAAGTCGAAGAGAAACATCCAGGACGATTGCCTGCTGGTCCGCAAGGCTCTTGGCATGCAGGACCGGAGACGGGTCCCGATCGTCGCCGTGCTGGAACGAGCGATTCCCCTCGCGTTCGAAGACTTTTCGTTCGCGGTAGTTCCGGATGCGGAACTTCCGGACGCGGAAGCGAAGGCGAACCCCGCCACGCAAAGCATCCGGGTCCGCGAGAGCGTGTACCTCGCGGCAACGAACGGGAACCCCCGGGCGCGGTTCACCCTCGCGCACGAGCTGGGGCACCTGTTTACGCTGTCCGAAATCCCGGACGATGACCCCAGAGCCGGATTTTTCCGGCGGGAAAGGAATGCGCCTTCCAAGGCGTACCTGGACCCCGAATGGCAAGCGGACGAGTTCGCCGCCGACTTTCTGGCCCCGGTTCCCATGGTCCGAGGATTGTCCACAGCCGAGGTCGCGGAGTCCTTCGGCGTTTCGATAACGGTCGCCATGCGCCAGTTGCGCAAAGTCGATTCCACCCTCGGAAGGTCTTTCAAATGAAAAAGTTGCCGGAACTGCGCCAACAGTCCGGCAACCCGTCTCCTGAATGGGGAAGCATTCGCGGTAGGACGCCGATGATGCTTGCACAAACGGGGAGACTTGTCAATCAAAATCGCAAATCCTCCATTGTTTGCGATCTCCAAACAAAAAAGGTGCAAGCAATGCATCACAAGTTCAAAGATAAGCAGGCGCTCGAATACATCGAGCGAAAACATCACCTGTCCGAAATCGACCCGACGCGGGTCACTCCGCTGCGGGAGATTCCGATTCTGGAAGCCGAGACGGCCGTGCCAGAGAAGGTAATCGAATTCTCTGACGCACTCGTCGACGACGATTTCGGAGCATGGGTCCATTCCTGTAGAGAAGACCGATACATCGACCGATGGTGGAACAACCCCCGGAAGTATCTGCCAAGGCTGAAGCAATTCGCCGGCGTGTTCACCCCGGACTTCTCCATGCTGCTGGACATGCTGGCCGGCCAGGTCCATGGCGTGGTCGTTCAATCGTTCTTGATCGGGCAAATCTGCCAGCGGGAAGGAATCAGAACGATACCGACGGCGGCGTGGGCGCGGCGAAACACCTACGATTGGTGCTTCGATGCGATTCCAGAACGTTCCACCGTCGTTGTCTCGACAGTCGGCGTCATGCGGGACAAGATTTCCCGCGAGGAGTTCCGCTCCGGATTGAAGGAACTGCTGCGAAGGAAGACTCCGACAACGCTCGTGGTCTACGGATCGATGATTGCGGTGGATTTCCAACTGCCGCCCGTGGTCCATTTCGAGAACACGGCCACTCGGTGGGCCCGTGTCGGACACTATCAGCCGTCTTTGCTGTCGGAGGTCGGCTGAAAATGGGAAGCCGCGGCACATACTGGCGAACCGCAGGGTTCGCGTCATACACGGAATCCGATCTTCTGTGGAAGATGGTCGGAGAGATCGACGGCGTGAAGATCATTCGCCGGCCAGACCGATCCAACGGAAGCCTTCCCGAATTCGCAAAGACTTCCGAGGCCTACATCGAGCAATCGAAAGAAGGAAAACTCGTTTCGCTTCGTGTGTACGACAAAACCGGGTTCCCAATCTACGAGTTCAATCTCGGCCATTCCCATCACCACGGGATGAAAGAAGGCGAAGTTCATGTCCACGAATTTGTGAAGTTGCCCGACGGGAATCCTTGGCGAAATCCGCATGGGGACGAGCCTTCAGCAGAACAAATGGACAAATGGGGCGGAATCATCAGAGAAATGAAAAGAAGGAATGCACAATGAAACCAAACACTACAGCGCTTGACGCCGTGTTGACGGCAAGAGACGAAGACATTCGCGACGTGAAGAGCCTGGACTTCTTCTCGTTCGCCTACAACGGGATCGAAGTTTCGTATCACGGACGATACTACGGATATGCAAGCCCCGTCGGGTCTGGCTATCACGACGAGGAGTTCGGAGCATACACGTTTGATGAAATGCTTGACTGTCGAATCGGCCAGACGGGCAAGACCATCCGCGAAATGCTTTCGGAGCTGAGCGCGGCGGACGTTTCCATCGACCAGTCGGACTTTCGACGAGAGGATCAAGAATCCGTCAAATGAACCGGCATGGCGGAGTGGAGACCTCTCCACGCCGCCACCACGCCGCTCAATCGCGGATTGCGCCGCCCGCGGCGGAATGCCAGACTCCGCGCCATGACCGACTACTCGTTCCGGACGCTCCATTCCGACGGCGGCGCGCGCGTGATCTTCCGCGGCGTCGTCGGCAGCCGCGCCTACGGGACGGACCGGCCGGGAAGCGACGAGGACGTGCGCGGCGTGTTCCTCGTGCCGCCCCTAGAATACGCGCTCCTCGCGGCACCGCCGGAGCAGGTGGCGGACGAGCGCAACGACCGCGTGTACTACTCGCTGCGGCGCTTCGCGGAACTGGCCGCCGCCTCGAACCCGAACGCGCTGGAGCTCTTCTGGCTCCCGCCGGACTGCATCCGGCTCGACACGCCCCGCTTCGCCCGCCTCCGAGAGAATCGCGCCCTCTTCCTCTCCCGCCGCGCGGTGGACACGCACATCGGCTACGCACTCGCCCAGATCAAGAAGGCGCGCGGCTGCAACAAGCGCGTCTGGAACCCGCAGCCCGAGGAGCCGCCGCGACCGGAGGCGTTCTGCCGCGTCGTCCTCGGCGCGGAGGGCGGCGAGCCTCGGTCTCCGTCCGAGGCCGGAGTCGATCTTGCGACCTGCCGCATCACGCGCATCGACGGCGTGGAGGGCGCCTTCGCGCTCCATTCCGGCGGAGACCCCGCCACGGGCGGTCCGCTCCGCGGCGGCAAGCCGTATTGCACGCCCGGGCTGCGCCAGGACGCACCCTCGCGCATCGGGATGCTGCTCTTCAACGAAACGGCCTTCGCGCAGGCCAAGCGCGCCCACCGCCAGTACTGGGAGTGGCGCCGCACCCGCAACGACGCGCGCTGGGTCTCGCAGGAGTCGGGGCAGCTCGACTACGACGCGAAGAACATGATGCACCTCGTGCGCCTCCTGCTCTCCGGCCGGAACCTTGTCCGCAACGGCGAGCCGATCGTCCGCTTCGAGGGCGCCGAGCGCGACCGCCTCCTCTCCATCCGCGACGGCGCGTGGCCGTTCGGCGACATCATGGCGCTCGCCGACTCCTTGCAAGCCGACATTCGCGACGGCATTGACACCTGTCCGCTCCCGCCGGAACCGGACCTTGCCGCCATCGACAACCTTCTCCGGGAACTGCAGCCCCTGTCCTCCCGTAGCGTTAGCGAAGGGATCGGAATCATCGGAGTTCGATCGCCACAAAAGGAATACTCCGGTTTGTCCAATGGCTCCGCCAACGCTTCGCCGGACATCCTTGCCGCGCTCCGGGCGCAGGAGGAGGAACGCGGCGTCCGAATCCTCTACGCCGCCGAGAGCGGCAGCCGGGCGTGGGGCTTTGCGTCGCCGGACAGCGACTGGGACGTCCGCGCGATCTACGTCCATCCACGCGACTGGTATCTGCGGATCGCGGAGAAGCCAGCGGACACGTTCGAGGCGATGCGGCCCGGCGACATCGACCTCTCCGCGTGGGAGCTGCGCAAGGCACTCCGGCTCTTCGCCAAGTCGAACGTCCCGCTTCTCGAATGGCTCGGCAGCCCCATCGTCTACCTCGACCGCGACAACTTCGGCGACCGCCTCCGCGCGCTCGTCCCGCGGTTCTTCGATCCGCGCGACGCCGCGTGGCACCACCTCGCGATGCAGCGCTCCGCGCTCGCCGACCTCGCTCCCGACGGCACGATCCGCATCAAGAAGCTCTGCTACGCGCTCCGCTCCGCGCTCTCCGTCCGCTGGATCGTCGCCCGCGCCTCGATGCCGCCCGTGCCGTTTCCGGAACTCTTCGCCGCAAGCGACCTTGACCCCGACGCGCGCGAGGCCATCAAGGATATCCTCGCCGCCAAGCGCGACGCGTCCGAGCGCGACTGCACCACCCTCCCGCCCGTTCTCTCCGTCCTCTTCGCGGAGAACGACTCCCTCGTCCCCGCGGCGGAGCTCCCGAAGCGGGAACTCGAAACGACTGGGACAAATGCCTTGGATGGCATTCTCCGGACCATGACTATTTGAAAGGACCACGAATCATGCTTCACGTTCTCGTTCAATCGTTCTCGTTCCTCAAAGGATATCCCGCCGATGAAACCGGACATGGAGGCGGATATGTGTTCGACTGTCGGGCCATTACGAACCCGGGACGGTTCCCGGAGTTTTCCCAAGTCACCGGAAAAGACGCATCCGTCGTTGACTTTCTTGAACGCGGAGGCGAGGTCCAACCGTTCCTTTCGCACGTCTTCGCACTGGCGGACTTCCACGTCGCCCGCTTCGTCGAACGCGGATTCACGAGTTTGACCTTCAGCTTCGGTTGCACCGGGGGCCAGCATCGGAGCGTTTACTGCGCGGAACAGCTGGCAAAGCATATCACAGACATCTTCCCTTCCGTCCAGGTGGAAATCCGTCACAACGAGCGGGAGAATTGGCCGTGAGCCCATACGTGTTCAAGGGCGCCAACTGGAACGACCTTCCGATACCGGACAAGCGCGGCCGCGCGGTCTATCGCGTGGAGGTCGAGTAGCCGGGACGAGACGGCGGCGCCGTCCTGCGGCACGTCTTCCGCGTTGACGAATCAATCCCCGTCTTCGCCGAGGACGCAGACTGGCTCGGCGCGAGACTGCGCGGAGCGTGAAGCGTGATTCCGAGCCAAGGGCACAAAACCGTCGAAAAGAAGAAATCCCCATGAAACTCTTCCTCCTTCGCTGGAATCCGAACGTTTCGTCCTTCAAGGATGAGACGTTTCGGCAGATGATCGCCGACAGCCGCAAGGGTCCCGTTCGAATGGACTGGAGCGTTCGCGAATGGGAAAAGCTCGAGGCGTGGGACTGGGCGGTGCTGTGCCGCGTCGGGACGGACGCCGACGGCATCGTGGCGATCGGGCGGTTCGACGGCCGCGTCGAGGAGGCCGACTCCTGGAGGAAGGACGGTTCGAAGTGCCCGTCGTGGACTTCTTCATCGACGGAAGTGCAGCGGGGGAGTTCCTCGGAAGATTCGCCCGAGCCGGCGCGAAGCTCGAGTGGACCGCCTGGAATCCGGCGGAGAGCGGATCGGTCGAACTGACTTCGGACTGGTTTGGGAGGTGAAGGGGCCTGTCCCCATAACACCCGCGCGCCTTCGCGGCGCGGCGCTCGACGACGGGGAGGAACGGCGCGAGCCAGGGATCTTCGACGAAGCGGGGGCGTGGCGGGGTCGTGCGTCGGATTCTAGCAGAAGCCCCGCTCCGGCGCCCCCTCTTTTTTCTCCGGCTCGACGTGGACGATCACGTGCGTCCACTCGCCGAAGCGCGCGCGGAGGCGGTCCTCGACGCCGTGCGCGATCGCGTGCGAGGCGCGGACGGTCATCTCCGGGTCGACCCGGACGTGCACCTCCACGGCGATGCCGGCGCCGATGCGGCGCGTGCGCAGGTTGTGCGGGTCGCGCACCGCGGGGTCGGCGGCGACGAGGCGGAGGATCTCGGACTCCGCCTCCGCGGGGAGCGACTTCTCCAGCAGCTCCCCCACGGCCGGCGCGGCGAGCCGCCAGGCGGACCCCGCCACGAGCGCGGAGACCGCGAGCGCCGCGAGCGGGTCGAGGACGACCGCGCCGGGGCCGAGCCAGAGGGCGCCGGCGACGCCGATCAGCGCGCCCACCGACGAGAGCGCGTCCGAGCGGTGGTGCCACGCGTTGGCGACGACCGCCGGCGCGCGCAGCCGCTCGCCCTCGCGCCGCGTGACGCGGTAGAGGATCTCCTTCGCGACGACCGATACGGCCGCCGCGACGAGCGCGACCGGCGCGGGCGGCGGCACCGCGGCGGAATCGCGCCACGCCAGCAGGAGCCGCCCGGCGCCGCTCCGCAGGAGCCCGAACGCCACGCCGAGGAGCGCGAGCGCGACGAGGAACGTCGCGAACGTCTCGAACTTGCCGTGGCCGAAGTCGTGGTCCTCGTCCGGCGGGCGCGAGGACACGCGGACGAACGCGACCACGGCGGCGTCCGTGGCGAGGTCGGAGAGCGAGTGCGCGGCGTCGGCGACGAGCGCCGCCGACCGCCCGAGCACGCCGGCCGCGAGCTTCCCGGCGGCGAGCAGCGCGTTCACCGCGGCGCCCGCGAGCGTGATGCGCACGAGGCGCCGCTCCCGGTCCTTGCCCGCGGGCGCCCCGGGCGGCGCGGCGGCTTCTCTCGGCTGTTCGTTCATGCAAGAGACGCAACCAGGCGCGCCGGCCGGGAGAGGGGGTCAGGCCTCGGCGCGGTAGCGCGCGTGCAGGTCGACGATCGCCTGGGCGCCGGAGCGGCACGCGGCGGCGTCCTCCGCGTGCGCGGCGGCGTTGAGCGCGTCGGAGAGGGCGCGCAGGTCCGCGGCGCCGACGCCGTCGGAATAGCCCTTGATCGTGTGCGTGATCCGGCGGATCTCCATCCAGTCCGGCGCGGCCGAGCCGTCCGCGAACGGCTGCAGCGCCGCCGCGCTCTCGTCGAACGAGGCCATGAACGAGTCCACGAACTCGCCAAGCATCTCCTCTGGGAGCCCGAGGGAGGTCATCAGATGTTGCTTGACGTCGGCTATCATGGTCGCTACCGCGCGTCCGGGAAGAGGTGCATCATCGCGAGCTTGAGCTTGGCGGCGGTGACGGGCTTGGTGAGGATTTCGGCGAATAGCGAGGCGTCGAACGTGGCGCCGACGTCGTTGTCCGCCGTGACGGCGACGAGCGGGACGCCGTCCAGCTCGTGGTTCTTGCGGATCTCGGCGGCGAGGTCCGCGCCACTCATCCCGGGCATCCACATGTCGGTGAGGACGATGTCCGGCTTCTTCTCGGCGATCGCCTTGAGCGCCTCCTCGGCGGAGGCGGCGGGGGCGATGTCCGTGACGCCGAGACCCTTGACGTGGAGGTCGAGGATCTTGAGGTTGATCGGGACGTCGTCCACGATCACGGCGCGGAAGCCCTCGGGGAGCTTGAGCGCGTCGGTGCCGGCGGAGGCCGGATCGGGCGCGGGAAGCTCGTTCTTCGGGAGAACGGGGACGCGGGCGATGTGGATGTGGACGCGGGTGCCCTCGCCGGGGGCGCTTTCCATCTCGATCGTTCCGTTGCAGGCCTCGAGGAGGCGTTTGACGATCGGGAGCCCGAGGCCCGTGCCGCCGCCGGCGACGATCAGCACCTCGGCCTCGCCGCCGCGCAGCACGGTGAAGGCGCCGTCCGATGCGAACCGGGCGATCGTGTCCTTGCCGACGTAGTCGAGCGTCACGTCCTCGCCCGCGACCTCGAACTCGGCGTAGGACGCGAGCAGGCGGAATTCGACCGCGTCGCTCGTCGCGACGCGGCCGTCGCTGTTCTCGACGCGCAGGCGCGCCCGGCAGATCGCGCCGGCGGGCAGTCCGGAGAGCGGCAGGACGAGCGAGCCCGAGGATCGGAGGATCGCGTTCGTGGCGACGCTCTCGGCTCCGCCGTTCGCGGATAGGAGCAGCGCCGCCGTCGCGGACGAGGCCGCGCCGCCAAGCATCACCACAGCGGAGAAGGTCGCCTCCGTGCGCGATCGCACGGTTGCGGCGGCCGACGTGATCGTCGGGTCGGCCTCGCCCGATGCCTGCCCGAAGACGCGCACGTGCAGCTCCGGAACGTTCGAGGTCGCGTTGTTGGCGATGTAGAACTCGTCCGTGGCGGGGTTCGGAAGCGTGCCGTAGACGATGCGGTCCGTGTTGAAGCCGCCGGGCCACGAGACGAGGACCGCGTCCGTGACGCCCTCCGCCGTCGCGGCGGGGCTGTTCGTGGCGACGTTCACGACGAGGTCGCCGGCGTCCCAGTAGGCCGTGCCGAACGTGTAGGCGCCGCCCGCGGCGCCGCGCACGGGCGGCAGGGCCCAGCCGCCCGCCGGGACGACGAACTCTAGCGTCGCGTCCGCGCCGGCGCCGCCGCCGACCTTCGCCGACGCGGACGTGCAGACGATCGCCGGCGCGGCGCCCTTGAGCACGGTCCTGCTTCCGGCGCCGTTCCGATAGGCGGGATACCAGCCCTCGCCCGTCATGGTCACGGTCGCGTCGTCGATCTCGACGAGACCGTTCGCGCCGCCGCAGAAGAAGCCGCCCGATTCGAGCGCGGCCCCCGGCGCGAGGCGCAGGACGGTGCCCGTGCCCTGCGGGTAGATCTCGCCGCTCACGACCCAGCGTCCGCCGTTCGTCACGACGTAGGACGCGCTCGCGGCGGTGGACTTCATTTCCGGGGTATACCACAGGTCCAGGCCGTCCACGACGAACGACGAAAGGCCGGAGTAGTTGATGGTCGACGACGGGTTTTCGCCGCGGTAGACGTGGTCGAACGCCACGCGCGGAGCGCGGTTCGTGCCGCGCAACGTCAGGTTCACGCCGTCGCCGATTCGAAGTTCGTCGGGGTTCACGTCCGCGGTGAACGCGATGTCGTAGGTCCCGCCAGCGGGCAGGATGCCGCCGCCGAACCGTTCCTCGGCCGGGTAGCCGGTCTTGGCGCCGCCGTAGTCGACCTCGGCCGTCTGCGTCCAGTTCGCGGCGTCCGACCAGACGCCGCTCGCGCCGCCGGTCCATTCGTAGAACGAGCCGTCGCGGTAGTGTATCCAGTTGTCGCCGGTCGCGTAGGACGGAAACCACGTCTCCGTCGTCGTGCCGTCGACCGTCTGCTCCATCTTGACCCACCAGTAATCCCAGTCGCCGAAGGCGCGCGGGGAGGTGTAGCGGAACGTCTGCGTCCCGGGCGCGGCGATCGTCCGCGTCTCGACGCAGGCCATTCCGGCCAGCGACTGGCCGACCCAGAGCGAAAGCGTCGTCGTGCCGTCGCCGACCGCGTCCACGGTGCCGGAGACGATCAGCAGCTGCCCGTGCGGGCTTTCGTTTTTTATCGCGTCGTGCGCGAAGCCGGAGGCGGACGACGCGGTGTCGGCGACGACCGCGGGAGCCGCAAGCATCGTGGCGGCAAGGATGGCTTTTGCGTTCATGGTCGTGGTCTCGGTGGTTGATGGTTCAAGGCCGCCTTCGGCGGCGTTCGAGGCCGGCTCCGCCGGCGTTGGAAGCGCGCGTCGCGCGCGTTCGAGGCCGCCTTCGGCGGCGTTCACCGACTCCGCGGACTCCGCGTGAACGACGGGAGAAGGCTCCACCTCCCTCGAACCCCCTCCGGACTCCGCGAACTCCGCGGACTCCGCGCGGGAGGCGGCCGCCGTGGCGAGCGCATAGACCCCGCCGCCGACGGCGAGGCCCGCGGCGAGCAGGAGCGCGAGCAGCAGCATCCGCACGCCCGGGCTCTGCGCGCCCAGCTTGGCGGC
>JAFTHC010000047.1 GCA_017457625.1 Kiritimatiellia bacterium
GAGCCGTTCACCAGCGCGTTGAACGGCGCGAAGATCTTCAGCGGCTTCTCGCGCGGCGGGCGCAGCACGAGCGCGCAGAGCGCGGGCGAGAGGGTCATCGCGACGAACGTGGAGAGGCAGAGCGAGACGCACATCGTCACGGCGAACTGCACGTAGATCGTGCCGACCATGCCGCCGTAGAAGGCGAGCGGGACGTAGCAGGCGACGGTGACGAGCGTCGTCGCGATGATCGCGCCCGTGATCTGTTCCATGCACTTGATCGCCGCCTGGCGCGCGGAGAGCTTCTCGCGCTGCATGAGCGACTGGCAGTTCTCGACGACGACGATCGCGTCGTCGACGAGCGAGCCGATCACCAGCACCAGGCCGAAGAGCGTGAGCGTGTTGATCGAGAACCCGAGCGCGTAGACGAAGGGGAACGCGCCCAGGAGCGATACGGGGATCGCCACGGACGGCACGATCGTCGCGCGCCAGTCCTGCAGGAAGAGGTAGGTGATGAAGATGACGAGCGCGAGCGTGAGGACGAGCGTGAGGGCCGTCTCGCGCAGCGACACGACGACCGATTCGGTCGGGTCGTAGACGAGGTGGAACTCGACGCCCTCGGGGAGGCGCTCGCGCCACTTCTCCATCTCGGCGCGGACGCGCCCCACGGCGGCGACGGCGTTGGCGCCGGTGTCGCGGTAGACCTGCAGGCCGACGGCGTTCTTGCCGTTGAATTCGCCGATGAAGCCCGTCTGCTGCGGACCGAGCTCGGCGCGGCCGACGTCGCGGATCCGGAGCGCGTTGCCGTTCTCGTCCGTGCGGATGACGATGTTCTCGAACTGTTCCGGCGTCTGCAGGCGGCCGAGCGTGTTGATGCGATACTGCACCCAGGGGTTGGCGCGCTCGCCGCCGACGGAGCCGGCGGTCGCCTGGATGTTCTGCGAGGCGACGGCGGCGTTGATCTCGGTGACCGAGACGCCGAGGCCGTCCATGCGCACCGGGTCGAGCCAGATGCGCATCGCGTAGACGTCGCCCATCGCCGTCACGGATCCGACGCCGTCGACGCGCGCGAGCGCGTCGGCGACGTTCTTCGAGACGTAGTTGTTCAGTTCCATCGTCGACATGTGCGAGCCATCCGTGAGGAACGCGTACATGCAGAGAATGTCCGTGGACTGCTTGCTCACGCGGACGCCCTGGCGCGTCACCTCCTCCGGCAGCGAGGGCTCGGCGCGCTTCACCGCGTTCTGGACGTTGACCATCGCGATGTCGGTGTCCGTCCCGGGCTTGAAGTAGACGCGGGCGAAGAAGTTGCCGTTGTCCTCCGCGTTGCAGGAGAAGTAGAGCTTGTCGTCGACGCCGTTGATCTGCGCCTCGATGGCGGTGCCGACGGTGTCCTTGATCGTCTGGGAGGTCGCACCGGGATAGTTGCACATCACGTTGATCTGCGGGGGCGCGATGTCCGGATACTCCTCGACGGGCAGCATGGTGATGCAGATTCCGCCCGCGAGCATCAGCACGATGCTGCAGACGAAGGCGAGACGGGGACGGTCGATGAAGATTTTGGAGAACATGTCTCGGGCTCCTTACAACGCGACGGGCTCGACGGGGACGCCGGACATCACCTTGTGCGTGCCGCGGACGATGACCTCCTCGCCCTCCTCGAGGCCGGAGACGACGGTCTGGTAGGTGGCGGTGGCGGGGCCGCAGACGATCTCGCGGCGCACGGGCATGTTGTGCTCGCCGACCATCCAGACGAAGTCCTTCTCGCCGTCGTGCACGACCGCCGTGAGCGGGAGCGAGACGTAGCGGGCGCCCTTCTTCGCGCGGATCTCGACCTTCACCGTCGCGCCCGGGACGAGCAGGCCGTCCGGATTCGGGAAGCGCGCGTAGACCGGCATCGTGTCCGTGGCGGCGTTCATCGCGTTGCCCACGAACTCCACCTCGCCCTCGGCGCCGTAGGCCGAGCCGTCCGCGAGGCGCAGGCGCACGTCGAAGAGCTCGCGCAGCCCCTTCTCGCCGCCGAAGACGGAGACGTAGTCGCGCGCGCCGGGCGCGAAGGCGACGCGCACCGGGTCCTGCCGCACGATCGTGCAGAGCGGGCCGGACGCGGTCGAGACGTAGTTGCCGGCCGTGGCGGCGTTGAGGCCGACCTTGCCGTCCACCGGGGCGACGATCGTGCAGTGCGCGAGGTTGTCCTCGGCCGTGACGAGGGCGGCCTTCGCGGCGTCGAGCGCCGCCTCGGCGGCGGCCTTGGCGCTCGTGGCGGAGTCGAGGTCGTCGGCGCTCGCGACCTTCTTCTCGAAGAGCGCGGTCGCGCGGTCGAACGTCTTGCGCGCGTAGTCCGCGCTGGCCTCCGCCTGCGCGACCTGCGCCCGCGCGCTCGCGACCGCGGCCTCGTACTTCACCGGGTCGATCCGGTAGAGCACGTCGCCCTTCTTCAGCAGCGCGCCCTCCTCGAAGCAGACCTCCTTCACCTCGCCCGCGACCTGGGCGACGACCGCCACGGTCTCGGGCGAGAGCACGCGCCCGCTGAACGTGCGGACGGGGTTGTGGTCCACAGCGCCGGCCTTGCCGACGCCGACGAGGAACATCGAGGGCTTCGGCCCCTCGCCCGCGGGGGCGGGCTCGGCCGCGGTCGCCGCGGACACCGCGGCGACCGCGGCAAGGACGAGAGACGAGGGACGAAGGACGAAAGACGAGGGACGAAGAACGAATGGAGTTTTCATGGTTGTGTTCGTGTGGTGGAAAATGTGAGTTGGTTCTCGGCGGGTGGAGGTCGAGCCGCGCCTGGGCGTCATTTTTCCCACGGCGGATGCTCGTGCCGGAACGTGTCGGTCCAGACAACGGAGCCGTCCTCCCCGTCGACGAGGGTGAAGACGCAGGTGTCGATTATGCATGGCCACTCGTAGGACCACTGGTAACGGCCGGTCAGCCGGAAGACAGGACTTTCACCCTCGTCCAAATCCGTCCGGAAACATTTCGTGTTCCGGACGTCCCGCACGAGCCGGTTCCGGATGAGCCGGATGCGTCCCGTCCGTTTGTCGGGCGATGGCGTCATTGCGTGGTGCCCGTCCCAAACACCGTTGTCCTCCTTCTTCTCCGACGTCGAATTCACCACGCGAGCGGTCGGCGCGGGCGTGCCGTCGGCGATTTCGCCGATCAGGATCGACGGCAGGCGCCCGCCATGGCTCTCCGACCAAGCGTCCAGACGGGCTTTCACGGTCTGGTCTTTGACGAGCGCCTCCGCCACTCCGCCGCCGACGGCGGACTCTGCGGACCGTGCGGACATGGCCTCATTCTGACTGCCGAAGGCGGTGGCTGCGTGGATGACCGCGCAACCGCCGCAAAACGCGGACGCGGCGAGGAAGAGGGGGGCGATTCGTCTCATGGCATGGGCTTTCGGCAGGGACGGAAGGGACAGAAGGGACGGAAGGGACGGAAGAGACAGAAGGGACGGAAAGGATGGAAGGGAGGAGTTAGCCGGGATCGTTCACAAATCTCAAATGTTCACAACTGTCCACAAATCAAAATCCAAATTCAATTCTCCACGGCCTCCGCGGTCTCCGCGTGAGACTCAACCTCCGCGGCCTCCGCGTGAGGCTCAACGGGAGGAGGCTCCGCCTCCCCCGAACCCCCTCCGGCGGGACCGGGCTCTGCGCTCTCTGCGTTCTCTGCGTGGGATTCAACCTCCGCGGTCTCCGCGTGGGATTCAACCTCCGCGGCCTCCGCGCCTGTCGCGTATCCGACGAGCCGGGCGATCAAAATCTGCGTGTCGAGGAGGTCGTAGCGCGCGGTGACGACCGCGGCTTCGGCCGAGGAGAGCGCGACCTGCGCGTCGGTGCGCTCGAGGGCCGAGGCCTTGCCGACCTCGAAGCGGTTCGAGACGACGTCGAAGTTCTCGTGCGCGGCCGCGAGCGCCGCCTCCGCGACGGAAAGCGACTTGCGCGCGCGGTCGGCCGAGAGCGTCGCGGTGAGGACCTGGTTGAAGAGCTGCTGCTCGGCTTCGGCGAACTTGCTGCGGGCCTGGCGCAGCTGCGCGACGGCGGCCTCGATCTGGCGGTTCTTCGCGCCGGCGCTGAAGAGCGTCTGCGCGACGGCCGGCGCGGCGGCGTAGTTCCAGAGCAGGGGCGAAGAGTCGCCGCGCGCGTCGAACGTGAGGCGGAAGGAGAGCGTGGGGTAGAGGTCGCAGATCGTCCAGTCCACGTAGCTCTTGGCGGCGTCGGCCGAGGCGCGCAGCGCGGCGAGGGCGGGGGCGTTCGTGGCGGCGAACGCCATGAGCGCGTCCACGTCGCTGGCCATCTCGGGGAAGGCGCAGTCCCCGAGCTCGATGCGCGGGTTCTCCGCGAGGCCGAGCGCGAGCGCGAGCGAGGCGCGGGCGGTCTCGACGGCGTTGGAGGCGGAGATCTCGGAGAGCAGCGCGTTCTGGTAGTCCACCTCGGCCTTGGAGACCTCGTAGCTCATCGCGGCGCCGACGTCGAAGCGGTCCTTCGTCTGGTCGCGGTGCAGCTTGTAGCTCTCCGAGGTCTCGACGGCGACGCGGTGCAGCTCCTCGGCGCGGCGCAGGGCGAAGCACGCGGCGCGGACGCCGTAGACGGCGCCGTTCTCGGCGGCGCGCTCGGCGCGGTCGGCGGCGGCGAGCGCGGCGACGGCGCGGCGCGTCGAGGCGCGCGTGCGGCCGAAGTCGTAGAGCAGCCAGTTGAGGGAGAGGCCGCCGGTCCAAGTCCCCTCGCCGTCCCACTCCGTGTCGTGCGGATCGACGTTCTGGGATGCGTAGGTGTAGGCGACCGAGCCGTCCACGACGGGGATGAACGCGGCCTTCACCGAACGCAGGGCGATTTGCGCCTGTACGACGTCCTGGCGGGCCTGGACGACGGCGGGCGCGTTCGTGCGCGCCCACGCCGCCAGTTCCTCCATGGCGACGGCGCCTTCGCGCGCGGCGAACGGGGTCTCGGCCCAGCGGAGCGTTCGCTCGGCGTCGGTTTCCTGGGCGCGGCGCGCTTCGCGGACGGTCGCGCAGCCGGCGGCGAGGAGGATCGGAATCAGGAGGAGTGCTTTTTTCATGGTGTCGTCGGGTGTAGACGGGTCAAACTTCCGCTCCGCGTTCGCGGTCGGAGAGGATTTCCTCCCAGCGGGCGGCCAGAGCGTCGTAGATCGCGGCCAGGACGCGGTCGAAGGCGGCGACGTCGGCGGCGGGGAGCCCGCCGAGAATCGCGTCGGAGACCTCGCGGGAGCGCACGGCGTAGTCGCGCAGGTATTCGCGGCCGCGCGGCGAGACGGAAATGACGAACGCGCGGCGGTCGGCGGGATCGACGCGGCGGTCCACGAGGCCGGACTTCACGAGGCGGTCGACGGCCTGGCCGGCGGCGGCTGGCGTGACGTCGAGATCGCGCGCGAGACGCGAAATGCGGATGTCGTCCGATTCGCCGCGGGAGAAGATGTAGCCGAATATGCGGGCCTGGTTGACGGTGATGCGGCTCAAATCCTCGCCGCCGGACCCCTTCTTCACGACGCGACGGAAGAGGTCGGAAATGCGGACCATCCGGCGCCAGATCTCCAGATCGGGCGCCGCCTTCGCGGGCGTTTTTTTCGCAGGTGCCATGTCCGTTTTTCCGTGGAACGGCCGCGGACACTAACAAAAGCACCCTTGAAAGTCAAGTAGGCTTTACTATTTTTCCGGCGTCCCCGCCGGGGACGCCGAGCCGCGAGCCGATCGGGATGCGGGTGCGGTAGCCGTTGGCGAAGGACGCGCCGTCCATCGGGCGCGGGCGGCCTTCGGGGAGGACTTCCAGCAGCCGCAGCGCCTTGCCGGCGCCGCCGGCCACGAGCGGTCCCTCGCGCTGGTCGAGCTCCAGCAGCGTCCCGGGCAGGGCGCGGGCCATGCCGTGGGGGAGCGTTTCGACGCGGGCGCGGAAGACCTTCACGAGCAGGCCGCGGCCGCCCGGTTCGGCGGGCGGGAACCACGTCGCCGCGCCGGGCTTGGGCGAAAAGGCGCGGACCTTGCGCTCGTTTTCGGCGGCGGAGAGCGACCAGTCCAGAAACGCCTCCTCCTTGCGGATCTTGGGCGCCTTGGTGGCAAGCGCGCCGTCCTGCGGGACGCGCGTCGCGGCGCCGCGGTCGAGGTCGCGCAGCGTGTCGAGCATGAGCGCGCAGCCGGATTCGCACAGGCGGGCGGCGACGGAGCCGGTGGTGTCGTCCGGCCCGATGTCGGTCGCGACCGAACCGAGCGTGTCGCCCGTGTCCATGCCGCGGTCCATGAGCATGGCGGTGACGCCCGTCCGGGCGTCCCCCGCCAGGATCGCGCGCTGGATCGGCGCGGCGCCGCGCCAACGCGGCAGCAGCGACACGTGCAGGTTCACGCAGCCGAGGCGGGGCAGGCCGAGGATCGCGTCGCCCACGATCTGGCCGTAGGCCATCACGACGATCGCGTCGAGGCCGAGCCCGGCGAGCGTCTCGACGACGAAGTCCTCGTTCACCTTCGGCGGCGCGAGGACGCAGATGCCGAGCGAAAGGGCGAGTTCCTTGACAGGGCCGGGCGTGACGCGCAGGTGCCGGCCGCGGCCGCGGTCGGGCTGCGTGACGACCGCCGCGACCTCGACGTCGGGGCTTTCCGCGAGCGCGCGCAGGAACGGGCACGAGAGCGTGTCCGATCCCATGAAAACGACGCGGATCGCGCGGCCCGGAAGCATGGAGGGTTCGGTCAGGAAAGCGCGGCCTCGACCATCTTGCGCAGTTTCGCGGGCGGCGTGACGCCCACGCTCACGTCGGCCTCGACGCCGTCCTTGAGGACGAGCAGCGTCGGGATCGACTGCACGCCGAAGCGGCCCGCGGCCTGCGGCGCTTCGTCCACGTTCACGCGGAAGAACTTGACCGGACGGCCTTCCATCTCGGCGGCGACGCTCTCGAACAGCGGCGCCATCATGCGGCAGGGTCCGCACCAGGGGGCCCAGAAGTCGACGACGCAGACGCCGCCGGCGACGGCGGCGCCGAATTCGGTTTCGGCGAGGGATTCGACGGGCATGGGAGCTCCTTTCCGTTGGTTGTTTCGAGGCGGGAGACTAGACTTTTCCGGTCTCGTTGTCAACGCCCGCGCTTGCTTTCGCCCGGCCGTTCGGGTATCCTTGCGCGCCATGAAAGTCAACGGAAAGACGATTCCCCGCGAGGCGGTCGAACACGAGCTCAACCGCCTCGTGCAGTTCTACGCGCAGCACGGCATGACCGAAGCGCAGATCCGCGCGCAGCTGCCGCTGCTCAAGAAGAAGGCCGAGGAGCAGGCCGTCGGCACGGCGCTGCTCTTCGCCGAGGCCGAAATCCTCGACATCCCCGTTTCCGACGACGAGGTCGAGGCGTCTCTCAAACGCATGACCGAGGAGGCCGGCGGCCCCGCGAAACTGCGCGGCATCCTCGAACGGCAGGGCCAGAACGTCCAGCAGCTGCGCTCGGAAATCCGCCGCGGAAAGCGCGTGGACAAGCTCGTGGAGAAGGTGACGGCCGACACGCCGGAGCCGACCGACGCGGAGGCGGAGGCCTTCTTCAAGGCGCACCGCAACGAGTTCGGCACGGCCGAGCAGGTCCGCGCCCAGCACATCCTCGTAACGCCCAAGAGCGCCTCGCCCGAGGACGACCTCGCGGCGATCGCGAAGATCCGCGAAATCCGGGAGCGCATCCTCGCCGGGTCGGATTTCTCGACCGAGGCGGCCGCCCACAGCGACTGCCCGAGCGGCAAGAGCGCGGGCGGTTCGCTGGGCTGGTTCTCGCGCGGGATGATGGTCAAGGAGTTCGACGAAGCCGCCTTCAAGATGAAGGTCGGAGAGCTTTCGGACGTCGTGAAGACGCAGTTCGGCTACCACGTCATCTACAAGAACGACGCGCAGCCCGAGTCGGTCCCCGACTTCGCCGACGTGCGCGAGCGCGTCAAGGACATCCTGCGCCACCAGCGCCGCGGAGAAGCGCTCGCCGCCCACGTCGCCGACCTGCGCGCCAAGGCCGTCGTCGAGCCGTAGAACCGTCCGACCATCCGAACCGTCCGACCATCCGACCATCCGACCATGAAGACCCTTCTCGTCCTCGCCGCCGGCATGGGCTCGCGCTACGGCGGCCTCAAGCAGATGGATCCCGTCGGCCCGCACGGCGAGTTCATCCTCGACTACAGCGTCGGCGCCGCGCTCGCCGCCGGCTTTTCGCGCGTCGTCTTCACGATCCGCAAGGACATCGAGAAGGACTTCCGCGAACTCGTCGGCGGGCGCTGGGAAAAGCGCGCGGACGTCGTCTACGCGTTCCAGCGGCTCGACGACCTGCCCGCCCCCTTCACGGTGCCGGACGGCCGCACGAAGCCGTGGGGCACCGCCCACGCGGTCCTCGCCGCGCGCGACGCGGTGCCGGGCGCGTTCGCCGTCGTGAACGCCGACGACTACTACGGCGCCGAGGCGCTGGCGCTCACGGGCGGGTTCCTCGACGAAACGGCCGCGGACGGGCGCGCCTGGTGCATGGTCGCCTACCGCCTCGGCAACACGCTCTCGGAAAACGGGACCGTCTCGCGCGGCGTCTGCACGGTCGGGCCGGACGGCCTGCTCCGGACGGTCGAAGAGCGCCTCGCGCTGGCCCGATGCCCGGACGGCGCGGTGCGCGACGGCGCGGACGCCTTCCCGGACGACACGCCCGTCTCGATGAACATGTGGGGCTTCAAGCGCCGCTACGTCGAACTTCTGCAGGAGTCCTTCCCGCGCTTCCTCGCCGAAAAGGGATCGCTGCCCAAGTCCGAGTTCCAGATGCCGACCGAAGTGGCCGGCTTCCTGCGCCGCGGCGAGGCGACCGTGCGCGTGCTGCGCACCGCGTCGCGCTGGTATGGCATCACTTCCCGCGCCGACCGCGCCGCGGTCGCCGCCTTCTTCGCAACCCTGCCCGGACCCCTGCAATGAACGCGCACCCCGCCACGGCCCGCGCCGGCTTCACGCTGGTCGAAATCCTCATCGCCGTCACCATCGTCGTCATCCTCGGCGCGGTCGTCGGCGTCAACGTCCTGGACGCCCCGCAGAAGGCGCGCGTCGGCGCCGCCCGGCAGCAGCTGTCCGCGTTCAAGACGGCGCTCGGCCTCTACGCGGCGGACAACGGCGCGGTGCCGACGGCCGAACAGGGGCTCGAAGCGCTCGTCGCGCCGGCGGCGCGTCCGCCGCTGCCCGCCGCGTTCCCGCCCGGCGGCTACCTCGAAAAGGCGTCCGTCCCCGCCGACCCGTGGGGCCGGCCCTACGCCTACTTCGCGCCCGGCCGCGCCGGCGAACCCTTCGAAATCGTCTGCTACGGCGCCGACGGCGAAGAAGGCGGCTCGGGCTACGCCGCCGACCTCTCTTCGTCGGCCCTCTAGCCGCGCCGGTGTATTCGGTCAGGGTTGGGGGTGGTCGCATGGGGCGGGGCATGCGCACGGTCTCATGCACCGCACTTGGAGGCGTAGCCGAAAATGCCGGGCCGGCGCGTTCGGGGCGCCCGCGCGGCTGCCTCGCGGCGCTCGTCGGCGCGGCGGCATGCAGGCCGCCTGCGCCTCCTCCCGCTCGCGATTCCGCTCGCGCGGGCATCC
>JAFTHC010000048.1 GCA_017457625.1 Kiritimatiellia bacterium
CCCTCCGCGCGGCGCCCTAGCGCGCCCGGCGCCCGGCCGCCCCCCGGGGGACCGCTTCCCCCGCATCGCGGCCGGCGACGACATCGACGAAATCGACAACATCGAAGAACCCTCGCCGGAAGTGAACAGGTTGCCTTCGGGGCGGGGGTCGGAGCGGGCGGCCCTAATTCCGGGCGCACCGTTTGCCTTCGGCCTTCCGTGCGGGGATCGTCGATGTCGTCGGCGTCGTCGATGTCGTCGACCGGCCGCTTCCCGGGGGACCGCTTCCCCCGCATCGCGGCCGCGTAAGAATCGCCCTCCTGCCGTCTCTATCTCAAACGAGCGGCCCCATCGCCTCCGCGCCCCCGCGCCCCCACCTCTAACCTCCGACCTCTAACCTTGTCTCTCCCCCGATCAAGAAACGCGAAAACGGTGTTGATTTGCCGACGCGAGTCTGCTAGACTCCGCCGCAGATTTGCACCGCTGCAAACCGTCGATCCCCTGAAACCTGGAAAGTTCAAAAGATCAAAGGCGGCCTGTCGGCAGGGTGCGTGCACCGCACGTCCCTTCCTTCGCGTTTCTTGATCGGGCTTTTCCAGGGCCTCAGGGGAACCGCAAAGGAAGGGCCCTTCCCGTTTTGCAGCCGGATGTGAATCCGCCAACCCGAAACCGACGAGCAGCCAGTCTGCGGATCTTCCAACCAACAACCCTCCAGAAGGAGAACAAAACCATGAGCGAAGACACAACCCCGGAGATCGAAACCGCGACCCCGGAGACCGAAACCACGACAAACGAAACCGGCTCGAACCTTGCGGACAGGGCCAGCCGCCTGATGGGACAGACGAAAGAAACGCTGTCGAAAGTCAATGCGGGAGCGGCCCTCAAGTCGACCGACAAATACACCAGCAAGTTCATGGCCGGCGTCTTCAAGACCCTGAAGATCCTCGCCGCGCTCCTGTCGCTCGGGTGCCTTCTCGCCGTCGCCTACGCGCTCTTCTCCTATGCGACGACGACCACGCCCTCGGTCCACGCGCCGGTCTTCGACGAGTCGATGTTCGAATCGGGCTCCAAGGGCGCCGGAGCCTCCAGAAGGAAGCCTTCTAACGAGGAGTTCCGCGAGATCCGCAACAACTTCGGAGACAAGATCGACGACGTAATCGACGCCGGAAGCCTGGATGCGAAGGACGACTACAACAACATCGTCGAAGTCCTGTTCAACATGGATTCCTCCTACCGTGCGGAATACATCAACGGCGCCCGTCCGTTCCTGAAGGACTTCGTGGCCTACTACCGCCGCAAGGGCAAGGAGCCGACCCTGGAGATCAGCCAGAAGGCGCTCTACCTGCGCTACGACGCCTTTTTCGGCAAGGCCGTCGCGGCCGTCGAGGTCGAGAAGCAGCTCGCCGACGCCAAGCGGGCCGGCTACATCGACCTGGCTGGGTCCGCGATCCTGTTCCTCATGATGCTCGTCATCATGACGCTGCTCATCCAGATCGAAGAAAACACGCGCAAGTAGCGCCTCCGCGCTCCGGCGCCGTCCACGGCGGCCGGCCGGGCCCTCCCGACCGGCCGCGACGGGAGGCCCCCGACCATGAAAAGACACTCGATTTTCTCCGGCGCGGTTTTCGCGCTCGCGCTGCTGGTCGCCAGCTGCGCTTCCGTCGATCCGCGCACGGCCGCGCTCACCTACTACGACACGCAGGCCGTCTACAAGCTTCCGTCCGACGCCGGCGCCGCCGTCCAGACGTTGTCCGGGCCCGGTCGCCGGGCCGTCGCCGTCCGGGTGAATCCCAACGCGATCGAGCTTTCCCGCGTCGACCTTCCGGACGCCGCGACCGTCCTGCAGGACGAAACGTCGGGCGCGCTTTCCGCGCTCGGCTTCGTCCGCGTCGTTCCGGCCGAGGACGATGTCGTCTCGTTTCTCGAGGGCGACTGCAAGGGCGCCGTTCCGGACGATCTGCCCGACTTCGCCGTGTTCTGCAACTCGGTCCGCCTCGCGTCCGTCCGGGAGGATTCGACCACCGAGCCGGGCGCGCCGGCTCCGAACCCGACGCGGCTCGTGACCGTCAAGACCCAGTTCGCCCTCTACGACAATCTCGAGGGGCGCGTCCGTTTCCGCCAGACCATTTCGAAAGAGGCGGCCGGCGTGAACATCGAGGACGGGCCGTCGTGCGCGGAAAAGCTTCTCGTCGAGGCCGCACGCGACTACGTGGGCCAGATCGGCGATGAAATCGGACCCGTCGGCACCGTCCTGCGGACGACCGGCAACGGCCGCTACGCCTATGTGTCGCTCGGTCGCGATTCCGGGCTCGTCGTCGGCGGCCGCGTCAGAGTCTATCGAGTGGAGAACGATTCTCCCCTCGCGTCGGATGACGACGACGATGACGACGAGGACGAAGACCAGCCGGTTGCCAAGGTCGCGAAGAAGCCGGTCGTGAAGAAAAAGCCCGTCGCCAAGGCCGTGGAAAAGCCGGTCGCAAAGGCCGCTGAGAAGCCGGTCGCCAAGGCGCCGGAGAAGCCGGTCGCGAAGGCCGCGGAGGAGCCTGTCGCGAAAGTCACGGAAAAGCCAGTCGCAAAGGCCGCGGAAAAGCCAGTCGCAAAGGCCGCGGAAAAGCCGGTCGCGAAGGCCGCGGAGGAGCCGGTCGCGAAGGCCGCGGAGGAGCCCGTCGCGAAAGTCGCGGAAAAGCCAGTCGCAAAGACCGCGGAAAAGCCAGTCGCAAAGGCCGCGGAAAAGCCGGTCGCGAAGGTCGCGGAGAAGCCTGTCGCGAAGGCCGCGGAAAAGCCGGTCGCGAAGGCCGCGGAGAAGCCGGTCGCGAAAGCCGCGGAGAAGCCTGCCGCGACTACCGGGAAGGCCCCGAATTCGGCCGCGAAGCCCGCAAAGAAGAAGCCGGCGGTTTCCGTTCCGACTCCGGAGCCGGTTGTCCAGGTCTCGGAACCCGAGATGGAGGAAACGCCCGCCGAGGAGATCGTTCCCATCCTCGCCGAGCCTCCGGAATCCGTTGTCAGGGCGGAGCCCGACGCCGAGAACGCCCTGTTCGGTGACGAGGACGAGGAGCCCGAATCCGAGGCGGAAGAACCTGCCGCGGAGGTGGACGACGACGATCTGTTCGGTGACGAGGACGAGGAGCCCGAATCCGAGGCGGAAGAACCTGCCGCGGAGGAGGACGACGACGACCTGTTCGGCGACGAGGGCGAGGAGCCCGAATCCGAGGCGGAAGAGCCCGCCGCGGAGGAGGACGACGACCTGTTCGGCGACGAGGGCGAGGAGCCCGAATCCGAGGCGGAAGAGCCCGCCGCGGAGGAGGACGACGACGATCTGTTCGGCGACGAGGCCGAAGAGCCCGCCGCGGAGGAGGACGACGACCTGTTCGGCGACGAGGGCGAAGAGCCCGAATCCGAGGCGGAAGAGCCCGCCGCGGAGGAGGACGACGACGACCTGTTCGGCGACGAGGACGAGGAGCCCGAATCCGAGGCCGAGGAGGACGACGACGACCTGTTCGGCGACGAGGACGAGGAGGAGGAAGAAGACGACTGGGATGTTCTCGTGCCGCAACCCGGTTCGCCCGTCGCCGCCGTGCGCGTCCGCCTCGTTGCGATGGCCGACAAGACGCCGGCCGGAAAGGGTGCCGCGAAAAAGCCGTCCGTTGCGAAGTCCGCGAGGGCCGGAAGCGCGGCGTCGGATCGGGTTCGTCTCGAGTCGGTCGCGGAGGCGCGTGTCGTTTCCTCCGCTCCGCTGGAGTCGAACCGCGCCTGGGTCGAGGTCGAGAACTACAACGAACTCAATCCCTGCATCCGTCGCGGCATGCCGGTCCGGATCGTGCCGGTCCCGGTCAAGACGGACGTCTTTTCCCGGCTTGGCCGCACGCTCGGCCTGTAGGCGCCGATTGCGATGCGACGGAAAACAGTGGCGCGGTCCGCCCGACCGCGCCACGGGTTCTCGTCGCGTGCGGAGGGACTTCCCCCGGAGCGCGGCCGGTTCGACGAAATCGACGAAATCGACAACATCGACGAACCCTCGCCGGAAGTGAACAGGTTGCCTTCGGGGCGGGGTTCGGAGCGGGCGGCCCTAATTCCGGGCGCACCGGTTTCCTTCGGCCTTGGGTGCGGAGATCGTCGATGTCGTCGGCGTCGTCGATGTCGTCGTGGCGGCCGGAAGCGGGGGGGGCGGCTTCCCCGGGGACCGGCCGGCGACGAAGTCGACGAAATCGACAACCTCGACGAACCCTCGCCGGAAGTGAACAGGTTGCCTTCGGAGCGGGGTTCGGAGCGGGCGGGCTCCATTCCGGGCGCACCGGTTTCCTTCGGCCTTGGGTGCGGGGATCGTCGATGTCGTCGGCGTCGTCGATGTCGTCGTTGCGGCCGGAAGCGGGGGGGCGGCTTCCCCCGGGGACCGGTCGGCGGCGAAATCGACCGGACGGATTGTCCGACTTCCGGTCTCGTGCTATCATTCGCGGCATGAATGCACCTTCCGCGAAGCTCTTCTCTCAACCCGTTGGCGGCTACCGCCATCTGGATTCGTTCACGCTCGCCACCATCCTCCAGATCGAAACCTGGCGGTTCTGCCAGTCCGTCTTCGACCTCCGGAACGATCCGAAGGGCCGGTGGTTCGACCAGATGACCCAAGCCGCCCGGTCGGGACGCGCCAATCTCATCGAGGGATCGGAAAGCGCCGCGACGTCCAGTGAAAACGAAATCCGGCTTCTGGGCGTCGCCCGCGCGAGCCTTGCCGAATTGCTCGGAGACTACGAGATGTGGCTCGCCTTCAACAATCGTCTGCCCTGGACGAAGGAAGAGGCGAAGCCGGCGTTCGACATCCATCTCGATCCGATGCCGAGGGGCGACGACATCGTCCGCGATTCCGCGGTCCACGCCCGGAGCCAGCGGGCGAAGTTCGCACGATGGCTCGACGATCCCGATTCGTGCGTTCGGGCGAATTGCCTGCTCATTCTCGTTCGCCGGGCGATTCTCACGATTCGCCGGCAGATCCAAGGTCTGGGAGACAGCTTCGCCAAGACCGGCGGCCTTCGCGAACAAATGACCGCGGCAAGACTCGAGGCGAGGGCCCGCCAGACGGCGGAGGTCCGGACGGATTCGGAGGTTCCCGCATGTCCGAAATGCGGCCGACCGATGCGGAAACGGATCAAGAGGGATACGGGCGAGGCGTTCTGGGGCTGCACCGGATACGCCGAAGGATGCCGCGGGACGCGGCCGATGACGGCCGGGGAATGACCGGCCGCTCTCCGGGGGAAGCCGCCCCTCTCTCCCGGCCGGGCATCGACGCAATCGACACCGCGACGCAATCGACGTAATCGGGCGTCCCCGGCCCCCTCGATGGCGCAAGGGGGGAAAAACCCGACTTCGTCGACTTTGTCGATTGCGTCGATTGCGTCGAAAGGCCGCGATGCGGGGAAGGCTTTCCCCGGGGCGGCCGAAACTTTCCTTTCGCCATTTTGTTCTTGCATTCAGGTAGAGGTTTTGCTAGATTTCATTCTGCAACGGCGGTTTCCGAAACCGAGGTTGCAGAAAAACGAGGAAATCGAGGGGATAGTCCCCTCCAATCGCCCCTTTCGCCATGAATCCGGAAACCGATTTCCTCTCCCCCGAAAACAAACTGGTCGACGAAGTCGCCGACTGGCTGCTCGGCCGCTCCGCGACCGGGCGGGACAAGGCGTTCGACGGATGCGCCGCGTCGGACGCCGGCGCGCTCTCGCTCGCGCACGTCTGCGTCGTCGTTCCGACCGCCCAGAGCGGACGCAACCTGCGCCTCGCGCTCGCGAAGAAGGTCGCGGAGCGCTTCCCGGGCAAAGGACTCGTCCCGCCGATGGTCGCGCTGCCGATGCAACTGGTCGCGCCCGCGGACGAATCGCTCCGCGAAGCGACGGACGCCGAGGTCGCGGCGGCGTTCCTCAAGTTCGCCGAAACGCGGCCGCGCCGCCGCGCGGAGGACGGGCAGGTCGCGCTCGGGGAGTGGACGCACCTGTTCCGCCCGGATTCGTTCGAGGACCCGGACGCCCTCTTCTCCTTCCTCGACCAGCTCACGGACATCTGGAACGTCCTCGGCGCCGGCGGGCTGCTCATGCGCGACGTTCCGGAAAACGCGGCGGCCCGGGACGTCCTGGAAAAGGCCCTGGGCGACGAAAAGAGCCGCTGGGACGAACTCGCGGATCTGGAAACCGCCTTCTTCGCGTTCCTCCGCGGGTGCGGCCTGCGCCACCGGGCGGAGAGCATCCGCCTGGCCAAAACCGCCCCGAAAGCGCTCCCGGACGGCGTCGCGCGCGTCGTCCTCCCCGCCCTCGCCGATCCGGTGCCGGTCCTCTACGACGTATTGGAGCGCCTGCCGGGCGATCCCGCGGTCACGGTTCTCCTGCATTGCGCCGAAGCGGAACGCGGCGCGTTCGACGGCCGGGGCCGCCCGCGCGTCGACCGATGGACCGGCGGCAACCGGCCGGCGCTCGCCGGCCTGGCGGACGAGGACGTCGTCCGGACGGCGACCGACGCGACGCTTGCCGAGGCGCTCGCGCGCGATTTCCCGGCGCGCGACGCCGGCCGGCAAATCCCGTCGCTCGGCCTTTGCGACGAAAACCTGTTCCCCGAACTTTCCGGCGTCTTTTCCGCGAAGGGATACGAACTGCATGATCCGGCGCGCTTCCGGCTTTCCGCCTCGTCGCTGGGCCGCATCGCGGAACGGCTCCTTTCCCTCTACGCCTGCGGCGGCGCCCCCTGGCCGTGGGACGACTTCGCCGCGCTGTTCCGCGAACACGACGTGCTCCGCCGCTTCACCTCGAAAGAAGGACATCCCAAGCGCACCGAAACGCTCGAAGGGCTGGACGCCTACCGCAACGCGGCCTTTCCGGCGTCCGTCCCGCACGACGCGGACCTTCCGACGGACTGCTTCGATCCCGCGGACGAACACCGGCGGAAGGATCTCGAAAACGCGTTGCAGTTCAAAAGCGCCGCGCAGGCGTTCGCCAAGTCGCTCCTCGCCGCGCGGAAAGGCCGGCCCGGCGGCCCGGCCGCGTTCCTCCGCCGGGCGCTGGCGGACATCTACCGGCACGTCCCCCTGAGGCCGTGGGAGAACGCGCCCCCGGAGAACGGCAAAACCGAACCGCCGGAACGGATCCGGGAGCGCGAACGGGATGCGGCGGAGTTCCTGGCCGCCATCCAGGCGCTCCTCGGGGCGCTTTCCCCGTTCGAGGACGAAACGATCCGGGAGCTGGGCCTGGACGACGCCCTGCAGACGGCGCTGCTCCGGCGCGCGCTCTCGAACGCCGTCTACTCGCTCGAGCCGGATTCCGACCGCATCCTGACGACGGAGGGCTGGCTGGAACTGGCCTGGAGCGGCAAGGACAAAATCGCGCTCGCCGGGTTCTGCGAAGGCGCCGTTCCGGAGACCGTGGCGGGCCACGTCTTCCTGCCGGACAAGCTGCGCGCCGCGCTCGGACTGCCCTCCAACGGGAGCCGGCTGGCCCGCGACGCGTTCCTGCTGCTCTCGATCGTCCGCTCCCGCAAGGCGCACGACGTCCGCGCGTATTTCGCGCGGACGGACAAGGACGGCGACATCCACCGGCCGAGCCGGCTGCTTTTCCTCGTGGACGACGCGGCGCTGCCGCGGCGCGTGCAGGCGCTGTTCGGCCCCCTGCCCGCCGGCGAGACGTTCCCCCCGCGCAGGATCGCGCCCGAGTGGCGCCCGCGGCTTCCCGCCGACGTTCCGCGGCCTTCGGATAGCGGCGAAGAGGCGCCCGGATTCCGGCTGTCCCCGTCGTCCGTCGATTCCTGGCTCAAATGCCCGTTCGCCCATCTGCTGGAAAACCGGATGAGGCTGAGGCGCCTCGACGACAAGGACGAACTCGAAGCCAACGATTTCGGCTCGCTCGTCCACAAGGCGCTCGAAAAATACGCGCTGGCCCAGTTGGCGAAAACCGGGGCCGGCCGGCCGCAGGCGTCGACCGCGGCGGAAATCGGGAGCGACCTGCGCGCCGCGTTCGACGAAGTCCGCGCCGCCTACGGGACGGCGCCCGGCCTGAAAATCCGGCTCCAACTGGAATCCGCCCGGGCGCGGCTCGCGAACTTCGCGCAGGTCCAGGCGTTCTGGGCCGCCGCCGGCTGGCGGATCGCCGCCAAGCCGGAACTCGGCTTCCTCGTGCGTCCGTTCGCGGACGAAGGCGACCCCCTGCTCCAGGACGTCTGGATCAAGGGAACGGCGGACCGCATCGACTACAAGGAGGGCGTCGGCTACCGCCTCGTCGACTACAAAACGTGGGACGAACGCGCCAAAATCGTCTCCCACGTCCTGGCGGGCGGCGCCGACCAGCTCGCCCACGCCGCCGCCATGGGCCTGCCGACGGTCGACAAGGAGGCCGCCGGCGGCACGCTGGTTCCGTTCCGCCGGTTCCTGACCGTCCAGCCCGCGCTCTACGCGCGCTGCCTCGAAAAGGCCCGCCCCGAAGATCTGCCCGGTTTCGGCGGCCCGCCGCCGGTTCCCGTCGTCGATCTCTGCTATCTGGTCCTCGGCAAGACCCCGGCCGACACCGTCGTTTTCGGCAGCAAAGATCCCCAGGGGGCGTTCGAAGCGCAGAAACGGGGCAAGTTCGTCCTCGCGGAGCACGCGGAAACGGCCCTCGAAAGCGCGCGCGTCGCGATCCGGCGCATCCGGCAGGGCGTCTTCTGGCCGCCGGCGCCGGGCAAGGCCCTGCAATACGATTTGGCGGAGGCGTTCCTCGACTTCGCGGAGAAGGACCTCGCGGGCTCCGGCTGGGTCCGCGACCAGGACGGACGGCTGGCGGCCGCCACGGGGCGGAAAGCGGCGAAGGCCGGAACGGAGGACGCGCAATGAACAACAACCGCATCGTCAAGGCGTCCGCCGGCACGGGCAAGACGTTCGACATCGCCACGCAGTTCATCCGGCTGCTGGTTTTCGGCGACGGCGAGGTCAAGCCCGAAACGATCCTCGGGCTCACCTTCTCCCGCGCGGCCGCGCAGGAAATCTACGAAAAGATTCTCGGCCGCCTCCGCGCGGCCGCGGCGTCCGACGCGGCCGCGGCCGAGGAGCGGGACAAGAACCTCTTGGGAGACATCGAGGAAAAGGGGAAAGAAGGCCGTCCGCTTTCCGAAGACGAACGGCGGGCGCTCGCGTTCGTCCCCGAAGGCGGCTGGACGGCCGCGACGTTCGCCGGTATCCTGCGCCGCGTGATCGACGCCCAGGGCCACGGCACCGTCGCGACCATCGACAGCTTCATCCAGCGGATCGTCCAGAAGTTCCCCCTCGAAACGGGCTTCCGGAAAGCCCTGTCGGTGCTGGACGACTACGGCGCGAAAAGCGCCGCCGAGACCGCCGTCGCCGGCGTTTTGTCCACGACGGGCGGAGACGGCGGCGTCCTTTCCGACTTCTTCCTCTCGCAGGGCGGCGCCGCCGTCCGGTCGGGAACCGGGAAACTGGCGGATCTCGCCGGCGGAAACGGCTCGTGGCTCGCGTTTCTGCGCGAACGGCCGGAAGCCGCGGCGTGGACGGCGGAAACGATGGCGGCGGCGCTCGGGATCGGGCGCCCTCCGGCAAAGCCGGACCTGTCCGCCGTCCGCGTCGGCGCGGCCGAAACGCCGTTTCTCGAAAAGATCCGGAATCACGTCGACGCGTTCGACGGAACCCAGGAGCTCTACCCGAGAGTCGAAGGAAAGATACTCCGGCACTTCTTCGAAAACCCGGCCGCCACGTGGTGCCCGTTCGAATACAGGAAAAAGGAATGCCGTTTCGACTGCGGCCGCGAAGGCGCCGAGGCGCTCCGCGCGGCCGTCCGCTACATGGCCGCGGTCGCGATCAACCGCCGGCTCGACGTCGCCGCGGCGAAACTGCGCCTCTGCAAGGCCGTCGAGGACCGCTACGCGGCGACCGTCCGCCGCAACGGCCGGCTGACCTTCGGGGATTTCACCGACAGCCTCGCCAGGGCCGGCGGCGGGTCGGACGGATCGGCCCGCCGGCCGGACCCGGAGACCTGGCTGCTCGACCTGCAGTTCCGACTCGATTCGGAATTCTCGCACTGGGCGCTCGACGAGTTCCAGGACACGAGCACGGCGCAATGGGCGTGCCTCCGGCCCCTGGTCGAAGAGGCCGTCTCGCAGGGCGCCGCCGGCGAGAACCGGAGCGTCCTGGCCGTCGGCGACCTCAAGCAGTCGATCTACCGGTGGCGCGGCGGCTGCAACGAACCCTTCGAAAACCTGGAAAAGACCGTCCGCGACAACCGGGGCGCGATCGAAACGCGCGCCAAGTCGTGGCGCTACGGCAGGAACACGGCCGCGTTCGTCAACGCGGTATTCCGCCCGGAAAACGTCGGGGCCCTCGCCGGCGCCCGCTGCCCGGACGCCGTCGGGAAGTGGACAGGCGAGTGCTGGCCGGCGGGCGGGCACGAAGCGGTCGAAGGCGCCGACGGCGACTACGTGGAAATCACGGGCGTGCCTCCGGCCCCGGCCGCGGACGACGACGCGCCCGGCGACGACGAGGACGCATCGGCGGCGATGAAAAAACTCGCCCCCGCGCTCTGCGACTGCGTCGCCCGGATGTGGGACCGGCACGAAGAAGACCGCCTCGCGGCGGAAACCTCGGGGAAACGGTTCGAAACGGATTCGATCGGGATTCTCGTGAGGCGCAACGGCGACGGCGTCTACCTCGCCGAAAAACTCCGGAAGGCGACGACCCCGGGCGAACGGCGGATCCCCGTCGTCTGGGAAGGGACGAGCGGCGTGCTCGATTCCCCGGTCGCCTGCGGCGTGCTCGAGCTGCTACGGCTCGCCGAACATCCCGGGGACGACTTCGCGTGGAATTTCGTCGACCGGCTCTTCCCGGTCCGCGAAACGGTCTTCCCGGAAATCGACACGCCGGCCGGCGTTTCCGCGGCCGTGTCGGGGACGCTCTCGCGGCGCGGCCTCGCGCGAACGGTCGAAGCGTTCGCGTCCAGGCTCAAGGCCGTCGCCCCGTCCGACCGCCGCACCGCGATGCGCCTCGACCGGCTCGCCCGCGAAGCCGCCAAATTCGCGGAACGTCCGGACGCCGGCGGCGTCGACGACTTCCGGGCGTATCTGGAAACGGTCTCCGACCGCGAAATCGCCGCTTCGCCGGGCGTCGTCCGGATCCTCACGATCCACCGCGCCAAGGGGCTGACGCTCGGACACGTCGTGGTTCCCGTCACGTCCTCGGACAAACTGACGGAGCCCCGATCCGGTTCCCGGCTCGACGGCGCCGGCTGGATCGCCGACGGCCTCGGCGCGGACCTGATCGCCGCCAATCCGGAAACGAAAGCGGCCTGGGAAGCGGCCGCGAACGGCCACCTGCTCGACGAACTCTGCACGTGGTATGTCGCCCTCACCCGCGCCAGGAAGTCGACGCGCGTCTTCTTCGCGGACGACGGCGCGGCGGACGGCGAGCGATTCTGCGACCTGCTGCGAAGGCCCTTCCCCGCGCTGGCGCGGGCCGAAGACGGCGGCGCCGGGGCCCTCCGCCACTCGATCGGAACGGCGGAGCCCGCGTTCGTCACGTTCCCCGATCCGGACGGGAGCGGCGGCGCCGAAGCGCCGGTTCCGGAGCCCGCGGCCTGGACGCACGGCGGAAAACGGGAAGACGTCCGCCACGAAACGCCGTCGGCCGCCGCGGCGGACCACGGCGGCTCCGGCCCCGATTTCGTGTCCAACTACTTCAAGCAGCCCGAAGACCGCGGGGATTCCGCGGACCGCGGCCGCGCGAAGGCCCTGCGCCGCGGCGTCGACGAACACGCCGCCTTCGCCGCGATCGAATGGATCGATCCGGCCGCCCCGGAGGACGAGCGCGAACGGCGGATCCTGGCGTGGGGCGGCGCGTGGAGCGAAGCCTTCCGCAAAACGCCCGGCGCGACCGTCTGGCGCGAACGGAGCTACGAACTCTTCCGCGCCGACGCGAACACGTGGGAGACCGGCCAGTTCGACCGCGTCGTCTTCCGCGGCGACGGCGCGAACCGCACCGCCGAAATCTACGACTTCAAGACCAACGCCAACCGCGAAAAGACGGTCGGGGCGTTCGAGGATTCGATGCGGGCGGCCTACGCCGGCCAGATGGCCGCCTACCGCCGCGCCGTCTCCCGCCTGGCCGGCATCCCCGAAACCGCCGTCTCGGCCACCCTTCTTCTGGTCTCCACGGGCACGGCGGTCGAAGCGTGATCCCCAAGTCCAAACCCGCGCGGCCGCGCGGGTTTGGACTTGCGGCGGGACGTGTGGTAGACTTTCCGGCCATGCGCTGGTTCGTCTACAACGTCCTTTTCGCGATCGCCTACGCGGCGATGCTCCCCTCGTTCCTGCGCCGCATGAAGAAGCGCGGCGGCTACCGCGCGCACTTTTCCGAGCGGTTCGGCAAATACGACCCCGAGACGGCGCGCCGCCTCGCGGAGAAGCCGCGCGTCTGGATCCACGCCGTCTCCGTGGGCGAGGCGAACCTCGCCGGGACCGTCATCCGCGAGTTGCGCCGCCGCGACCCGTCGTTTTCGTGCGTCTTCTCCACGACGAGCTCCACGGGGCGCGGCGTGTGCGAGAAGATCGCCGGGCCGGACGACGTGGTGATCTACCTGCCGCTCGATTTCCCGCGCTGCGTGCGCCGCGCGCTCGCCGCCGTGAACGCGACCGCGCTCGTGCTCACGGAGTCCGAGCTCTGGCCGAACCTCCTGCGCGCGCTCCGCCGCAAGGGCGTGCCGCTGCTGCTGCTCAACGGCCGCGTCTCCGACCGCTCCGCCCCCGGCTACCGCCGCCTGCGCTTCTTCTTCGGTCCCGTGCTGCGCTGCTTCGACGTGCTGCTCGCGCAGTCGCCGCTCGACCGCGACCGCCTCGTCGCGGCGGGCGCGCCGCCGGAGAAGATCCGCGTGACCGGCTCCGTGAAGTTCGACGTCCCGCCGCCCGCGCCCGACGCGCTCGCCCGAGCCCGCGGCATCCTCTCGCGCGGCGGCGTGGAGCCCGGGCGCGACCTCGTCCTGCTCGGCGGCTCCACCTGGCCGGGCGAGGAGCTCGCGCTGGCGCGCGCGTGGCGCGCCGCCCGCGCCGAAGTCCCCGCGCTGCGGCTCGTCCTCGTGCCGCGCCACGCCGAGCGCGCCGCCGAGGTCGCCGCGGAGCTGCAGGGGGAGGGCTTTGCCGTCGAACGAAGCTCGCGGCTCCCGGACCGCGGAACCGCGGGGGAGAGCGGCCGCGAGACCGTCCTCCTCGTCGACGAAACCGGCGTCCTCTTCCCGCTCTACTCCTTCGCGGACCTCGTGTTCGTCGGCAAGACGCTCGCGCCGAACGAAGGCGGGCAGAACATGATCGAGCCGGCGAGTTTCGGCAAGCCGGTCGTGCTCGGCCCGCACACGGAAAACTTCGCGGCCGTCATGGAGACGTTCCGCGCCGCCGGCGCGGTCCTCGAGGTCGCGGACCCCGCCACGCTCGCCGCGGAAGTCCTGCGCCTGACGCGCGACGCGGCGGCGCGGGCCGCGCTCGGCGCGCGCGCCGACGCCGCGGTCGCCGCTTCGCGCGGCGCGCTGGCGCGCTCCTGCGACGCCATCGAAGTGCTGCTGCCGGTGCGCTTCGGGCTCGTCGCCGACCCGCATGTGGCGGACCTGCCCGACGCGCTCGGGCGCCATTACCGCCTCGCCGCCGGGCGGCTCGAAGCCGCCGCGAAGGCGCTGCGCGCGGATGGCGCGCGGTTCCTCGTCGAGATGGGCGACCTCAAGGACGCCGGTCCGGACGAAGCCGCGACGCTCGAGAACCTCGCCGCCGCCGCGGGCGCGCTGCGCGCGTTCGGCGGGCCGGTCGAGCCCGTGCTCGGCAACCACGACGTGGACCGCATCTCGAAGGCGCAGTTCCTGCGCGGCTTCGCGGACGGCCTCGGCCTCGCCGAGCCGCCCGCGCCGCACGCCGCGTGGCGCGTCGGCGCCGTCACGTTCGTGCG
>JAFTHC010000049.1 GCA_017457625.1 Kiritimatiellia bacterium
ATTGCGAAGCAAGACCGCGAGGGCGGAAAAACCGTTCCCGATCGCGGGGGGGCACAGCGAGGAGGCCGCGCGTGCGGGATGGGATCGCGAGGCGACGCGAGCGACGGCGGGAGTGAACCCGCCGAGCGAGCGGCACCCGCGAGACCGCCCGCACGCGCGGTCTCCGAGCGGCCCCGCGATCGGGAACTGCTTCTCACGAGACGCCGTCGCATGCGATGACGCGCGGGCGGAAGCGTCAGAGCGGCAGGGGGGCGGAGGCGCGGCGCAGCGCCCAGCAGTTGTAGGCGACCGTCACGAAATACGAGGCCGGCAGGCGCGGGCGCGCGGCGATCTTGACGCCGAGCAGCGTCGTGCGGCCGCCGAGCCCCATCGGCCCGATCCCGAGCGAGTTCGCCTCCGCGAGCACGCGCTTCTCCAGCGCCGCCAGGTCCGGGTCCGGCGATTCGTCGGGCAGCGGACGCAGCAGCTGCTCCTTGGCGCATTCGAAGCCGCCCGCGCGGTCGCCGCCGACGCAGACGCCGAGCACGCCCGGCGCGCAGCCAGCGCCCTGCGCGCGCCAGACGGCGTCGAGCAGGCACTTGCGCACGCCGTCGAGGTCGCGCCCCGCGCCGAGCGCGGAATCGGGCAGCGAATACTGGCGGCCCTGGTTCTCGGAACCGCCGCCCTTGAGCAGGACCGTCGCGCGCGGCGGCGTCGAACCGGGCGGACCGAACCTGACGTGCACCGCGGGCGAGCCGGTGGCGAAATTGGACGCCACCTGCCGCCCGGACGGCACGTCGATCACGTTGAGGCGCAGGTGCCCGGCCGCGGTCGCGCGGGCGACGGCCTCGCGGACGGCCTCGCGCAGCGGAAGCGCCGGCGTCCCGTCCGGCAGGTCGAACCAGAACGTCGGCGTGCCGGTGTCCTGGCAGGCGGGAACCGAGCGTTCTCGGGCGAGGGCCGCGTTTCCGCGGACCGCGGCGAGCGACGCCCGGGCGGGCCCGCCCGGCGCCTCGGCCGCTTCCGCGGCGGAGAGCGCACCGAGGACGTCCGCGGGCAGCTCCGTCGCGGCGCGGCGGAGCAGGTCGGCGAGGACGGCGGCTGTCTCGTTCGTTTCCATGGGACGGACCGCGATTCTAGCACACGGCCGCGCCCCCGCGCAAGGACCTTGCCCTTTGTCGCGGATTGTGCTAGCATGTCCGCCACTTTTACGACCTCCCCCCGGGGAGCAACAACCAACAAAAACCAGCCATGGCCAACGCAAAGAAAATCATGGTGGACGGCAACACTGCCTGCGCGCAGGTCGCCTTCCAGTGCAGCGAAGTCTGCGCGATCTACCCGATCACCCCCTCCTCCCCGATGGCGGAGACGTGCGACGAGCTCGCCGCCAAGGGCAAGACCAACCTCTGGGGCAATGTCCCCAAGATCATCGAGATGGAGTCCGAGGGCGGCGCCGCCGGCGCGGTCCACGGCGCCCTCACCACCGGCGCCCTCACGACGACGTTCACCGCGTCGCAGGGCCTCCTGCTGATGATCCCCAACATGTACAAGATCGCCGGCGAGCTCGTCCCGACGGTCTTCCACGTCTCCGCCCGCGCCCTCGCCTACCAGGGCCTCAACATCTTCGGCGACCACTCCGACGTGATGTCCTGCCGCCAGACGGGCTTCGCGATGCTCGCCTCCGCCTCCGTCCAGGAGGCCCAGGACCTCGCGCTCGTCGCCCACGCCTCGACGCTCCAGTCCCGCGTCCCGTTCCTCCACTTCTTCGACGGCTTCCGCACCTCGCACGAAGTGCAGAAGATCGACGCGATGCCCCAGGAGGCCATCCGCGCGATGATCGACGACGACCTCGTCGAGCAGTTCCGCAAGCGCGGCCTCACCCCCGACCACCCGCAGATGCGCGGCACCGCCCAGAACCCCGACGTCTACTTCCAGGGCCGCGAGACGGTCAACAAGTACTACGCCGCCGTCCCGGGCATCGTCCAGAAGAACATGGACAAGCTCGCCGGGCTCGTCGGCCGCAAGTACAACATCGTCGACTACGTCGGCGCGCCCGACGCCGAGAACGTGATCGTCATCATGGGCTCCGGCTCCGACACGTGCGACGAGACGGTCGCCAAGCTCAACGCCGCCGGCGCCAAGCTCGGCGTCGTCAAGATCCGCCTCTACCGCCCGTTCCCCGTCGAGGCCTTCGCCAAGGCCCTCCCCGCGACGGTGAAGTTCCTCACGGTCCTCGACCGCGTCAAGGAGCCCGGCGCCCTCGGCGACCCGCTCTACCTCGACGTCCGCACCGCGCTCGGCGAGGCGATGGAGCAGGGCTGGATCAAGAGCTGGCCCAAGACGGTCGGCGGCCGCTACGGCCTCGGCTCCAAGGAGTTCACGCCCGCCATGGTCAAGGGCGTCTTCGAGAACGCCGCCTCCGCCGCCCCGAAGAACCACTTCGCCGTCGGCATCAAGGACGACGTCTGCGGCCTCTCGATCGACTACGACAAGTCCTTCGTCCTCGCCCACGCCGACCGCCACGAGTGCATGTTCTACGGCCTCGGCTCCGACGGCACCGTCGGCGCGAACAAGAACTCGATCAAGATCATCGGCACCTACACGGACAACTACGCGCAGGGCTACTTCGAATACGACTCCAAGAAGGCGGGCGGCCTCACGACCTCCCACCTGCGCTTCGGCGCCACGCCGATCCGCAGC
>JAFTHC010000050.1 GCA_017457625.1 Kiritimatiellia bacterium
GTGGCGAGGCGCACCGTCCCGAGGTCGCGCAGGTAGCGGCGGGCGCCGTCCGCGCCCGCGACCTGGAGCGAGCCGATCTCGTCGACCGAATGGTATTCCGCGTCGAACCGCACGGCGAGCTCGGAGCCCGAATCGCGGATACGCCCGCCGGGGACGGAGAGCACGCCGCGGCCGACGGCCTGCGCGACCTGCGCCGCGGTGAGCCCCGCGGCGGCGAGCGCTTCGCGGTCGAGCTCGATCCACACCTCGCGCTCCTCGCCGCCGATCACCTTCACCTCCGCGACGCCCTTCACCGAGGCGAGGCGGTCGTGGACGCGGTTCACGGCCTCCCAGTAGAGGTCGTCGGGCGTGAGGCCGCCGCGCAGGAACATCGTCGCGATCGCGGCGGCGTTGATGTCGAGCTTCGCGATCGCCGGCCGCTCGCAGCCGGCCGGCAGCTCGCCGACGATGGCGTCGATCTTCTCGCGCACGTCCTGCGCGGCGACGTCGACGTCGGTCCCGATGGCGAACTCGACGATCGTGTTGCCCGCGTTCTCGAAGCAGGTCGAATACGTGTGCTTGAGCCCCTCGACGCCCGAGACGGCGTCCTCGATTCGCTTGGCGACGTCCTTTTCGACGTCCTCGGACGATGCGCCCGGCCAGATCGTCGTGACGGTGACGTAGGGCACGTCGACGCTCGGCAGGTTCTCGAGCGAGAGCTTTCGGTAGGAGTTGAGGCCCAGCAGGACGAGCGCCAGGAGCAGGGCGCTCATCGCGACGGGGCGCTTGGTGGCGGCGGTGGTGAGGAACATGCTACTTCACCTCGATCTTTCGCCCGTCGTACAGCTGGGTCTGGCCCTGCACGATCACGGGGTCGCCGGGGCGGAGGCCGGAGAGGATCTCGGCGCGGCCGCCGTCGCGCAGGCCGACCGCGACGGGCGTCTCCTTCGCGACGCCGTCGGGCCCGGCGAGGAAGACGACGGTCCCGGCGGCGCGCGAGAGCACCGCCTCCTGCGGCACGGAGACGCCCTCGCGCCGCTCGAACACGACGCGGAAGTCGGCCATCGCGCCGGGTGCGGCGCTCGCGGACCCCGCCACGAGCGCCTTGATTTCGAACACGCGCAGGCGCTCGTCGATCGCGGGGGACTTCGCGGCGACGACGGCCTTGACGGCCTCGCCGCCGTTCGCCCGGACCTCGACCGCGGTCTCGCCCGGCACGATCTCGGCGAAATGGCGCGCAGGGAGGAACGCGAGCGCCTTCAGTTCGGCGGTGCCGTTCACCTTCACGACCGGCGTCCCGGGGCCGACCATCTCGCCCGGCTCCTTGAGGCGGGCGGAGACGACGCCATCGCACGGCGCGAGGAGCGTCGCGTCGGAGAGCTGCCGCTCCGCGATCGAGAGCTGCGCCTCGGCCTGCGAAACCTGCTGGCGGGCGAGGAGCAGCGAGGCCTCGGCGACGGCGGCGTCCGCCTCGGCAGTTTCGCGCGCGGTGTCGGCGCGCTCGCGCTCGTTGTCCGAGACGCGGCCCTCGGCATGCAGCCGGGCGAAGCGTTCGGCGTCGCGGACCGCCTTGCGCGCGACGGCGCCGGCCTTGGCGACGTTGGCCTCGGCGACGGCGACCTGCGCGCGGGCGGTGGCGGCGGCCTCGCGGGCGATGACGACCTGGTTGGAGACCGTGGCGGGGTCCACCTCGAAGAGCACGGTCTCGCCGGCCTTCACCTCGTCGCCGAGATCCACGCGGACGCGCAGCAGCGGCCCGGGGATGCGGGCGGAGACGACGGCGGAGTCGACCGACTCGAGCGTCCCCTGCACGGTCGTGGCGCGCTCGAACACCGCGTTCGTCGCGGCCAGCGTGCGGACGGGCAGCGGTTCGTCGGCGAGAGTCGGCGCCGCCCCGTCGCCGGTCTTCGAGCAGCCGGAGAGGAGAGCGAGGGAAAGAAGGGAGAGGATTTCGTGTTTCATGGCATGGATTGGTTTTCAAAGGACGGGGGCTCCGCCCCCGAGCCCCCGGTAGCGGCGGCCCCCGAGCCACCGGTCGCGGCGGCAGGAGGCGACACCGGGGGGCTCGGGGGGCGCAGCCCCCCGTCCTTTGAGGTGTCGATCGCCTCCGCGGCGGGACCGCAGAGCCGGAGGATGCGGGCGTTCATGAGCTGGCAGTTCTCGCGGGTGATCGGCAAAACCGGAACTTCGGGCGGGAAGGAGGAGAGCACCAGCATGCGCCCGTCGGCGAAGGCGCGGCTATCCTCGACCGAGGGATCGAAGCGGGGCGGGATCCCGTGCGGGACCATCTTGATCCAGCGGGCCCGCGGCTCGGCGCGGAGCCGGCGCTGCACCTCCTTCTCGGCCGGCGAGAGGAAGCCGCAGACCGGCACCATGCCGAGCCGGGCCCGTTCGACCGCTTCGGCAATCGCCCCCTCCTGCTCCTCGACCGGGCGCCGCCGCGTGAGCCGCACCGGGAAGAGAAAGGGCGAGCCCAGCAGCGTAAGATCGCCGCACGCGCTCCAGGAAAAGGCCGGATCGAGAAGCGGATGCCGGAAGCCGGCGTATCGCACGAAGCGGTCCGGGTGCTCCGCCTTCCACAGCGCCCGCGCCGGATTGTGCCGGATGTAGCGGCGGATGGCCGACAGCTGCCGTCCGGAGAAGGAGAGCGCCACCCAGTAGGCTGGCTCCCACAAGGGGCTCGTGGGCGCCGCCGGCGGGGGGCTCGGGGGGCAGCGCCCCCCGTCCTTTGGCACCTCCTCCATGAACCGGTGCGCGAATGCCAGCGGCTGGAAGCCGGGATCGCGGTCGAAATCCACGATCAGCACGAAATGCACATGGTCGGGCATGACCACTCGGTCGCTGGCCACGAGCGCGGGATTCCGGGCGTGGAGCCCCTTGAGCCAGGCCAGCACCGCCTCGCCGGCCGGGAGCAGTTCGGCGTAGGCCTCGGCGTTGCCGCCGCCATGCAAAGGACGGGGGCCCTGCCCCCGAGCCCCCGGTTCGCCACCGGCGGTGGGGGCGGGGGGCACGGCCCCGCGTCCTTTGCGAATCCGCGAGAGCAGCGGCCGCCGCCCCTCCACGCAGAACGTGAAGAAGAAGAACTGCCGCCCGCTTCGGTGGAACCGCATTTTCACGGCGCGTTTTCCCCCACCGCGAAGTCAAGGTTCGCCCGTGCGACGCGCGCGGTGAAGGCGGCGCGGAGGTATTCGGCTTCGGCGAGGTCGCGCGCGGCTTCGGCGTCGAGCGCGTCAGCGACCGGTTCAAGGCCCTCCTTCGCGCGGGCCATGAGGTCCTCGGCCTTGCCTGCGGCGACCTCCCAGGCGCGGCGGCGCACCGCCGCGCCGGCCGCGGCGTCCTCCACCGCGGCGCGCGCGGAGACCACGCCGGCCATGACCGAGAGGAAGGTGCTTTCGCGCGACAGCTCCGCCTGTTCGCACTCGGCCTTCGCCGCGCGGACGTCGGCGACGGAGCGGAAGCCGTTGAAGAGGTCCCAGGTTCCGCGGAAGCCCCAGTCGAAGTTGTGCTTCGGCGGGTTCATCACCTCGTTGCCCGTGAAGCTCCACTGTCCGAACACGGAGAGGTTCGGCAGAAACTCGCAGAACGCCCGGCGCACCGCGTTCTCCTTCATCACCACCTGACGGTCGGCGATCGGCAGCTGCGGGTTGGCTTCCAGCGCGCGCAGCACGAGGTCCTCCAGCGGTTCGAGCGGCGATTCGTCCGCCTCCGGCGGCGGCGCAAGCTCGAACGCCGCGAGCGGCGAGAGCCCGAGCGCACGCATCAAGTCCCCGCGCAGCACGACGAGCCGGCGGCGCGCGGCGCCGAGCTCCGCCTCGCGAGTCTCGGCGAGCAGCGCCGCCTGGTCGCGCTCCCAGGGGCGGGCGAGCCCCTCGCGCTCCAGGCCGGCCACGCGCTCCGCCGTCTCGCGGGCCGCCGCGAGCTGCCGCTCGTGCGCGGCGACGAGCCTCTCCTGCACCACGACCTCGTAGAACGCCGCCGTCGTCTGCAGCGCGACGCCCTGCCGCACGTAGCCCGCCGCGAGCTCCGCCGCCGCGCGGCCGTGGCGCGCCTCGTCGTAGAGGAACCACGTCGAGGGCATCAGCAGCGCAAGGCCCACGTCCACCCCGCCGCTCGTGAAGCGCTGCGAGTTGAGCACCGGGTTCCTGTCGTAGTCGATCCGCGTCGCCGAGGCCGAAACCTGCGGCAGGAACGCCGAGAACGCCATGTCCCGCGAGAAGCGCCCGAGCTGCGCGTCGAGGTCGGCCTTGCGGACCTCGTAGTTGTTCGTCATCGCGATCGCCACGCAGCGCTCCAGCGCGAGCGGCTCCGCGAGCCATTCCGCCTCCAGGCGCGAAAGCTCGTTCGTGAACGCCTCGGTCTGCGCGCGGCGGGCGTCGGCGGGGTCGAAGGAGACGCACCCCGTCACGCAGAGAGCGCAGAGAGAAAACACGCAGAGAGCGCAGAGGACGCAGAGGTTTTTCATCTGTTCGTTGTTAACTGTTCGCTTTGTCGAGCGGATGCTCCGCGTGCCACTGTTCCACGAGGGCGAGGAGGCGGCCGAGGGTGTCCAGGGCGCCCGAGACCTCGCGCTCGGACCGGGTTCCGAACAGAGCGGCCTCGCGGCGGACGACGCCGCCGGCGAAACCGCGGACGACGGCGAGCCCCTTCTTGCGGAGGCGGATCGTCTTGCGGCGGCGGTCGGCCGCGTGGGGCGTCCGCTCGAGGTAGCCGCCCCGTTCGAGCTTGTCGAGCAGGCCGGTCATCGACTGGCGGGAGATGCGGAGCGCGCCGGCGAGAAGCGCGGGCTCGGCCGAGCCGGGGTTCTCCCAGACGAGGGCGAGCACCTCCGTCTCCGCGCGCGGCAGGGGCGAGGCGCGGAAGAGGTCCATGTAGACCAGCGCGGCCCGCTTCGCGAGCACCGCCCAGCGCTGGGCGGCCTCCCGGATCCAGTCCGCGGGAGGATTCCGTCCCCAGACGCCGAGCTCGTTCAGTTCCATGCCGTTTCTCCGGAAAAATGATTCAGAACTTTGACTATCATTGCTTTGGACGGTCCGGGAATCTAATCGTTTTCCCGGTGCATGTCAAGCGGCGCAAACGCTCCGCGACCGCGCGGCCGCGCGGCCCGGGGTTTCCAACGGAACGCGGTTGTGCTAGAATGCGCGGCCATCCGACCATGAAAACCCTGTCCGCACCCATACTCGCCGCGGCGGCGGCGCTCGCCGCCGCCGTCCCGTCCGCCGCGGACCCGGCGCCGGAGACGGCCGCCGGCCGGCTGCTGGCCAACGCCCCGCGCGTGGCCGCCGCGATCCTGCGCGACATGCCGCTCGTGCACGTGCGCCACCGGGGCTTCGAGGGACCGCTCGCCGCCGCCGCGTGGACCAACTTCGTGGACTCGCTCGACTACGAGCACGTCTACTTCACGCAGGAGGACGTGGACGCCTTCGCGCCCGCGGGCCGCAACTACGACGCGCTGCTGCGCGCCGGCGACTCGACGTGGGCCAAGTCAGTCTTCGAACGCTTCGTGCAGCGCGTCGCCGAGCGCCGCGACTTCGTCGCCGCCGCGGTCTCCAACGACTTCGACTTCGCGGAGGCCGACTCCTACGTCTTCCGCCGACACCGAGAGCCGCGCCCAGCGGACGCCGCGGCGCAGGACGCGCTCTGGACGCAGCGCGTGAAGAACGCGCTCCTGGCGGCCCGCATCCGGGCGGAGCTGGCCAACGAAAACGCGTCGAACAGGCTCGCCCGCGCCGCCGCGGAGGGCGCCGCCGAAGACGGCGCCACGAACGCCTTCAAGAGCGTCGAGGCGGCCGTCGCCGAGGCGCGAGAGGACATCGTGAAGGCGCAGGACCGCTTCCTCGCCCTGCTGCGCGATTCGGACGAGGAATACTGGCTCGGCCGCTTCTTCAACGCCGTCGCCACGGCCTACGACCCGCACTCGGCCTACCTCTCGCCCGCGGGCGCCGAGGACTTCAACATCGACATGGGCCTCTCGCTGCAGGGCATCGGCGCGACGCTCCAGAGCGAGGACGGCGCGTGCAAGATCGTCGAGATCGTCCCCGGTTCGCCCTCCGACCGCGATTCGTCGCCCGAGCGTCTCGTGCCCGGCGACAAGATCATCGCCGTCGCGCAGGGCGACGAGCCGTTCGTCGACGTGCGCCACTGGCCGCTCTACAAGGCCGTGCGTCTCATCCGCGGCCCGAAGGGCTCCACGGTGCGCCTGCGCGTGATCCCCGCCTCCGACCCGAACGCGGAGAAGACCGTCACGCTCGTGCGCGACGAAATCAAGCTCGAAGAGCAGGCCGCGTCCGGCCAGGTCGAGACGTTCGAGGACGCGGCCGGCGCCGAACGCCGCATGGGCTACGTGAAGCTGCCGGGCTTCTACGCCACGCCGGGCGGACCCGGGACGACGCGCCGCAGCTGTTCGGACGACATCGCGAAAATCCTCGCCGACTTCAACTCGCAGGGCGTCGAAGGGCTCGTCCTGGACCTGCGCGGCAACGGCGGCGGCTCGCTGCAGGAGGCCGTCTTCGTGGCCGGGCTCTTCCTGCGCACCGGGCCGGTCGTCATGGTGCGCGAGACGCGCCGCAAGGCGGTCCTGCCGGACAACAACCCCGCCGTCGCCTTCCGCGGCCCGATGGTCGTGCTCGTGGACCGGCTCAGCGCGTCCGCCTCCGAAATCGTGGCCGCCGCGCTGCAGGACTACGGGCGCGCCGTCGTGCTCGGCGACCGCTCCACGCACGGCAAGGGCACGGTCCAGAGCGTGATGCCGGTCGAAGGCAACGAGAAGGAACTCGGCACGCTCAAGGCCACGACCGCGCTCTTCTACCGCATCACGGGCGCCTCCACGCAGCTGCGCGGCGTCTCCGCCGACATCCGCCTGCCATCCTTCTTCGAAGCCTACGCGGAACTGGGCGAGGACAAGCTCCCCGGCGCGCTCAAGTGGTCGCACGTCTCGCCCGCGATCTACCGCACGGTGGACGACTTCGACGCCGTCCTGCCCGAGCTGCGCGCCCGCTCCGAGGCGCGCCGCGCCGCCGACCCGCGCTGGAAGGCGCGCACGGAGCTGCTCGCGAACTTCGCCGCGTTCAACACCAACAACCTCGTCTCGCTGCGCTACGCCGAACGCCGCGCCCAGGCCGCCGAAGACGACCGCGTCGCGCGCGCCGTGGCCGAAGCCTCCGGCGCGGAGGACGACGCGCCCGACATGACCGGCGCGGGCGGCGACCTGCGCACCGGGGACGAAGACGGCGCGGACGCGGACGGCGCCGTCCCCGACGCGGCCGAGCGCCGCCGCCTGCGCAAGGAAAAGGCGCGCAAGGCGGACATCGTGCTCGACGAGGCGCTGCGCGTCCTTGCGGACCTGGCGGACCTGCACGGCGCCCCGCCCGCCCTCGCCGCCGGCGGCGGCGCCGGCTCCGTCCGCGGCGCCGACGACTTCCTCCGCTCGCTGCTCCTGCCCTAGCCCGCCCCGCGCCCATGGCCACGACCGACTGGAACCTGCGCTCCCGCGCCCACGCCTGCATGAAGTGCGGCGCCCCCTTCGAAGCGGGCGGGGCCGTCCGCACCGCGGTGCTGCCGTTCGAAGCGCCGCTCGTGGCGGAGCTGTTCGCGGAACGGCTCGCCGAGGAGGCGGCCGCCGTCGCGGCCGGGGCGGCCCCCAAGCCGCACCCGGACTACGTGAGGCTCGACTTCTGCCAGGCCTGCTGGAAGGCGCTGCCCGGCGACACGCCGTGGATCAGCGCATGGAAGAGCGTCTACGAGCCGCCGCCCGCCGAGCCCGCCGACCCGGTCCGCAAGGCCGACCACGAGTCGCTCCTGCGCTCGCTGCTCGAAGGCCCCGAGCCGGAAAACTGGCTCCCCGAGATCTACCTGCTCGCGATCCTGCTCGAGCGCCGGCGCGTCCTCGTCGAGCGCCGCGTGACGACCGCGCCGGACGGCACGCGCGTCCACATCTACGAACACCGCCGCTCGGGCGACATCCTGCTCGTGGCCGATCCGGCGTTCACCGCCGACCGCATCCCGGAAACGCAGGCGCGCATCGAGAAGCTCCTCGGCATCGAGCGCCCCGGCGCCGCGGCCCCCGCCCCGCCGAAGGTCGGCCTCCTCGGCGGCAGTTTCGACCCGATCCACGAGGGGCACCTGGCGCTCGCCCGCGAGGCGATGCGCGTCGCCGGACTCGACCGCGTCCTCTTCGCGCCGGCCGCCGACTCGCCGTTCAAGACCGGGCGGATGCACGCCTCCGCCGAAGACCGCGAGGCCATGGTGCGCCTGGCGATCGAAGGAGAACCGCGCTTCGAGCTCTGCCGCGCCGACCTCGTGCGCGGCGGGGTTTCGTATTCGGTCGACCTCGTGCGCGACGTGAAGGCCTCGCTGCCGCCCGGCGCGGAGCTCTTCTTCGTCCTCGGCGCGGACGCGCTTCTCGGCCTGCACGGCTGGCGCGACGCCGGCGAACTCGTCCGCCTGTGCCGCTTCCTTTCCTTCGGCCGGCGCGGGTCGGCGCCCGACCCGGCCGCGCTCGGCTTCGATCCGGAGACCGCCGCGCGCCTCGCGGCGGACTTCCACCCGGACTTCGACGCCCCCGTCTCCTCCTCCGAAATCCGCCGCCGGCTCGCCGCGGGCGAGCCCGCGGACGGACTCCTGCCGCCCGCCGTGGCGGCCTACGCGGCCGGGCGCGGGCTCTACCGCGGGCCGGCGCCGGACGCGCCGGACGCGGCCCCGGCGCCGGACGCGGCCCCGGCGCCGGACGCGCCGCCGGCCGGTTGATTCGCCCGCCCCCATCTGCTAGACTCGCTTCCGTGGACGCGAAACCCCTCCCCAAGACGCTCGGCCTCGGCGACGTTTTCTGCATCTCCGCGGGCGCGATGGTTTCGGCCGGCATTTTCCTGCTGCCGGCCGCGGCCTTTTCGCGCGTCGGGCCGGCCATCGCGTTTTCCTACGTGCTCGGCGGGCTCCTGGCCACGTGCGGCATCCTCGCGGTGCTCGAACTAGCCACCGCGATGCCGGCAGCGGGCGGCATCTACTATTTCACGACGCGCGCGCTCGGCCCGCTCGCGGGCACGATGTCCGGCCTCTTCAACTGGGCCGCGCTCTCGCTCAAGAGCGCGTTCGCGATCTGGGGCACGGCCCAGCTGGCGCACGGCTGGGTCCCGGGCGTGCCGGCGTGGGCGTTCGGCACGTCCCTCACGCTCGCGTTCCTGCTCGTGAACCTCCTCTCGACCGCCGCCGCCGCAAAGCTCGAGCAGCTGCTCGTGTGGGTGCTGCTCGCGATCATGGCGCTCTACGTGGCGCTCGGCCTGCCGCTGATCGAGTCGGCGCGCTTCACGCCGTGGCTGCTGCCGGGCGTCGCGGCGGCGGACGTGTTCTGGGCGGCCGGCTTCATCTTCGTCTCCTTCGGCGGCCTGCTCGGCGTGGTGAGCGTGGCCGAGGAGGTGAAGGACCCGCGCCGCAACCTGCCGCTCGGCATCCTCGCGGGGCTCGCGGTCGTCACGGTGCTCTACGGCCTCGTGATGGCCGTCACCGTGGGGGCGATCCCGGCGGAAACGCTCGCCGCGTCCGCTTCGCCGCTCGCCGACGCGGCGCGCGTCTTCTACGGCCGCCCCGGCCACGCGATCCTCACCGCGGGCGCGCTGCTCGCGTTCGTCACGACCGGCAACGCGGGCCTGATGGGCGCGGCGCGCTACCCGGTCGCGCTCGCCCGCGACCGCTACGCGCCGGGCGTCTTCGCCCGCGTCTGGGGCCGCCGCCGCATCCCCGGGCCGGCGCTGCTGCTCACGGGCGCCGTCGTCGCCGCGGTGCAGTTCATGGGGATCGAGGCGCTCGTCACCGTCGCTTCGACCGTGGTGATGCTCTCCTACGTCCTCACGAACCTCTCCGTGATCATCCTGCGCGAGAGCCGCGTCCTGAACTACCGCCCCTCGTTCCGCACCCCGCTCTACCCGGTGCTGCCGCTCGCGTGCATGGCGGTATTCGCGCTCCTGGTGATCAAGCTCGGCGACACGGCGCTGGGCCTGACCTACGTCTTCGTCGCGCTCTCGCTGCTGCTCTACTTCGGCTACGGCCTCCGGGTGAAGCGCGAGTTCGCGCTGCAGCAGCTGCTGCGGCGGCTCTTCGCGCCGGACGGCGCGGCCGCCGCCGTGCCCGACCTGGAGCGCGAGCTGCTGGACGTGGTGCGCAGCCGCGATGGGCTCGTGGAGGACGCCTTCGACCGCGCCGTGGCGGAGGCGCCGGCGTTCGTCGAGGACGGCGCCGTGCCGCTCGAAGCCTTCTTCCGCCGCGCCGCGCAGGAGGCCGCGCCGCGCCTCGGCGCGGACCCGGCGGCGCTCGCCGCGCGCCTGCTCGAGCGCGAGAGGCTTTCCAGCACCGTGATCGCGCCGGGCGTCGCGGTGCCGCACCTGATGCTTCGCGAAGGCGAAGGCAAGGCGCTGCTGCTGTTGGCCAAGTGCGAGGGCGGCGTGCCGTTCGGCGACGGCGGGGACGGCGTCCGCACCGCGGTGTTCCTCTTCTGCACGCCCGACCGGCGCGACGCGCACCTGCGCGGCCTGGCGCGCATCGCGCAGGCGACGATGGGCTCGGGCTTCGCGCGCCAGTGGGCCCGCGCCCGCACTCCGCAGCAGTTGCGCGACGTGTTCCTGCTCGCCAAGCGCGCGCGGCGCCGCTAGCGCCCGCCGACGGAGAAGTCGAAGACCGTTTCGTCCGCGCGCGTCAGACCGCTGCGGCGGGCTTCGAGCTCCACGTAGTCCGGATCGGTCCGGAAATCGGCCTGCCGGCGCCGCAGTTCCGCGAGGCGCGCCTGCAGGACCGCGTTGGTCTTCTCCAGCTCGTCGAGCTGCGCGGCCAGGCGCGAACGCTCCTCCAGAACGGGGTGGAACGCCGTCGCGTAGAACACGGCGGCCGCTCCGGCGAGAGCCGCGGCGGTGACGACGTGCAGGACCTTCATGGGTTCGGTTCGGGCCGGACGCGGCCCCGGAAAGGGAAATGGTGGTGGGTCAACGATTCGAACGTTGGAAGGCGGAAGCCAGCAGATTTACAGTCTGCCCCCGTTGGCCACTTGGGTAACCCACCACGGGAAACGGAACGGGCCGGGAGTCTGCCAAAAGGGGGGGCGCAAGTCAAGCGGAAATTTCCGCTTGATTTTTCTGGAACGTCCGCCGCGCGTTTGCTAGAATCGCGGGCGTTCCGTCCGGCCGGCGCCCTCTCGCACCCGCCGGCCGCCGGACACACAGACCGAAAGACCAACGACCATGAAAGTCCTCGTCACCGGCGGCGCCGGCTACATCGGCAGCTGCGCCGCGAAACACCTCCTCGACGCCGGCCACGACGTCGCGATCTTCGATTCGATGGAGCTCGGCCACCTCGAGGCGGTCGACCCGCGCGCGCGGCTGGTCGTGGGCGACCTGCGCCGCGAGGGCGAGATCCTCGAGGCGATGCGCGCCGAGAAGCCGGACGCGGTGATGCACTTCGCTGCCTACGCGCTCGTCGGGGAATCCTCCGCCGATCCCGGCAAGTATTTCCGCAACAACGACATCGGCGGCATCCACCTCGCCGAGTCGATGAAGGCCTGCGGCGTGAAGCGCATCGTCTTCTCCTCGACCTGCGCGACCTACGGCCAGCCCGATGCGATGCCGATCACCGAGGACACGCCCCAGCGCCCCACGAACCCCTACGGCGAAAGCAAGCTCCTCTTCGAGAAGATGCTCGGGTGGTACCAGCGCATCCACGGTTTCAAGCCCGTGTTCCTGCGCTACTTCAACGCGTGCGGCGCGGAAGGGAACCTCGGCGAAGACCGCGAGATCGAGACGCACATCATCCCCAACGTCCTGCGCGTCCCGCTCGGGCGCAAGGACAAGGTCGAAATCTTCGGCGGCGACTACCGCACGCCGGACGGCACGTGCGTGCGCGACTACGTGCACATCTCCGACCTCGCACGCGCGCACCTGCTCGCGCTCGAATCGGACTTCTGCGGCGCGCTCAACCTCGGCACGGGGCGCGGCTTCTCCGTGAAGGAGATCGTCGAGGCCGCGCGCCGCGTGACCGGCCACCCGATCCCGGCGGTCGTCTCCCCGCGCCGCCCGGGCGATCCGGACGAGCTCGTGGCCGACCCGCGCAAGGCGGCCGAGGTCCTCGGCTGGAAGGCCGAATGGACCGACCCCGAGAAGATCATCGCCTCCGCCTGGGCCTGGCACAGCGCCCATCCCTGGGGCTACGCGGGAAAGAAGGCATGATCGAGACCATCGCCGCCCACCTCGACGCCGTCACCGCGCTCGCCCCCGTCTGGGGCTTCCCGCTCGTGTTCTTCTTCATGGCGGTCGAGAGTTCCTTCGTCCCCTTCCCCAGCGAGGTCGTGATGATCCCCGCCGGCTTCCTCGCGATGCGCAGCGGGCTCTCGACGGGCGATCCGGCCGCCGACCTGGCGCTCTCGTTCCTCGCCGGCACGCTCGGCTCGATCGCCGGCGCGTGGGTCAACTACGCGCTCGCCAGGAAGGTCGGCCGCCCGTTCCTGCACCGCTACGGCAAGTGGTTCTTCCTCAAGGAGGAACTCCTCGACCGCGCCGAGGAGCTCTTCCGCCGCTACGGGGACATGACTACGTTCGTCTGCCGGCTCCTGCCCGTGATCCGCCAGCTCATTTCGCTCCCGGCGGGCCTTTCCGGCATGCACCCCGGCCGGTTCACCGCCTTCACCGCCGCCGGCGCGGGCGCATGGAACGCCATCCTGCTGGCCGTCGGCGCGTGGTTCGGCCGTCTGGCCGGCGACATGGGCTACCCGGAGCTGATCCGCAAGGGCAAGGCGTTCGTCTCGGCGCACTTCGCCTGGGTCCTGCTCGGCCTCGTCGCCGTCGTGGGCGTCTGGGCGCTGCTGCACCGGCTCGCCGTCGGGCGCCGCAAGCCGGACCCCGCCACGTAGCCCCCCGCTGCCGTGGACCCCGCCGCGCGCCGGCCCGAACCGGACCTGCCGGTCCTCGCCCGCCGCGACGAAATCGCGGCGGCCGTACGCGACAACCAGGTCGTCGTGGTCCGCGGCGAGACGGGCTCCGGCAAGACGACGCAGATCCCGCGCATCCTCCTCGAGGCCGGGCGCGGCGCGCGCGGCCGCCGCCTCGCCGTGACGCAGCCGCGCCGCCTCGCCGCGGTCGCGGTCGCGGAGCGCGTCGCGCAGGAGCTCGGCGCGGACCGCAACCTCGTCGGCTGGCAGCACCGCTTCGCGAAAAAGCTCTCGCGCGACAACCGGATCAAGTTCATGACGGACGGCATCCTGCTGGCGGAGCTGCGCACCGACCCGCTCCTGCGCGCCTACGACACGGTGATGGTGGACGAGGCGCACGAGCGCACGCTCAACGTGGACTTCGTCCTGGGCTGCCTCAAGCGCATCCTGCCGCGCCGCCCCGACCTGCGAGTGGTCGTCTCCTCCGCGACCCTCGACACGACCGCGTTTTCGGAGTTTTTCGGCGGCGCGCCCGTGATCTCGGTCCCGGGGCGCACGTTCCCCGTGGAGGTGCGCTGGCGCCCGCCGCCCGGCGAGGACCCGGACCTGCCGGCCGCCGTCGCGGACGCGGTGGAGGAGTGCCTCGCGGGGCCCTGCGAGGGCGACGTGCTCGTCTTCCTGCCCGGCGAGCGCGACATCCGCGCCGCCGCCGAGGTGCTCGAAGGGCGGCGCCTCCCGCACGTCGTCGTCCTGCCGCTGCTGGCGAGCCTGCCGCCTGCCGAACAGCGCCGCGCGTTCCGCACGATTCCCGGCGAGACGCGCGTCGTGCTCGCGACCAACGTCGCGGAGACCTCGGTCACGATCCCCGGCGTGCGCTACGTGGTCGATTCGGGCCTCGCGCGCGTCGCCCGCTACAACCCGCGCGCCCGCGTGAAGCGCCTCCACGTCGAACCCGTCTCGCAGGCGAGCGCCGAACAGCGCAAGGGCCGCTGCGGCCGCATCGGGCCGGGCGTGTGCATCCGGCTCTACGACGAAGCGGACTTCGCGCGCCGCCCCGCGCAGACGGATCCGGAGATCCGCCGCGCCTCGCTTGCCGGGACGATTCTCTCGATGCTCGACTGGGAGCTCGGCGACGTCGCGGACTTCCCCTTCCTCCAGCCGCCCGCCGCCGCCGCGGTGTCGGAAGGGAAGAAGCAATTGCTGCTGCTGGGCGCGGCCGGGACGCGGGACTCCGCCACGGCGGGCGGAGCCCGCGTGGCGGGGTCCCTGCGGATCACGCCGCTCGGACGAAAGCTCGCGAAGCTCCCCGTCGACCCGGCTCTCGGGCGGATGCTCCACGAGGCGGCGGCCGCCGGCGCGCTGCGCGACGCGCTGGTCGTCGTCTCCGCGCTCGCCTGCGAAGACCCGCTCCTGCGGCCCGCCGACCGGCGCGAAGCGGCGGAGACGGCGCACGCCGCGTTTCGGGGCAAGGACTCCGACTTCGCAGGCATCCTCCTTCTCTGGCGCCGCTACCACGATCCGCACCACCCGCTCTCGCGCTCCGCCGCGCGCCGCGACTGCCAGAAGAACTTCGTCTCGTGGCGCCGCCTCTGCGAGTGGGAGGACGTCCACGCGCAGCTTTCGCGCCTGCTCGCGGCCGACGGCCTGGACGTCGCGTCCGCCTCCGGCGGCTCCGACGCGCTGCACCGCGCGATCCTGTCGGGCGTCCTGCCCAACGTCGGCGTCTGGGACGGCGAGAGCAAGGACTACCGCGGCGCCGGCGGCGTGCGCTTCCGCCTCTGGCCCGGCTCGTGCCTCGCGAAGGCGAAGACGCCGCCGCCGTGGATCGCCGCCGCCGAACTGGTGGACACCTCGCGCCTCTGGGCCCGCCGCGCCGCCGCGATCGATCCGGCCTGGATCGAGCCGCTCGCGCGGGGCGCCTGCCGCTACCACTACACCGGCGAATCGTGGGACCCGCGCACCGGGACCGCGCGCGCCACGCGCACCGCCGTGCTGTGGGGGCTCGTCGTGCAGGACGGCGTCCGCGTCGACATAGCCCCCGCCAACCCCGGCCTCTCGCGGGCGATTTTCATCCGCGAAGGGCTCGTCCTCGGCGCCTTCCCGAAACCCGTCCCGCCGTTCGTCCGCCGCAACCTCGAGACGATCGAAGCCGCCACGGAAACCGCCCGCAAGGAGCGGACCATGTCCTACGAGCGCGAGATCGACGCCTGGTGCGAACGCTACGACGCGATCCTCCCGCGCGAGTGCGTGAACGTCCCCGCGCTGCGCGACTGGCTCGCCGCGCGCCCGCCCGCCGCCGCCGACCGCCTCCTCTTCCCCCGCCCCCGCGAAGCCGCCCGCTCGGACCCCGGGGCGTTCCCGGACCACATCGAGGTCACACCCCCGGGAGGGGTGCGGGGAGGGGCGCGGCCCCTCGCCCGTCCGTCGCGCGTTCCACTCTCCTACGAACACTCGCCCGGCTCCGACGCGGACGGCCTCACCTGCACGCTGCGCCCGGAGCAGACCGCGCTCGTGCCGCTGCTGGGCGGCGACCGGCTCGTCCCGGGCCTGCTGCGCGGCAAGGCGCTCTACCTGCTGCGCACGCTCCCGCATTCCTCGCTCTCGCTCCTCGCCGCCGCCACCGCGGAGCTCACCGGCGCGTCCGTCCGCGCGCCCGACACGGACGCGATGGCGGACGCGATCCTGCCGCTCCTGCCGCCCGAAGGACCGCTCGGGGAAGCGCTCGTCCGGCTCCTGGCCGCGCGGTTCGGCGTCCGGCTCCCGCTCGGCTTCTGGCGCGAAGCGGACCTGCCCGCCGCGATGCGGATGCGGTGGCGCGTCGCGGACCGCCGCGGCCGGGAGCTCTTCGCCACGCGCGACGAGGCGGAAATCGCCGAATTCCGCGCCGAACACGAACGCCTCGCCCCCGGCGCGCTGCCGTCCGCCGCGGAGCTGCTCTTCGGCGCCGCCCCTCCCCCGCCCTTCCTCCAGCCGCTCGAAATCGCCCGCGTCGGCTCGCGCCCGGTCGTGGCGTGGGCCGCGCTCGGCGCGGACGGCCGCCCGCGGCTCTTCCCCGCCGCCGCCGCCGCGCTCGCCGCGCACCGCGCCGGCGTCGCCGCCGCGTGCCGGCGCGCGCAAAACCTCGAAACGCCGCCGGGCGCCTCGCCGCTCGCGGCGCAGTGCCTCGCGCGCGCGGCGCTCGAAACCTTCGGCGCCGACCCGCTCCCGCGGACGCCCGCGGAGCTCGCGGCGCGCGGACGCGAAGCCGCGCCGCGCGTCCGGGAACTCGCGCGCGACCTGCGCGCGCTCGCCGACGCCGTGGAGGCGCTCGGGCGCGACTGCCTCGACGCGCTCGAGGACGCCGCGCCGCGCCTGCGGCCCGAAAGCGCGCGCGACCTGGCCGAGCAGCTCGGCTGGCTCCTGCCGCCGGACTTCGCCGCCGCCACGCCCGTCGCGCGGCTCGCGGAGTTCCCGCGCTACCTCGAAGCCGTGCAGCGGCGGCTCGACAAGGCGCGGTTCGACCCGGCCGGCGACGCGCGGCGCATGGCCCCCGTGCGCCAAGCGTGGGAGCGCTACGTCTCGCTCGTGCGGAACCGCGCGGAAAGCCCGCCCTTCGACGAAGCGGCGGCCGAGCGCTACCGCTGGCTCGTCGAAGAGTTCCGCGTCGCGACCTTCGCGCAGGCGCTCGGCACGCCCGAACCCGCCTCGCGCCCGCGCCTCGACCGCCTCTGGGCCGAAACGCTCCGCGCGTGACACGCGGGGGCGCGTCTGCTAGAATCACGGCCGTTCCGCGCGAAACGGCGGCCCGAGGCGACATGCATCCGCTCCTCACGAAACCCCTTCTGGAAGAACTCGACCGGTATCTGGCCCGGGCGGTCGGCGAACCGCCGGATCCCGCCGCGCTCGCCGACTACATCCGCGACCAGTCGCAGCGCAGTTTCCGCGACCGGATTTTCGACGCGATCCGCCGCAGCGGGCTGGCGGACGTGGACGTCTACTCGCGCGCCGGCATCTCCAAGAGCACGTTCAGCCGCATCCGCAGCGGCGACAGGCCCGCCAAGGACGTGGCCATCGCGCTGGCCTTCGTCCTGGGCCTTTCGGCGGCGCAGACCGAAGCCCTCCTGGGCTCGGCCGGCTACTACCTCTCCAAATCCAGCGTCGGCGACCTGATCGTCCGCTTCTTCCTAGAACGCGGCGTCCACGACATCCTCGCCGTGAACGACGCGCTCTACGCCCACCACCAGCCGCTCCTGGCGGGCGTCCGCGCCTGAGGCGCGGTCCCGGCCGCCGCCCTGGATCCAGAGCGCCATCGCGCGCTCCGGGCACGTGAACGGATCGTCGTGCTTGGGGCAGTTCATGCAGCCCGTGTAGAGCTTGTACATGATCTCGTGCTTGTCGATTTCGCGGAAGCCGAGCCCCGCGAAAAACGCCGTCGCGTAGGTGAGCACGACGATCTGCCCGACGTGCAGCGCGCGCAGCCGCGCGATCTGCGCCTCGACGAGCGCGCGCCCGACGCCGCGCCGGCGCCACGCCGCGTCCACGCACACGGACTGCAGCTCCGCGCTCGTGCGCAGCTCGTCGCCGATTTCCGGCCACAGCCCGTAGCAGACGGCGCCCACGACCGCGCCGTCCTCCGCTTCCGCCACGAGGAACCGGTCGACGCGCTCCAGCACGTTGCTCAGCGAGCGGACGAGCAGCGCGTCCGCGTTGGCGCGGATGAGCGCGTAGACCGCGCGCGCGTCCCCGCAGCGCGCGGGCCGGATCGAGAAAGCCGGTTCCGTTCCGTCGGACATGGGGCGCGATTCTAGCGCATCCCCCGCCCCGCCCGCAACCCCCGCGCGGATCGCGCGGTGCGCGGCGATTGCGCGGCGGGGGGCGTTCTGGTAGACTCCCGGCCCCGTCGCGGCGCGCCGCCGCCCTCCACCCGACCCCGCCACGCCGCATGGTCTTCGGCAGCCTCTTCTTCCTCACGGCCTTCCTGCCGCCCGTCCTGCTCGGACACTGGGCGCTGCAGGCCCTCGCGCCCCGCTGGCGGCGCGCGACGGCGGCCGCGAACCTGTGGCTGCTGGCCGCGTCGCTCGCGGCGTGTTTCCTCTCCGACCTGCGCGGGCTGCCCGTCTTCTTCGCCGTCGCGTTCGCCAACGACCTGCTCGCGCGCGCCGTCGCGGCGAGCCGCCGGCCGCGCCTGCGCAAGGCGCTGCTGGCGCTCGCGCTCGGCGGCGACGTGGCGCTGCTGTGCGTCTTCAAGTTCGGCGGCGCGCTCGCGCGCTGGACCGAAGCGCTGGCCGGCAGCGCGCTCCTGCCGGCCTCCTGGCTCGTGCTGCCGCTCGGCATGAGCTTCTGGATTTTCCGCGCGATGGCCTACGTCTGGGACGTGGAGCGCGGCGTCCATCCGCCCGCGCGCAATCCGCTGGACTTCCTCTGCTGGATGGCGCTGTTCCCGATCTTCGTCTCGGGACCGATCGTGCGCTGGGCGGACGTGGCGGGGTCCTTCCGGTCGCGCCCGTTCTCGGCGCCGCTCGCGGCCTCCGGCTTCCGGCGGCTGTTCGCGGGCCTGGCCAAGAAGGTGCTCGTCGCGAACAACCTCGCCCCGATGGCGGACGCCGTCTGGGCCATGGCGGACGCCGGGCAGGCCGTCACCCCCGGCTACGCGGCGCTCGCCGCGGCCGCCTACTCGCTGCAGCTCTACTTCGACTTCTCCGGCTACTCGGACATGGCGATCGGGCTGGGGCGGCTGCTCGGCTTCGACTTCAAGGAGAACTTCCTCTGGCCCTACGCGTCGGCGTCGGTCCGGGAGTTCTGGCGCCGCTGGCACGTTTCGCTTTCGTCCTGGTTCCGCGACTACCTCTACATTCCGCTGGGCGGCAGCCGCCGCGGAACGGCCCGCACGTGCCTGAACGTGCTCGTCGTGTTCGCGCTCTGCGGCGTCTGGCACGGCACGGGCTGGATGTTCCCGCTCTGGGGCCTCTGGCACGGGCTGGCGCTCTGCGCCGAGCGGCTCTTCGGCCCGAAGCGCGCCAAGGGCGCGCCGCCGCCGCGCCGCCCGGCCGCCCTCGCGGCCCTGCGGTTCCTCGCCGCGCGCGCCTGGGCGCTCGCGGCGGTCGCGTTCGGCTGGATCCTCTTCCGCTCGGCCACGCCCGGCGCCGCGGGCGTCCTGCTGCGCTCGCTCGCCGGCCTGGCGGAACCCGCCCCGGCCGTCCGCGCGCTCGTGCTCGAGCTCTCCCCGCTCTTCGCAGCCGCCTTCGCGGCGGGCGCGCTGCTGTGCTTCCCCGTCGTCCCGGCGCTGCGCCGCGCCGCGCGGCGCGTCCTGCCGGAACGCGCCGCCTGGACGCTCGAAAGCCTCGGCGCCACCGCGCTCGGCGCGGCGGCGCTGCCGTTCCTCGCCTCCGGGACGCGCCAGGCGTTCCTCTACTTCCAGTTCTGACGGAGTCCGCCCGGTGAAAAACGCCATCCCCGCCGCCTTCCTCGCGCTCTGGACCGCCGCGCTCTGCACCCCGCAGGCCGCGCGGCTGCTCTCCGAGCGCACGGGCCGCCCGGCGTTCGAGCCGTTCCCTTCGCGCACGGAAAACCGCCGCCAGAACCCCTGGCCGGACCTGTTCGAAAAGGCGCCGCGCAAGGTCCCGCACAGCCTCTACGGGCGCGCGCTCGAAAACTGGTACCACGACCGCTACGCCTGGCGGACCGAACTGATCCGCTTCGGCCGCCGCGTTTCGTTCGAATGGCTCCAGGCGCCGGTCGGCCGCGACGTGCCGGGCCTGGACGGGTGGCGCTTCATGCGGATCACCTGGCGCGAGCTGGAGGACTACCTCGGCGCCATCCCGCTGGACGACGCGGCCATCGCCGAATGGGTCGCCCTCTTCGAGGCGCGCCACGCCTGGGCGGAAGCGGTCGGCACGTCCGTCATGACGCTGCTCGCCGCGCCCAAGGCGCAGGTGCGCTGGCAGCAGCTCCGGCCCGGCGTGCGCGACCGCCGCGGCCGCCGCATCGCCGACCAGCTCCGCGACGCGCTCGCGGACTCCCCGGCGCGCGACGACGTGCTCTTCGTCGACGAAGACCTCGCCGCCGCCTTCGCCGCCGGCCGCGAAGTCTTCTTCTACGAGGACCACCACCCGTGCCCCCACGGCATCTGGGTCCTCTACGAACGCCTGAACCGCCGCCTCCGCGAGCTCCACCCGGAGCGCGTCGGCGAATCGATCCCCTGGTTCGACGACCCGCCGCCCGAAGTCCGCGCCGGCCTCGCGCCCGGCTGCTGGGAGGAAAACCGCCGCCTCGTCGTCTCCTCCCCCGGCGAGCGCCAGGACGACGGCACCATCCCGCACGACGCCGCGCGCTACCCCTACTGCAACGTCCAGACCGTCCGCGACGGCGGCGGCCTCACGGTCGTGATGGGACACGACTCGTTCATGCGCTTCACGCTCTCGTCGTGGCTCGGCGGCGACGGCAGCGTCCGCTTCCCGTTCGCGCGCGGCGTCGGCCGCGTCCGCGCCTTCCTCTTCCACCGCCTTTCGCCCGGCTTCCTCGAATGGGAAACGCGCTCGTCCGTTCCCGAGGCGTTCGTCGAGCAGTTCCCCGAATTCCGCCTCGCCGAAGCGCGCGGCGGCGGCTTCATGGACGCCTCGTTCCGCGCCGCCGCCGTCTTCGCCCGGGCCGAAGAGCCAGCCCCCGGGGCGGCACCGCCGCCGGGCGCGAAAATCGCCGCGCGCGCCGTCTTCGACGGCGTCGCGACCGATGCGCCCGGCGCGAAAAGCTGCACGGCCGTGCTGGAGGCCGGCGGGCGCGAACTCGGCCGCCGGCCCGTCTCCCCGGGCTTCCGGCGCGCCGTCTTCTTCGACCCCGCCGAGCCGGCCGCCGGCGCGGCGCTTTCCGTCCGGCTCGAGGGCGGCTCGGCCGCTTCGACGAACCTCGTCTGGCGCCTCGTCCGCCAGGGCGCGGCGCGCTAGCGCGCGGCGAGGCGGACGACCGCCGTGGCCACCCCGGCCGGGAAGGCGACGCGGATGCCGCGTTCCATGAGCGCCCGGCCCGTGGCGCGGCCGGGCGCGGCGCGCGGCGTGCCGTCCGGGTTCGCCTCGGTCCATTCGTAGACCTTCTTCGGGGCGAGGCCGGACGGACGGATGCGCTGCGCGTGCGCCTTTTCCTCGGTGTCGTAGACGAGCAGGACGGCCTGCGACTTGTCGGGCAGCACGTAGGTGAGCTCCGTCGTCTTCGACTCGTGCGGGTTGCGGCCGCGGTAGACCTCGGCGGCGTGCAGGACGGGGCGCAGCTCCTTGTAGGCGGCGATGCCGCGGCGGATCTCTTCCAGGTCCTTTTCCGGGAAGTCCGCCGGGTTGAGCTCGACGCCGAGGCGGCCGGCCATGGCGACGTCGACGCGCGTCTTCATGCTCCACGCGCCGCCGCGCGCCACGTGCGAAGCGAGCGCGCACGGCGGGTGGAAGTGCAGCGCGCCCCACTGGATCGGGATGCGCGGCAGGGCGCGAGTTTCGTCGCTGCCCCAGAACTCCTCGAAAAACTGCATCGACGCCGCGTCGGCGCGGCCGCCGCCGCTGGCGCAGAGCTGGAACGTCACGCCGGGGAAGTCGCGCCGCAGACGCGCGGCGATGCGTTGGAACGCCTCGTCGTAGAGGTCGGAGAGCGCGCCCTGGTTCGCGCCGAGGCGCGGCGCGCCCTGGTTGCGCCCGTGCATGTTGTGGTCCCACTTCACGTAGGAGATGCCGGGTTCGGCGCGGAGGACGTCCGCGACGGCGTGGTCGACGAATTCTTCGACCTCGGGATTCGAGAGGTCGAGCATGAGCTGGTCTCCGCCGCGGCCGGGCGTCGGGACGCGCCCGTCTTCGCGCAGGATCCAGTCGGGGTGCGCCTTGAAGAGCCGGCTCGTCTTGTTCACCATCTCCGGCTCGAACCACAGGCCGAAATCGAGGCCGAGTTTCCGGCACTCGGCGACCAGCGGCTTGAGGCCGTGCGGGAGTTTCCGGCGGTTGACCTGCCAGTCGCCGAGACCGCGGTGGTCGTCGTCGCGGGCGTAGCGGCCGTTGCCGAACCAGCCGTCGTCGAGGACGAAAAGTTCCGCGCCGAGCGAGGCCGCGTTCCGGATCATGCCCAGGATCTTCGCCTCGTCGAAGGTGAAGAAGCAGCCCTCCCAGCTGTTGAGCACGACGCGCCGCCTGGCCGCGGGATTCATCACGCCGCCGCGCGAGAGGCACCACCACTGGAAGGCGCGCGTCGCGGGCCCGAGGCCGCGGTCGGACCACGCCACGAGCATGAACGGAGTCTCGAACGTCCCGCCCGGCGCGAGCTGCCGCGGCTCGGGAAAGGAACCGCCGGCGACGGCGACCGCGTCGCCGCCGAGGCGCATCGCGCGCAGCGACCAGTTGCCGTCGCGCCCGAGCCAGACGCCCGCCACGCGGCCGCGTTCTTCGGCGATCGGGCCGTCCCACCCGAGGAAGAAACCCGGATAGTCGCCCTGCGAATTGTGGCCGGTGTTGGTGGACGAAAGTTCGAGCGTCCCGTGCGGGAGAGGGCCTTCGTCGAGTTCGGTCTTTTCGCGCCCCCACGCGCCGCTGAACGTGCGCAGCACGGGTTTCCCGGAGGGGAGCTGGACGAATCCCGCGTCGCGCCACGCGAGCGTGACGGGCTTCCGGCCGCGGTTGCGGATCGCGCGCTGCAGGCGCCAGAGGTTTTTCCCCGCGTAGACCGTGATGCGCTGCTCCACCTCGACCGGGTAGTCCGGGTCCTTGAGGAAGACCGAACGCTCCAGGTCGCCGTTCGGGAGCAGGCGTTCCTTCAAGCGGTCGAAGACGAGGCGGCACGTATGCGCGCCGTTCGACTGGATCACGTAGAGCGAGAGCGGACGGTGCCGGCCGGCGACGCCGTCCGTCGGCGGAAACGCCGGAACCAGGTCGAGGCGCGGCGCCGTCCCGGTCGGCTTCCCGCACGCGAGCGCGAGCTGCGAAACGGGCTTGCCCTTTTCGAGCGCGTCGAACGGCCAGGCGACGCGGAGCGAACCGAAGTCCGCCGGCGCCGTCCAGATCGCGCGGGGCGCGTGAGACCCTTCGTAGTCGATCGCCACGTCGATCAGGTCCACGTGCGTTCCGTCCGGACCCGCCGGACCCGGATCCCAGTGAAGCCGGATGCGGCGCAGGCCCGCGAGCGGAACCCGGAAGGAAATCGGTTTTTCCCCGTTGGCGAAAAGCGGGGAGCGCCAGATCTCGGCGGCCGAACCGTCTTCGACCACGGCGAGCGTCGCGGCGCCCTTGTCGTAGCTCCACTCGTCGTCGATCGCGACGCGGCCGCGCAGGACGCGCGCGCCGCAGCCTTCCAGGTCGAGATCGACGTAGCCGGGCGCGTGCGTGCCGTAGCCAGACGAGCACTTCACGCGCTTGCCGGCGACCGTGAACGGCGCGCCGTCGAACGCCGCGCCGGGGCGGCTCGGGTGGTGGGTTTGGACGAAGAAGTCGGGATCGGCGGACTGGAGGAGCCAGGTTTTCATCGCGGGAGGGGTTCCGTGGCGGGGTGTCGGCCCTGCAGGATACCACAATCCGGAAAGAAACGGAAGCGCGGTTGCTTCGGCCGGGACCTCCGTGCTAGAATCCCCGCCGTTGCACGGAAAGACCGCCCATGCGCACGTTCAAGAACCTCCTCGTCACCGGCGGAGCCGGCTTCATCGGCTCCAACTTCGTCCGCCACGTCTTCGGGAAGACGGACTTCGCCGGGCGCATCGTCAACTTCGACGCGCTCACCTACGCGGGCAACGCGGAGAGTCTCGCGGACGTGGCCGCGGCGTTCGGCGGCCGCTACGTCTTCCTCCACGCCGACATCCGCGACGCGGCGGCCGTGCGCGAGGCGCTCGAACGCTACGAGATCGACGCGATCGTCCACTTCGCCGCCGAAAGCCACGTCGACCGCTCGATCGTCGCGCCGGACGACTTCGTGCAGACGAACATCGTCGGCACGTTCAACCTCCTGCAGGCCGCGCGCGAGCGCGGCGCCGCGCTCCAGCTCTTCCACCACGTCTCCACCGACGAAGTGTTCGGCTCGCTCGGCCCGACCGGGTTCTTCTCGGAGACGACGCCCTACGCGCCGCACAGCCCGTATTCGGCGTCGAAGGCCGCGTCGGACCACCTCGTGCGCGCGTTCCACGACACCTACGGCCTGCCCGTCACGATCACGAACTGCTCGAACAACTACGGCCCCTACCAGTTCCCGGAGAAGCTGATCCCGCTCATGGTTCTCAACGCCCTCGAAGGCAAGGAGCTGCCGGTCTACGGCGCGGGCCTCAACGTGCGCGACTGGCTCCACGTCGAGGACCACTGCGCCGCGATCTGGACCGTGATGACGCGCGCCGAGTCCGGCTCGACCTACTGCGTCGGCGGCCGCAACGAGCGCACGAACCTCGACGTCGTGAAGACGCTCTGCGCGCTCGTCGACCGCCTCGCCCCGCCCCTGCCCTCCGGCGCGCCGCGCGAGAGCCTCGTCCGCCACGTCACGGACCGCCTCGGCCACGACGCGCGCTACGCGATCGACTGCTCGAAACTCGAACGCGACTTCGGCTGGACGCAGGCCTACACGGCCGAGAACGGCTTCGAGCAGACCGTGCGCTGGTATCTGGACAACCCCGCCTGGGTCGATTCCGTCCGCACCGGCGCCTACCGCACCTGGCTCGAGCGCAACTACGCCGGGCGCTAGCGCGGGGCCTTGACGCGGAAGAAGGCGGCGTCGCCGACGGAGGCGGTTCCCGTCGCGACGGTCAGCGCGGCGGAGAGGCCGGTCCAGAGCAGCGTGTCGTCGCCCGAGACCTCGAACGACGCGACGGTGCCTGCGCCGGACGCGGCACCGCTCGCGAGCGACCACCGCGGAAGCGGGACGGACGTGCCGCCCGCCGCGTGGCGCGCGGCGTCCGCGGCGGAGCCGGAGAGTTCGACCGAGAGGCGCGTCCCCGCGAGGAAGCGGTAGTTCGAGCCGACGCTCGACGCGGCGGCGTCCGCGCCGAGCGAGGCGTCGGGCGGCGGGAAGTCGAGCGTGGCGACGTCGAGCCCGGAGAGGACGAGGGGCTGCAGCAGGGCGGCGGAATAGCCGTCGCCGGCGTCGGAGAGCAGGAGAACGCTCAGACGGCCGTCCGCGAGGCGCGGACCGAGGCAGATGCCCTCGCAGTTCGAAACGCCGTCGCCCTCCGCGAGGAACGTCTTCCCGACGCCCGTCCACGTCGCGCCGTCCGCGAGCGAGTCGAAGTCCTGCACGTCCGTGGCGTCCTCCGGGCGCCCGACGCGGTAGACGCGCCAGCCGAGCCGGAACACGTAGGGAACGCCGAAGATCATCTTGTCGTCGAAGCTGAGCTCGCGCTCGAGGACGAGCAGCGACCCGTCCGGCAGCGCGCAGAGCCCCGCCACGCCGAGCCGGGCCTTGCCCCTGTAGTCGTTCGCGTAGGTCCACGCGTCGGTCGTGTAGGGATACATCGCCTCGAGCGCGAACTCGTCGCGGACGGAGCGGCGCGAATACTTGGCCAGGCGCACGGTCGTCCCGGCGGCGTGGGACGAGCGGGCGCCGTCGCCGACGAGCGCCTCCTCGTTGCAGGTCCAGAGCGCGAGCCCGTCGCCGCGCATCGAAAGCGCCTCGAAGCCGAAGTTGCCGGGATGCGTCGTGAGGACGTAGGGCACGTGGACGCCGCCGACCTGCTCCCCCGTGGCGGGGTCGTAGGCGCGGACGTTGCGCCCGCCCTCGTCGGACGCCCAGACCCATCCCGTGGCGGGGTCGTAGGCGCAACCCTCCAGGTCGGCGGCCGAGCCGAGGCGGACGCGCTCGTTCGTGGAGCAGATCGAGAACGAGACGACGTTCGTTCCCTCGGGACCGAGTTCGGCGGTGAACTCGTAGAGGCCGCCCTCGGCGCCGGTGCCGTCGTCGGCCACGGCCCAGTAGCGGTTGCCGCCGAGGTAGGTGACGCCGCTCAGGCTCTTCGGCACGGACGGCCGCGTGAACGTCCTGCCGACGGCAAGCGAAACGCCGTCCCCCGCCGCAGCCGACGCGGCAAGGACGAGCAACGCGGGCAATCTCAGTTTCATGCCCTCCATTCTTTCAAAATCCAGACCGCTTTGCAAGGCGTTCGCGATTCTGGAAATACGGCAATACGGCGACCTGTAAATACGGCTTGACTTGCCCGGTTCGCCGTGGTAGCGTCCGTGCCATCCCCCGAACAGCTCCGAATCGGACATGCACCCAGCCCTGCCCGCAAACCTTCCCCGGCGCGCCCGCCTGCTACGGTCGCTGCGCTCGACGCTCGACGCGGCGGGGTTCGTCGAGGTCGAGACGCCCGTCCGCATCGCCGCGCCGGCCAACGAGCCGTTCATCCGTCCGCCCGCGAGCGGCGACCGCTTCCTGCGCGCCTCGCCGGAGCTGCAGATGAAGCGCCTGCTCGCCGCCGGCCTGCCGCGGCTCTACCAGATCGGCCCGTGCTTCCGCGAGGGCGAGCGCGGCGCGCGGCACGCGCCGGAGTTCACGATGCTCGAATGGTACCGCGCGCCCGGCACCTACCTGGAGATCCTCGCCGACCTCGAGGCGCTTGTGCGCGACGCCGCGCGCGATGTGGCGGGGTCCGGGCGAGTCGCCTTCGGCGGCGTCGAGGTCGACCTGGAGCGCGACTGGGAGCGCATCCCGGTGCGCGAAGCCTACCGCCGCTGGGCCGGCTGGGACCCCGTCGAGTCGTGGGACGCCGCGCGCTTCGACGAAGACATGGCGCTCTCGATCGAGCCCGCGCTGCCGCGCGACCGCATGTGCGTCCTCGTCGACTACCCCGCCCCGGCCGCCTCGCTTGCGCGCCTCTCGCCCGCCGACCCGCGCGTGGCCGAGCGCTGGGAAGCCTACGGCGGCGGCATGGAACTGGCGAACGCGTTCGGGGAACTTCTGGATGCGGCCGAGCAGCGCCGCCGGTTCGAAGCGGCGCGCGCGGAGAAGACCGCGAACGGCGAGACGCCGATGCCGATCGACGAAGACTTCCTCGCCGCGCTGCCCGCGATCCCCGGCCCGGCCGGCGGCGCCGCGCTCGGCGTGGACCGGCTCTGCATGCTGCTGTGCGACGCGCCGGAGATCGACGCGGTGCGCATGGTCGAGGACTAGCCGCGTCTCAGCGCCCGTCGAGGAAAATCGCGAGGTTCCGGAAGTGCCGCTCCAGCCGGAGGCGGTCGACGGGAACGTAGTCGATTTCGTCGACGAAGAGGGGCGGCGGCGGCCCCGGCCGGTGCCGCGCGTGCGGCGGCCCCGGCGGCGGCCCGCGCGGCGGCGGGGGCGGCGCCAGGAAGCGCCGGACGCGGCGCGGCTCCCATTCGGTGCGCCAGATCCAGTGCGCGCCCAGGTCCTGCGTGAAAAAGAGGACGCCCTGCGCGCCGAGCCGCGCGGCGAAGGATACTGCTTCGGATTGCGCCGGAAGGCGCGTCGAAACGAACTCGGAGCGGCCGATTTCCGTCCAGCCCGCCTTGAACCAGTCGTCCGCGCCGTCGGCGGAGGCGAGTTCGGCCGTCGTTATCGACTCGACGGGCAGGACGGGCTCGTCCGGGATCTCCCACGTCGCCTCCGCGACCTGAGCGGCGGGGACGTTGGTGACGGAGGCGGCGTCGTCCGCGGCCAGGGGAACGGGCAACGGCTGCGCCGTGAACCGGAAATGGCGCTCGTAGGGACCGGCCGTCCGGCACCCGGCGGCGAGCGACGCGAGGAAGACGAGGGAGAGAAGGCGTTTCATGGTCGGATGGTTGGATGGTCGGATGCGCGGATGCGCGGATGCGCGGATGCGCGGAGGGCTCCGGGGTTGAAGCTGTCAAAGCGGAATCATAGCAGATCGGCGCCGACTGATTCAACCCCGCCGGCGAGGCGATCCTGAACGAGCGCCCCGCCCGCGCGGGACCGCGCGGGCGATCAGGCCGACGACACGCGCGGGGCGCGGGGCGGCGGAAGCCGCCCGCCCGCGCCCCGCCCCGGAGGGGGACTAGAAGACCAGCAGCATCGTGCCGTTGAAGCCGAGGTCGTAGTCGCCGTCGAGCGAATCGAGCGTGGCGGCGGCGCTGTCGAAGACGAAGCGCGAAATCTGCTTCGGACCAAGCGACATCGGAATCGCCCAGTTGCCGTCGGCATCCGTGAGCTGGGCGCCGTCGGCATACCAGGTCATCGTGCCGCCCCGGATCGCGAAGTCGATCACGCAGAGCAGGTTCACGGGCTCTCCGAGCTTGGCCGTCGCACCATGGAGCTGCACCCACGTGGCGCCGTTCCAGGCGTAGTAGGCGCGCGGCTTGCCGGCGTTGGCCTGGAAGACGTCGATGCCCGTCACGGCGCCGGTCGCGTCCGCGGGGGCGCGCGAGGGAACCGCGGGGAACGTCATGGTGGCGCGGATGCGCACCTGCTGGCTCGAGCCGGAGGGCGTGACGGGCTTGAAGGCGCCGTCCGCGAAGACCGCTTGCTCCGGCGTGAACCACGTTTTCGTCGGCTTGGCGTAGAAGCGGCCGTGCAGCGTCGCGACGTCGGCCACGTTCGCCGTGGCGAGCCACTGCGTCGCGACGATCGTCCAGTCGTAGCCCTTCGCGGCGGAGAGCGCGGTGAAGGTCGCCGTCACGGCCGGTGCCTCGAACGCGGCCGTGCCGGTCGCCGAATCGACCACCTGCATGTGGTTGCGCACCGCGGCCGTCACGCCCGCGGAGAATCCCTCTTCGCCCGCCGTGTAGTTCGACATCGTGGCGGAGACCGCCGCGCTCGCGGCGCCCTCGCCGATCGTCGTGCCGCCGTAGAGCAGCGTCATCGGCGAGAGGACCGTTCCCTGGAACATCGCGGTGTAGGTCGTGTTGCTCTGCACCGGCTCGAGGACCGGCGACCATTCGAGGAACGTGTAGGACGCCTTCGTGGTGTTCGTCTTCTTCCCCTCCGGGACCGTGATCGCGTTCGTGGGCGTGAGGTAGTCGTATTTCGCCGTTGTCGTGGCGTCGCCGTTCACCCAGGTGATCGTGAATTTGTTCGTCGTATAGACGGCCGTGTAGGTCGTGGCGGCGGCGGGCATCGTCGAAACGGCCGGGGACCACGCGGAGAACGTGAAGCCGTAGTGCTCGGGCGGCTCGGGCGCCGTCACGGCCGCACCGTAGGCGACGTTCGTCGGCCCGAGGATCGTCGAGCCGTCCACGCCGTCCACGAACATGGCGGCGTATTCGTTGGCGGTCTCGGTGTAGGTGGCGGTGTAGGTGGCGGCGCCGACGACGTTCGTGACCTCGGCGTCCCACCCGGCGAACGTATAGGTGTATTCGGCCGTGGCCGGGCGCGTCGGGTCGGCGGGGATGGCGATGTCCGCCGCCGCGGTGCCGTAGTCGTAGTCCGTCGCGTCGATGACCGAGCCGTCCCAGTTCGCGAAGGTGACGGTGTAGCGGCGGACGGAGGCCGTGTAGACGGCCTTGTAGGCGATGTCGGCCGTGACGGCGGGCAGGGACGCGGTCGTATTGGTGACCGAGCCGTCGCTTCCGACCTCGACCCAGCCGGCGAACGTGAAGACCGTGTCGACCGTGGGCTCCTTCGTCGGCTCGGCGTGCGCCGGCCGCTCGCCCTTCGTCACCGTCGTCTGCGCGGGATCGAGCGCCGTCGTGCCGTCCTCGTCGAACCACGAGACCGTCGCCGTCGTCGTGGCGTCGTGCTGCTGGAAGACCGCGATGTAGGTCGCGGGACCGGTCACGGCGGGGATCGACGAAAGGACCGTCGCGCCGTCCGTCGACCAGCCGAGGAACTCGTAGGAGTATTCGGCCGTGGACGGCTTGCTCGCGTCGGCGTGCGTCGGGTCGGCGCCGTAGAGGACGGTCGTCGTGTCGATGTCGGTGTTGGCGTCAAGCTTCCACGTGATCGTGTAGGAACGCGTCGCGGCGGAGAAGATCGCATAGAACGTCGTGTCGTCCTCGAGCGCGAGCGTCGAGAGGTCGAGGACCGTCGTGGCGTCGGGATCCGTGTTCCAGCCGACGAACGTGTAGTCGAACTCGGCGGTGGACGCCTTCGCGGGCGTGCCGTCCGGCGCCGTCGGCGCGGTGCCGACCGGGACGGACGTCGCCTCGCAGAACGCCGTGTCGCCGTTCATCCACGTTGCTGCGACGGTCGAGTGGTCGACGTATTGGACGAGCCAGGCATAGCGCGCACCGTTGCCGGAGTTGCCTTCGAAGCCCCATGTCGTCACACCGAGCGTCTCCTCGGGGTGCTTCGGCGTCGGAAAGTCGGCGGAAGAGGTGCTGTAGGCGTTGTTCACGACCGAATTCGTGGCGAAGTCCTTCACCGCGACGAACTTCGCGGCGTTCTTCCAGGCAGGATAGGTCTCCGCATCGACGATCAGCGTATGGCGGTAGCCGACCTGGTTCTGCTGGGACTGGTAGAAGACGGACTGCGATCCGCTGTTGTTGTTCTTGAACACCGGGGGCGGACCGAGGAAGCGGAAGGTCGCGGCGTTCTTGATGCCGTTGAACGCGCGGTTGCCGATTTCCGTCAGCGTCGCAGGGAACGTCGCGCCGGCGATGCAGGTGTTGTAGCAGGCGAACTCGTTGACCAGCGGAATGGAGGTGGCGGACAGGTCGAAGTAGTTGGTGATGGCCGCGTTGCAGAGCCAGCCGGTTCCCTTGAAGGTGCGGGTCACGTTGTTGAACGGAATCGAATAGGATGTCCCCTGCATGACGAAGTCCGCGCAGAACGTCGAAGGATAGACGTTGACCAGCGCGCTCAGATACGTCTGGTCGTTGTGGAAGATGCCGGTGGTCCAACCGCCGTTGTTCTCCATGAAGGCGGTCGCGTTCGGCGAGAATTCGGCCGAGGCGAGGCTCTTGCATCCCGGGAAGCAGCTGCGCTCGACATGGATGACGCCGGGGCCATAGAACCGCGTCATCGGGACGGACTCGAACATGAACTCGGTCAGAGCCGTGAAGCACGGCGGTAGCGCCACCGTCCCCTCCACCGGTTCGAACCCGGTGTAGTAAACGGTCGTGAGCGATGTACACATACGGAAATGGCTGTCGCCGGCGATCCGACAAACCGAGGTCGGCACCTTCACCTTCTCGAGGCCCGTGCAGTTCCGGAACAGGTTCTGGCCGATGTAGACGATCGTGTCCGGGAAATACGCTTCCTTCAGCGACGTGAGCGCGTAAGACGCGGTGCTGTTGCCGAACTTGTTGTTCCCGATGCCGCGAAGGGTCAAACCGGTGTCGCTCTCGAACGTTGTCAGGTCGATGACCCCGTTCGCGCCGTTCTCGGCGTAGGCGACGCCGGTGATTTCCTTGCCGGAGTATTGGACCCCGTCGTAGTTCGCGTTGAAGTTTCCGAGCGTGAGCGTCCAGCTGCCGGTATCGTCAAGATACTGGTTGGAGTTGCTTGGATTGACCGACCAGGTCATGGCGGCCGCGGGAAGTGCCGCGCAGATGAGAAGGAGGAGGGAGGAAATCGTTTTTTTCATGGAATTTCCTTTCTAATACGCGAGCAGCGAGGAGGTGGCGGTGGAATTGGGGTCCCAGAAGCGGACCGTGACGGTTTTGTTCTTTGCGCTGGAGCCGCTGATCTTCAGCGAGCCGTCCGTCCA
>JAFTHC010000051.1 GCA_017457625.1 Kiritimatiellia bacterium
CGTGGACCGTCGAAACCGGCGGAAGCACACCCGTGATCACCGACGGCAACTGGCACCTCTACCTCTACTCCAACCAGTCTCGCGTCGCCTACAAGGAGCGGACCGGTTCGAGCACGGTCCTCGACCTCAGGACGGTCAAGGCGGACACGGGCTACACGATCACCTGGGTCGACAACACCGGGTTCAAAGGAAAGACCGACGTCACGAAGGTGATTCTTCCCGAGACGTGCACCACGATCTGGACGGCGGCCTTCCAGGGCTGTACGGGCCTCGAGGAGATCAAGGTTCCGGCCGGTCTCGTCTCGCTCGGCAACAACAACACGTTCGACGGCTGCACGAACCTGAAGTATTTCTACGCCGACGAATCGGATCGCGAGGCCGGTCGCGTCGCCGTTCCCGCCGGCGTCACGACGATGCCGCCGCTGGCGTTCGCGGGCTGCAAGGCGGTCGTCCGGGTCGACGCTCCGGCCGTGACGAAAATCGGGAACCGGGCGTTCCAGAACTGCACCGGGCTTGTGTCCGCGGCCTTTTCGGAGAACCTTTCGGAAATCCTCTCCAACGGCACGGATCATTCGGACCACGCGGCCTTCTACAACTGCACGGCTCTGGTGGATTTCTTCCCGTCCACGTGGGGGCCGATGACAATCGAACCCGGGACCTTCCGCAACTGCAACGTCCTCACCAACCACTTCGACCTCTCCGCCTCCGGCATCACGGAGATTCCGTCGATGTGGGCGGCCTTCACGTCCATCGCGGGCGTGACCTTTCCGACCAACTTCGCCGCGCTGACGGGCGACCAGAACTTCCGCGAACTCAAGAAAGGCGCCACGTTCCGGTTCCTCGGCGACCGCCCGGCCGTGACCGCGACCGCGGACAGGTCCCCGTTCTACACGACGGACAAGAACAACACGTCGCAGCGCCACGTGTTCGTCGTCGACGCCGCGGCGTATCCGGCGTGGACGAACGGCACCGACTTCGTCGCGATGGCCGACATCGACGGCAACAACGACACGAAGAACGCCTTCTCCACGTCTTCCGCCGACTTCCCGACGCCCGCCCATCCCGAACGGACGCTCGGCGCCACGATCTGGGGCTCCGGCACCGGGCGCTACAACTGGGTCGTCCAGGCCGGGGACGAGACGCCTCCCGAGGACCTCGGCTTCTCGATCCTGATCTACTGAGCGCAGAGGGGGCCGGCGAATGCAACGCTTCTTCCGCTTCCCGCTGCTTGCCCTGCTTGCGACCCTGGCGCGCGCGGCCGACCCCGACGCCGTCGTGCACGTCTCGCTCACGGCGCCCGGCTACACGAGCGCCAACGCGCCCGAGTTCGCGCGGGTCAAATACAACAAGGCCGCGCCGCTGGGCATCGTCAGCGACGACATGGGCCTCGGCGACTACGTCAGCACCTGGCTCTTCTTCAACGGCTATCCCGTCGATCCCGACTTGTGCTATCCCTATCTCGACGGCGAGAGCATGCTCGGCGCGCACCTGATGGAAAACGACGGCTCGGCCTACTTCTCCAACGCCGCCAAGGCCGGGATGGTGCGCGGCTCCCGCCTCGGCGTGCACGAGCCTCTCACCTACACCGACGGGGCCGGCGGCGTCCGCCGTTTCGCCGCCACGACCGCGCTCTGGCCGGCTCTGCTCGCCTCCGGCAACTACACGATGCTTTCCGCCGCCGACTGCCGCATCATGCGCCGCACGGGCTGGAGCTTCGCCTTCCACGACGTCGACGGCGCCGACACGGGGGACGCCGCCTCGATCGCCGCCCGCTTCGCCCCGCTGAGCGACCTGTTCGAGGAAGCCGTCGGCGTCCCGCTCAAGGTCCTCGCCGAGCCCAACGGGAACCACGTCTACCTCGACGCCGCCCGTCTCTCCCCCGCCGTCTGCTGGAGCCTCTTCCAGAACTCCGCCGCGGGCTACCCCTTCAACAGCCTCGCGATCGCGGACTGGACGTCCGGGACGGTTCCCTCGACGTTCGACGCCAAGCCGCAGGGCGGCTACGCCCGCACGTTCTTCCAGGGCAAGGAGGACTCGCTCACCAACGTCGTCGACGCCGTCATCGCGGCGGGCGCCGGGACGGAGATCCTCCTCGGCGGCACGCACGGGCTCTCCAACGGCATCCAGGACTGGCTCCGCGACCGCGTGCAGCCCTCCGACGCGATCTGGGTCGCCTCGGTCGACGAAATCTGGGAATACTACTGGCTCCGCGCCAACGCCTCGATCGAGAACGTCCGCTTCGACGCCGCCACGGACGCGCTCTCCTTCGACGTGCGCCTGCCCGACTGCGGCAAGTCGCTCTTCCGCGAGGTCACGGTCAACCTTCCCGGGCTCGCCACGGCCTCCGGCTGGACGTTCTCCGGGGCCGACACCGCCGACGCGGCGGTCGTCGGCGGCACCGCGACGCTCAACGTCGGAGTCGATTCCCGCATCGTCGGGGACATCGAGGCGCTGCTCGACCTGCACGAGCAGACGATCGACAACGACTGCATCCTCCGCGACGCGCAGTATCTGATCGACCGCCTCGCCCCCTCCGCCGTCAAGGACGCGCTCCAGGCGCGCGCGGACATCCCCTGGCGGTATTCCTATCGCGTCTCGGACAGCCTCGGCAACGTCATCGCCGCCGCCGCGCTCACGGAGCCCGCCACGATCTCCTACGCCTTCCCCCGCTACCGGCTCGTCGGCACGAAGCTCTGGCGCGTCGATCCCCTGCCGTCCGTCTACGGCGGTTCGTTCACGGTGGACGACGACGCCCCGACCCATACGGCGAGCATCGCCTACCGCCACAATCCCAACGCCTACGTCGGCGCCAACGACGTGACGCTCTGCGCCGAGGGCGAGGACCTCGCGGGCGCGACGGCCGTCTCCAACCCCGCGCTCAGCATGCAGGGCGGCGCGCAGCCGCCCGAGGGCTCGCACCTCGTCATCACGAACCTCCCGCCGGGCGTCTACCGGGCCGTCCTCGGCGTCTGGAACGGCAATTCGGCAAACCGCGTCACGTGGACCCTCTCCGCGGCGGGCGAGCCCGTCTATTCCGCGCAGAACAACGACGTGCGGCAGCTGCGCGAAAAGACGACGGACGAGTTCACGCTGCCGCGCGGCGGTCTCCTCGCCGTGTCCGCGGAGCCGACTTACGGCGCCTCGTCGATCACGGACGAAAATCTGCTCGACTACGTCTACGTCCGTCGCACGGGCGAGGTCGACGTCATCGGGCCCGAGCTCGGCGCGGTCGAGGCCGACACGTCCGCGCGCGGCGCCATCACGCTCCGCATCCCGGTCGTCTCGCTCGGGCCCGAGGCCGAGTCCGCCACGCTCTCCGTCACGCTCGGCGGCGCCACGCAGACGCGCCAGATCGCGGCCCCCGGCACGTTCGAGTTCCTCTTCGAGGGGCTCGACCCCGCCACGGCCTACGCCTGGACCGCCACGGCCGAGAACGACCTCGGCGCCTCCGATTCCATTTCCGGCACCGCCACCACGCGTCCGCTCCCGGTCGCGCTCTCCGCGCCCGCCGCCCTCGTGGACGAGGAGCGGAGCGTCGCCACGCTCTCGGTCTCGGTCGCGCTCGACGCGCCCTCCGCCACCCTTTCGCTCCTGCTCGACGGCGCGCCCGCCGGCACCTTCGCGCTCTCCGCCTCCGGCGTCTTCTCGACCAACGTCTCCGTCCGCGCCGGCGCCGAGCACACGTTCCTCTTCACCGCCGTCGCCGACGGCACGACCGCCACCGCGGGCGGCGCGTTCGCCGCGTATCTCGTGACGGACTGGTTCCGCGTCCGCTGGGGCGCCGACGGCTACCCGGAGGGCCCCGGCTGGGACGCCTCCGCCGCCGCGCAGGCGCGCTCCGGCGGCGCCTGGACGCGCCCCGCCCCGGCCGACGCCTCCTCGCTCGCCGAGGGCCGCCTCGCGCTCGCCTCGACCAACGCCGCGACCGCGCTCGTCTTCGCGCCCGCGAAGCCCTCGCCCGCCGGCGCGGACCTCGTCGTCGAAGGCGTCGCGACGCCCGTCGCCGGCGCGCGTCCCGCCCCCGAGGGCGAGCCGCTCGCCGGCCTCGCCTTCGCCGAGGAGGGGCTGCTCGTGTGGGCGGACGGCGCGTGGCGGGGTGCGGACGGCGCCACGCGGCCCTCCGGCCAAATCGCGTGGCGCGCGGAGATCGACTTCTCGACGAACGCCCCGGCGCGCGTGCGCTACGCCGTGGGCGGCGCCGTCGCGACCGTGGACGGCGAGGAGTGGCTCCCCGTCGCGCGGGCCGCGACCGGCGCGGAGCGCGTCGTCCTGCTCGGCCGCGGCTCGCTCGGCGACTTCCGGGGCGTTTTGCGCGCGCTCGTCTCCGGCCCCGTCGAGATCCCGGCGCCCGTTTTCGCGGAGGGCGGCGCCGCGCTGGCCTTCCCGGACGCGGCGACCTTCTCGCTAAGCCTCGTCGGCACCGACGCGGCGTTCTGGTATACCGCCTTCGCGGCCGATTCGATCGAGGGCCCGTTCGTCGCGGAGGCGGCGAGCGTCCGCGGCACCGGCGGCGCGCTCGCGCTGACGATTGCCGCCGACCCCGCCACGCACCCCGTGCGCTTCGTCCGCGTCGGCGTCTCGGCCGAGCCGTGCGCGGCCGGCGTCTCCCTCGAGGACTTCCTCGCGCAGTGACCCCTTCCCCATGAACCGCCTTCGATCCCTCTCCGCGCCTCTCCTCGCCGCCGCCGCGCTCTCCGCCGCCGCGGCGGACCGGAACCTCGTCTGGGCCAACCGCGGCTCCGACATGAACGCCGCCGCCAGCTGGAACGACGCCGCCACCGGCGCGGCGGCGACCGAGGCCCCGACCTCCGCCGACCGGCTCTTCTTCTCCGGACTTCCCGGCGTGCAGCCGCGCCTCACCGCGTCGCTCGAGGTGCGCTCGGTCTGCTTCGGGCCCGTCGGGTCGAGCGGCCGCACGACCGTCTCGACCGCCGACGGCCACGACGGCTTCTCCAACTGCGGCTGGACGATCTCCGGCGCGAGCGGCGCGGAGCTCGTGCTGCCCCAGTCCTGGAACAACGCCGGCGGCTGGAACTTCGCCTTCTCCCAGGCGACCTACGGGACGAACGCCGTCGACGTCCCGGTCCGCTTCTCCTCGACGGCGACGGGCAACAACTCCTTGCGCCCCGTGATGCCCTCCGGCGGCCGGATCGTCTTCCGCAAGGCGGCGACGTTCGCCGCGCCGGAGACGAGCGTCCTGTGGATCAACGGCGACGCGCAGGGCGCCGTCGCCTTCGAGGCCGCCGGCTCCGCGCTTCCCGAAACCGTCCGGCTCGGCGGCGCGGTGACGCTCGCCGTCGTCTCGCCCGGCGCGCTCTCCGGCGTGCGCACGCTGCGGCTCGACAACTCCGACGGCAGTTCGCGCCCGCAGTCGCTCGCCAATGAGACGGGCGGCGCGCTCTCGCTGCAGAACGTGACGGAGATCACGAGCGGCGCGGAGAACAAGAACTTCCGCTTCCGCGGCGACGGGCCGATGTCGTTCCCCGCGGCGGCGTTCCGCCCGGCGCTCGACAAGAACCACTACCAGTTCCACGTGGACGTCCCGGTCTCGGTCCGGACGGTCGGCAACGCCGCCGCGGGCGCCGGCTCGTTCATCTTCCGCAAGCTCGGCCGCGCGCCGCTCTACGTGGCGGAGGACGTCTTCGCGGGCGCCCCCGCCGGCCAGACGAACCGCTTCGACGTCATCGACGGCGCGCTCGTCCTCGCCAATTCCGCGCAGCTCGCGCGCGAGCGGACGCTCTTCGGGACGGCGGGCTCGTTCTTCAAGGACGGCGCCCGCCCCGCGCTCGGCCTCGTGGCGGACCTCGCGGTCCCGGCGGGCGACGCGCCCGGCGCCTTCGCCTGCTACGACGACCAGACCTGCGCGATGGGCCTGGCGGCCTTCGGCGGCGACCGCACCGCGACCTTCTACGGCGGCGGGGCCTACGCGATGGGCGCGGACGTCGCCGCCGTGGATTCCCGCGGCTTCGGGAGCAAGCCCTTCCGCCGCCAGGCGACGACGCTGCTCTTCGGCGCGCCGGAGGCGGACGGCACGGCGACGATGGGCAACCCCCTCGACCTCAATCTGGCCAACACGCACTGGACCGGCAACGCGCGCCATCTCTACGCCCTGCGGGGCGCCGCGCACGTCGCGGGCCGCATCGGCGGCCGCGTCTTCAACTCCGGCGCGGCCGGCACGCTCTGCCGCATCCTCAAATACGGCGACGGCGCGCTCGCGCTCGACGGCGACGTGGAGTGCCTTCCGGAGGGCTCGAACCCGAACGTCGTGCACGAGGGCGGCCTGCTCGCCAACGCCGGCTTCGCCGGACCGGTGTCGGTGGAGGCCGGCGCGTGGTTCGGCGGCACCGGCACGCTCGGCGCCGGGGCGGCGCTCACGGTCGAGGGCGGCGCCGAGCTGCGCCCCGGCGAGCTCGGCGGCGCGCTGCGCACCGAGGCCCCGGTGACCCTGAAGGACGGCGCCGCGCTCGCGATCGACATCGGCCCGGACTCCAACGGCTGCCTCTCGGCGGTCGGCTCCGGCCAGGCGCTGCGCGCGACGGGCCCGGTGACGCTGCGCCTGCGCTCCTTCGGAGGGCTCTCGCGCGGCCGCACGGTGAAGATCGTCGACGTCTCCGGCGCCTCCACGCCCGACTGGTCGACCCTCGCCTACCTTCCGCGCTATTCCTTCGAGCTGCCCGAGGACGGCTCGATCCGCAACCCGGCTCTCACGAAGGACGCGACGGGCGTGTATCTCACGTTTTCGGTCGACTCGGGCCGGCCGATGAAGGTGCTGTTCAGATGAGGGAGGCGGGCAAGATGGACAGCAGAATGCCAGGCGCCGGTGTTGGGACCCCCGCGATTGATGGGACCCTTGAGACCCTTGGGACCAGTGGGACAGGGGGCCCAGATCCCAAGTTCCAAGGGTCTCAAGGGTCCCAAGGGTCCCAGGCCCCGCGCGGGGCCCTTCCCATCGTGCTGCCCCACGGCGGCTACCGCAAGCTGATCGTCTACCGAAAGAGCGAAACCGTCTACCAGGGCACGGTCGCCTTCTGCCGGCGGTTCCTGCCCGCGCGCGGCGACCGGACGGTCGACCAGATGGTGCAGGCCGCGCGCAGCTGCAAGCAGAACATCGCGGAAGGAAGCGCCGCCTCCGGAACGAGCAAGGAGACCGAGATCAAGCTCACGAACGTCGCCCGCGCGACGCTCGACGAACTGCGCGAGGACTACCTCGACCGCCTCCGCGCCCGCGGCATGGAGCCCTGGGGCGCAACGGACGAGCGCTCGGTCGCGGCGCGCGCCTTCGCCAAGGCGCATCCCGACTGGGACGACTGGAAGGAGATCTTCGAGAGCCGTCCGGAAGAGACGCTCTGCAACCTGATGCTCACGCTCTGCCACCAGACCCGGACGCTCCTCGACGGCATGATCAAGCGCCAGGAGGAGGACTTCCGGAAGTTCGGCGGCGTGCGCGAGCGCATGCACGCCGCGCGCACCGAAGCCCGCGGCGAAGTCTGGGACAAGACCCTCTACAGCCGCCTCGATTCGGCGCCGGACGCCGCCGAGCTCCGCCGGCGCGCCGAGGAAATCCGCCGCGAGGCGACCCGCGCCGAGCGCTCCATCGCGCGGCGCAAGGGGTGGGCGACCCCGGCGACTACTGGGACCCTTGAGACCCGTGGGACCAGTGGGACAGGGGTCCCAAGTCTCAAGTCCCAAGGGTCTCAAGGGTCTCAGCAGTCCCAGAGGTCCCGCGCCCCTCTCCTCGCCGCTCTCGCAGCGGCGCTGCTGGTGGCGGCGCCCGCCTTCTCCGACATCATCCCGGGTCTCGAGGAGTTCGGCGAGCTCACGCTGGTCGATTCGGTCGAGTGCGCCACGGATACGGCCCACCGCTTCCGCGACTATCCCGCCGGGCGCAGCTACGTCACCAACATCCTCGGCGAGGCGTGCGTCGCGATGCATCCCGTCGCCGATTCGGAGACCCCGAAGGGCCAGCGCCAGGCCTCGTTCGTCTCGTGGCGCCTCGGCGAAGGGAAGGGAATCGAGGCCGGCACGCCCTACGTGCTCGCGATCGACTACCCCGACGACGCCCCGCGCTCCGCCTCGGTGATGAACTTCGGCAACTGGACGATCCACGGCTTCGCCACCGGCTTCGCCACGCCCGACTGCTACTGGCCCGAGTACGTCCATCCGCTCCACGAGTCCTACGCGCTGCCGCTCTCCGGCGAGGTCCGGACCTTCAAGGAGGTCATGTTCCCGATGGAGCAGTGCCAGCACGTCGAGACCGCGCAGAAGGACGGCGCCGAGGTCTACGACCTGCCGTCCGGCGGCTTCGACGTCGCCTTCGCGCTCTTCTCCAAGGACCGGCAGCCCGACTCGCTCGGCGTCGCGGTGAAGGCGATCCGCCTCTACCGCGTGGACGACTACGCCGCCGCCCGCCCCGAGATCCACTACCCGCTCGGCGACGCGCCGCGCCGCCACGTCACGTTCCGCGAGGAGATGGGCGACAGCTACATGCTCCAGGGCTACAAGGACGGCAACAAGACCGACGCCTACCGCGACAAGGCGCGGCTGATGTCGCTCCTGGGCGTCGACACCACCTCGCGCGACCTGCTCGAGTTCGGCTACGTGCAGTACTGGAACTCGTCGTGGTCCTCCGGCCCCTACGGCCACACGGACGGCTACGCCAAGTTCGGCGGCGCCACGGACTACTGGACGGACACGGTCCGCCTCATGGCCGAGGAGGGCCACTACATCCTGCCCTACTACGAATACTCCGGCGGCCGCGGCAACAACGGCTGGGGCAACGTCGGCGCCAAGCCGATCACGCTGCGCGCGGGCAACGGCGGCTTCTCCAACCAGAGCTGGATCAACTCCTCGCTCGCCGACGTCACGCACCCGAGCACGCGCGAGGAGATGAAGGAGCTGCTGGACCTTTCGCTCCTGCGCTACGCGAGCGAGGAGCGCTACCGCGGCGTCTTCCTCGGCGCCTGGTTCCGCAACCGCTTCCAGCTCCCGATGGGCTTCTCCGACGCGGCGATCGCCTCCTTCAACGCCGAGCGCGGCTACCACACCTCGCGCACCGCGATCTACGCCGCGCTCACCAACGAGCAGGCGCGCATCCAGGCCGCCGGCGGCGCCGCCGACTGGAACTGCAAGGAGCAGTGGGGCCCCCAGGTCTACAAGGACTACCGCGCGTGGTGGTACGGCAAGCGCCGCGACCTCTTCGCCACCCTGCGCGACTACCTCACGACCAACGGCATGCCGCAGGCCCGCGTCTTCTACCACGGCACGCAGGCCGAGCCCGGCGAGCAGTGGAACGGCTGGTCGCCGCCCAACTCCGTCTTCTCGCCCGACGAGTCCTGCCTCTGGAACGGCACGGACTGGAAGACCTTCACGGGCTTCAACGGCGAGACGGACATCGCGGGCCTCGCCGCCGGCTACAAGACCCATTCTCTCGACCAGGACTTCGGCGACGCGCAGGGCTGGGAATACGGCCACGCCAATCCCCGCCACGACCCGGAGAACTACACGGCGCAGGAGCGAATCGGCCTCTCCTATCCGTATTCGCGCGTCTTCCAGGTCGTCGATCCCGCCGTCTCCGCCCCCTACCGCAACGCCTCGGGCGACCTCTTCTTCGTCCACCACTACTCGCTCAACGAGCACAACCTGCAGGACAAGAACGTCGCCGACGACGGCCGCCAGCAGATCGCCGGCTACTTCTGCTCCGACTACGACCACGCCGGCCGCGGCGTGAACCTCGACGAGCTCTGGGCGATGACCGTCGCGGACCCGACGATGCTCGCGCGCCTCTACGGCACCAACCTCGGGCAGCTCGACTCGGGCTACTTCCGCGAGTTCAACCTCAACTTCCTCTCGCTCCCGGCGCAGCCCGGCACGCTCGTCGCGGGCGGCTCGTGGGGCGAGAAGCTCCACGTCCGCCGCTGGGACGTCCCCGCCTCCGCCGACGCCCCCGCCTGCACCTACTTCGCCGTGATCAACACGGACGTGCACCCCTACGAGGGCCCCGTGCCGTTCTCCGCCGGCTTCGCGCACCTCTGGCGCACGGTCGACTACGGCGAGATCGACCTCGACGCGGCTGGCTCCGCGCAGCTCTCGCTCGAGCCGCTGCAGATGGTCGCGTTCCGCTCCGTCCCGCCGGACGCGCCCGCGCTGCGCGTCCGCGCCGCCGCGGACGCCTCCGGCCTCGCCGGCTCGGCCGAGGTCGAGGTCCTCGCGCTCCCCTCCGCGCCCGGCACGCTCGAGCTGTCCTGGTCGACCCGCACCGACGGTCTCGGCGGCGCAGCCGCGGCGCCCGTCGCGCTTTCCGGCAAGGGCTCCTTCCCCTTCGCGCTCGCCGGGCTTGACCCCGCCGCGAAGTATTTCGTCCGCGCGGTCGTCACGGGCGCGGACGGCGTCGCGGCCACCAACCTCACCTCCTTCCGCACCGCCGACCATCCCGGCTACCCGCGGGCCGCGGTCTCGGCGCGCGGCGTCGGCGCCTCCTCGGCGACGCTCGTCGCCGACTTCGCGTCGATCGGCGCCGGCGCCTCGTCCGTCACGGTCTACGCCACGGTGCAGGACGCCGCCGGGCTCTTCCCCGCGCAGTCGTTCTCCTTCCCCGGCCCGGTCTACCCGGCCGCGATCGAGCGCGCCGTTGCGGGCCTCTCCTCGCGCCTCGCCTACTTCGCCACGCTCTACGCCACCAACGACCTCGGCCGCGGCTGCGCGCTCGGCTCCGTCTCGTTCACGACCGGCGACGCCGCGCTCCAGGAGCCCGGCGGCGGCCGTTGGGAGCCCGGCCTCGTGCAGCACCGCTTCAAGATGTCCGCACAGGCCGTTCCGGACACCTCGATGCGGGTCAAGGAGATCGGCGACCCCTGCGACGAGCGCATCCTCGCGCCGATGATCGGGCAGGACAACAAGTTCACGAACCCGCTCACCGGCACGGCGTGGGACATCCTCAAGTTCCCCGACGGCACGTCCTACGGGTCCGGCGAAGGCCAAGAGCCCTACCGCGGCGGATTCCTCTACGAGGGCGCCATGTGGTTCGAGGGCGGCGTGGACTACCACTTCTACCACCGCTACGCCGACAACGCGAACGTGTGGATCGACGACGCGCCCTCCTCGCCCGCGACCGGAGCGACCGGCGGCTACTCCTACACGACCTACTGGACGGTCCGTTACGAGGAGTCCGGCTGGCATCCGATCCGCATCTGGTTCTGGTCCTTCACCGGCAGCTACGGCCGCCAGGGAGGCCTGCTCTACGGCGTCGCGTGGAACACCAACGGCCTCGAGACCGCCTCCTCCGGCAGCGCCGGCTGGTCGCAGCTGCGCGACCCCGGCGACGGCTCCTTCCTGCGCACCTACGACCCGGACCGCGTCCTCGCGGACATCGACCGTCCGCTCGCCCGCAGCGGCTCGGCGCTCGTCGTCCCGGTCGCGATCGACTCCTACGACGCGGACAACGAGCTCACGGTCTACGCCTCCTCCTCGCTCCCCGCCGACCCGCACGATCCCGCCGCGTGGCGGTGGTCAGCCGCGGGCGCCTCGCCGCCCGTCGGCGCCTCGCGCCAGGAGCTCTCCGTCGCCGGCGCCGCGCCCGCCGCCGGCGCCACCGTCTACGCGATCGCGCGCCTCCGCAACGCCCGCACCGGCGTCGACGGCTGGTCCGAGGTCGCCTCCTACGCGCGCCCCGCCGGCTCCGCGCCCGAGGTCTTCGCCTCGCTCGTCTCCGTCTCGCCCCACGGCGCCACGTTCTCCGTGCGCGTCGTCCCGTCCTCCGGCTCCGCCACGCTCTCCGCCGCGCTCTCCGGCGCCTCGTCCGGCTCGTGGACCGTCGCCTCCGGCCTCTCCGCCTCGTCCGCGCCGGTCGAGTGGACGGTCCCCGCCACGCTCGCCGCCGCGTCCGACTTCTCGATCGTCTTCACCGCGTCCGGAAACGGCGGCACCGGAACATCCGGCGAAATCGCCTTCACGACCGCCGGGCTCGAGCCCCCCGCCGCCACGCTCGCCGCGACCGCCGTCTCGTTCGAGTCCGAATCCTTCCGCGTCGACGTCTCCTCGCTCGGCACCGACTCGACCTACGCGGACGTCCGGATGCAGCTCTCGACTTCGGAGGACTTCACGTCCGGCGTCCAGACGCGCACCTCGCGCGTGAACGCCGCCGGCGGCTCCGCGGCCTTCACCTTCCCGTCCCTCTCCGCCGGCACCGTCTACTGGGCGCGCGCCGTCGTGGCGGGGTCCGCGGGAACCTCCTTCACCACGCCCGCGCAGCGCGTCCCCACGACCGCCTACACGCCGCCCGTCTTCGGCCGCGTCGCGGCGGACGACGTCGACCCCGAGTCCGCCACGCTCTCGGTCGAGCTGCTCGACCTCGGCGCCGGCTCCACCGCCGCCACCGTCTCGTGGACCTGCAGCGGCGGGGGCCGAACATGGTCCGGGCAGATGGGCTTCCCCGGCGCCGCCACCAAGGCGGCCGCTCTTTCCGGTCTCGCGCCCGAGACCGAATACACGGTGGCGCTCGTCGCGGCCGGCGCGCATTCGCAGCGCGCGGAGACCTCCCTCTCCTTCACGACGCCGCGCTACCCCGTCCTCCTCCAGTCCGCCTCCGCCGCCGTCTCGCGCGCGGGCACCTCCGTCGCGCTCTCCGCGACCGTCGCCCGCGCCGACGCCCCCGCCACGCTCTCGCTCTACGTGGCGGGGTCGCTCGCCGAGCGCTGGACCGGCCTGGCGCCCGGCGATGTCCGCACCTGGGAGAGCGCCGTCGCGCTCGGCGCCACCAACGACTGGCGCTTCGTCCTCGCCTCCGGCGCCTGGTCGGACGAGCGCACCGGCACGTTCATCGCGCGCCGCTCCGTCGCGTGGTTCGACGCGCCGTTCGAGGACGCCGCCTACGCCTCCTGGCGCTTCGCCGCCGGCGCCGACCCCTACGGCGGCGGCTCCTGGACGCGCCCTGCCGGCGACGCCTCCGCCTTCGTGGCGGGGTCCGGCGCGCACCTCGACGTCGCCGCGCCGCGCGGCGGGGTGGTCTACACCGCCACCGAGCCCTCGCGCGCCCCGCGCGACGTCCTCGTCGAAGGCCGCGCCCTCTTCACCGCCTCCGCCGCGCCGCTCTCCGCCGAGCCGGACGGCACGCGCGCCGGGCTCGTGCTGCACGTCGAGCCCGACGGCACCGAGCGCTTCTACGGCTACGACGGCGCCGCGTGGGTCGCGCTCTCCGGCTCGCCGCAGCCCGCCGCCGACACGTGGTGCGACTACACCGCCGAGTTCTGCTTCTCCGCCGCCGCGCCCGCCGTGCGCTACACGCTCGGCGGCGTGCCGTTCACGCGCGCCTCCGACGGCGAGGCGTGGATCCCGCTCGCCGCCGCCGCGCCGCGCGCGCTCGAGGGCGTCGCGTTCGACGGCGACGGCGCCGCGGGCGCCTTCCGCGCCGACTGGTTCGTCTACGACTCCGCGGACGACGCGACCGACTTCTCCGCCGCCGCGACCGACGTCGCCGCCGACTCCGCCACCGTCGCGGTCGACGTCTATTCGCTCGCCCCCGGCGGCGCAGCCTTCGCCGTGCGCTACGCCGAGAGCGAAAGCTTCGCGGGCGCCGTCGCCGCAGGCTCGCGCTCCGCGACCGCCGCCGGCCGCCTCGACTTCCCGCTCTCCGGCCTCGCCGCCGGGCGCACCTACTGGGTCGAGGTCGTTGCCACCGACGCGGCCACCGGCGCCACGCTCCGCAAGACCTTCTCCTTCACGACCGTCCAGCGCATCGAGCCGCCCGAAGGCTCGCTCGCGGTCGTCGACGTCTCCCAGACCGGCGCCGTCGCCGTGGTGAGCCTCGCGAGCGTCGGCGCCGGCGCGGACTCCGTCGGCGTCTCCGTCCAGCTCTCCACGCGCTCCGACTTCGCCTCGTTCGAGACCTTCCCCGGCGCGGCCGCCACCGCCTCCGGCTCTCAGCGCATCGCGCTCGGGCCGCTCGACCCCGCCACGGCCTACTACGCCCGCGCCGTCTTCGCCGGCTCCTCCACGGTCCTCTCCGCCGTCGTCCCCTTCACCACGCTTCCCGTCTCGCGCCGCGAAGTGGCGTGGTTCGACGTCGACTGGGCCTCCGACGGCTACGCGCAGGGCGCCGCCTGGCCGACCGCCGCAGCGGCCGGCGCCTCGGGCGGAACCTGGACGCGCACCGCCGCGGACGCCTCCTCGCTCGGCTCCGCCGGCCTTGCGCTCGACGGCTTCGAACCGCTTGCCTTCGTCCCGACCGCGCCAAGCCGCGAAGACTGCGACGTGCGCGTCGAGGGCGTGGCCACGGTCCGCCGAGGCCTCCAGCCCGCCCCCGCCGGCCGCGCGGGGCTCTCCTTCGCCGAAGGAGCGGTCTACGGCCTCGCCGGCGGCGCGTGGGTCGCGCTCGCCGCCACGCCGCCCGCCGACGGCGCGCGCGTCGCGTGGGCCGCCGAATTCGACTTCTCCTCCGCCTCCGCACCGCGCGTGCGCTACCTCCTCGGCGGCGAGCCCGTCGCCGCCGCCGCGACCGGCGAAACATGGATCCCGACCACGGGCAGCTCCGTCTCCGGCGTCTCCTTCCTCGGCCGCGGCACGCTCGGCGACTTCAAGGGGCTCTACTGGGAAACCGACCCGCCGCCGCCGCCCGGGCGCCTCGCGCTCGGCCCGGCGGTCGCCGAAGTGGCCGCGACCGGCACCAACGCGCTCGTCTCCGTCGCCGTCGAATCGGTCGCCGAGGGCGCGGTCCTCGCGCTCTTCTGGAACGGAGCGGAGGCCGCCACCTGGAGCGCGCCCGAGGCGGGCCGCGCCTACACCAACGCCTTCGAGGTCGCGCTCGGAAGCACCAACGCCTTCCGCTTCGTCCTCTCCGCGCCGGGGCTCGACTCCGCCGTGCGCGAAGGCCGCGTCGTCGCGCGACGGCTCGTCGACTGGTTCCACGTGCAGTGGGCCGCCGACGGCTACGCGCCGGGCACCGCATGGAACACCGCCGCCGCCGAATCCGCCTCGGGCGGCACGTGGACGCGCCCGGCCTTCGACGCCTCCACGCTCTCCGGCGGCGCGCTCGCCGTCTCGCTCCCGGCCGGCTCCTTCCTGCGCTTCGCCGCCTCCGACCCCGCCGCCACGCCGACCGGCTCGCTCGTGCGAATCGAGGGCCGCGCGCGCTTCCCCGCCGCCGCCGCGCCCGCGACGCCCTTCGCCGGGACCCTCGTCGCGCTCTCGCGCCACGCCGCGGGCGAGGAAGGCGGCGCCGCGCTCCACGCCTGGACGGCCCCGGGCGGCTGGACCGCGCTCTCGGGCGACGCGCCCGCCGCCGGCGCGTGGGCCGACTGGGCCGTCGACCTGGACTTCGCCACCAACCCGCCGCGCGCCCGCGTCTCCGTGGGCGGCGAACTCCGCGCGCGTGCCTCCGACGGCGCCGAGTGGATTCCGCTCGACCCCGCCGCAGCCGCCGCGCACGGCGTCGCCTACGCGGGCGCCGGCGAAGCCGGCGACTTCCGGGCCGAGTTCCGGACCGGCCTCGCGGCGGAGGACCCGCTCGTCGTCGAGCCCGTCGCCCCCTCCGCGGCCGGCGCGCGCCTCTCCTTCGTGAGCGACGGCGGCGCCGAGAGCTTCCGCATCCGCCTCGCCGAGCCCGAGCCGGGGCGGCACTACGCCGCCTTCGCCGCGGACGACCTCGCCGCCGCCCCCTCCGACTGGATCTGCGTCGGCTTCGGGGCCGCGCCGGCCGCCGGCCCCCTCGACTTCGACGTCGAGACCGCCGGCCACCCGTCCCGCTTCTTCCAGATCTGGACCGTCTCCCGCACCGTCCCTCGGCCCGCCACCCTCGTGGAGTTCCTCGGGGAGTGAACGGTTCTTCGCCCGCCGAGGTTTTGCAAGAGCCTCAACTATGACCTAATGGACGAGGGGGGATTCGAACCCCCAACCTTTCGGAGTAGATCCTAAGTCTACCGCGTATGCCAGTTCCGCCACTCGTCCGCGGGGAAGGGAAGGGGAGCGCTCAGCCCTGCTGCACGGGCGGCTCGGGCGCGGCCGCCGCGGGCTTGGCCGCGCAGTGCGGGCAGGCTCCGCCGCAGCCGCCGCCGTGCAGCGACGGGTCCTCGCCGCTCCAGCAGTAGGTGCAGAGGCCGGGGACGCCGATCGCCTTCACGAGGTCGGGCAGGTGGTTGAAGGCGAGCGAGGTGAGGCCGAGGCGCTCGCGGATGCGGTCCACCATCGTCTGGTAGGGCAGGCCGTCCGGGTCGCGGTAGCGCGCGGGATCGGCGCCCTCGCCGTCGAGGTCGCGGATGATGCGGCGCGTGATGAGGTCCATCTCGCTCTTGGAGCGCGAGAAGTTGATGAACGGGCAGGCGAAGAGCAGCGGCGGGCACGCGATGCGCGCGTGGACCTCCCTGGCGCCGTCGTCGAAGAGGCGGCGCACCTGGTCCCGCAGCTGGGTGCCGCGGACGATCGAGTCGTCGCAGAAGACGATTTTCTTGCCCTCGATGAGCTGGGGCAGGGGGACGAGCTTCATGCCGGCGATGCGCTGGCGGTCCTCCTGGTTGGAGGGCATGAACGAGCGCGGCCACGTGGGCGTGTATTTGACGTAGGGGCGCTCGTAGGTCGTGCCGGACTCGTGCGAGAAGCCGAGCGCGTGGCCGACGCCGGAGTCGGGGATGCCGGCGACCGAGTCGGCGCCGGGCGCGGGCGAGCGGCGCGCGAGCGCGGCGCCGCAGCGGTAGCGCACGGCCTCGACGTTCTGCCCGTTGTAGGCGGAGGCGGGGTAGCCGTAGTAGACGTAGAGGAACGAGCAGAGCGCCTCGGGGCCCTGCGGGGGCAGGACCGTCTCGACGCCGGAGCTCGTGATCTTCACCACTTCGCCGGGGCCGAGGTCGCGCACGGGCTTGTAGCCGAGGTTCGGCAGCGCGGTCGTCTCGAACGTCGCGGCGAAGCCGGCGTCCTTCTTGCCCAGGCAGATCGGGGTGCGCCCGAAGCGGTCGCGCGCGGCGTAGAGGACGCCTTCCGGCGCGAGCAGCAGGATCGAAACGGAACCGCGGACCATCTCCTGGACGTAGTGCAGGCCCTCGGCGATCGAATCCTGGGTGTTGATGAGACCGGCGATGATTTCGGTCTGCGTGATCTCGCCGGACTGGAGCGCGGAGAAGTTCGCCTGGTGGTTGTTCATCAGGTGCTTGACGAGCTCCCGGGCGTTGTTCACGAGGCCGACCGTGACGATCGCGTATTCGCCCAGGTGCGAGAAGAAGAGGAGCGGCTGGTCGTCCGTGTCGCTGATGGCGCCCACGCCGGAGCAGGGTTCCGCGGCGCGGAACGCGGCGAAGTCCGACTCGAAGCGCGTGCGGAAGGGCGCGTTGGCGATGTCGTGGATCGTGCGGAGGAACTTGCCGCCGGCCCAGAACGCCATGCCGCCGCGGTGGGTGCCGAGGTGGGAGTGGTAGTCCGTTCCGTAGAAAACGTCCGCCGCGCAGTTTTCGCGGGAGACCGCGCCGAAGAAGCCGCCCATGGGTCGAATCGGGGAAGGGGAGGGGAGGGATGCCGCCCGCGGCGGGAGTGCCGCGGGAACGTCCGCGCAGTCTAGCAGAACCCGGGGCGCGGGGCAAGGGCCGCGCTACTTTTTCCCGCCGGTCTTCCCCATCAGCGCGGTCGTGGAGACGCCGGGCGTGCGCGGCAGGTAGACGACCTCCACGCCGCAGGCCTCCTTGAGCCAGTCGAAGCGGCCCTCGTAGTCGGCGCCGATGATGAAGACGTCGGCCTTGTGCTCGCGCACGTAGTCCGCCTTCTTCTCCTCGCACTCCTCCTTGAAGACCTCGTCGACGCAGCGCAGCTCCGCGACGATCGCCGCGCGCTGCTCGTAGGGGAAGGCGAGCCCGTGGCTCTTGTTCTTGCTCGCGATGAACTCGTCGCTCGACACGCCGACGACGAGCCGGTCGCAGAGCGCGCGGGCGCGCTGCAAAATCCGCAGGTGCCCGTAGTGGAACATGTCGAACGTTCCGAAGGTGATTCCGGTTTTCATGTGCGCTCCTTCATGGCGGCGAACCGGGAAAGCGCCTCGTCCCAGGCGGAGGCGGAGGCGGGATTCGGCTCGTAGGCGATCGGGGGATCGCTGACGCGCATGAGCTCGCGGGCCTCGGCGTGGTCCTTGAGGTCGCCGAGGGCGATCATCTGCACGAGGACGTTGCCCGCGCACGCGCCCTCCGTGGGGCCGCAGAGAACAGGGACGCCGAGCGCGTCGGCGGTCATCTGGCAGTGCAGCGCGTTGCGCGTGGCGCCGCCGATCATGTTGAGGCCGTCGCGCTTCTCGCCCGTGATGCGCCCGAGCTGCTCCCAGAGCTCGCGGTAGCGCAGCACCATGCTCTCCAGCGCGCAGCGCGCGAAGGCGCCCTTGCTTTCCGGGACGGGCTGCCCGGTGCGCTTGCACCACGCGGCGATCTTTTCGTCCATGTGCCCCGCGCGCTGGAAGTCCGGCGCGTCCGGATCGATCAGCGAGACGAACGGCCTGGCCTTGGCGGCCATCTCGGTCATGCGGTCGTAGGGGACGTCCTCGCCCTGCGCCTTCCACGCGCGGTGCAGTTCCTGGTAGATCCACATGCCGGTGAGGTTCTTCATGAACCGGATGCCGCCCGTGACGCCGATCTCGTTGGTCCAACTGCATTCGTAGGCCTCGTCCGAGAAGATCGGCTCGGGGATCTCGGCGCCGACGAGGCCCCAGGTGCCCGTCGAGAGACAGCCCCACTTGCCCTCCTTCGGGACGGGAATCGCGGCGACGGCGGAGGCGGTGTCGTGCGTGCCGACGGCGACGACCTTCGTCGCGTAGCCCTCGAGGCCGCGGATCGGGCCGAGGACGGTCCCGGGGCGGACGAGCTCGCCGAAGATGCGCCGCGGGAGCCCGGCAGCCTCGACCAGGTCCCACGCCCAGTCGCGCGTCCGCACGTCGAGGCACTGGCTCGTGGAGGCGATCGTGAGCTCGTTGGAGAGGACGCCGGAGAGCCAGTAGTCCATGAGGTCCGGGACCATCAGGAAGCGCGCGGCGCGGTCGAGCTGCGAGGCGGGGCACTTCGACTCCGCCACGAGCTGGAAGAGCGTGTTGATCGGCATGAACTGCGTGCCGGTCGCGTCGTAGATGCGGCGTCGGCCGAGCTTCGCGCACGTTTCCTCCATCACGCCGTCGAGACGCGGGTCGCGGTAGGAGTGCGGCAGGCCCGCCAGGCGGCCGGCTTCGTCCACGAGCGCGTAGTCCACGCCCCACGTGTCGACGCCGACGGAGGCCGGCTCGGCGCCGAGGGCCTTGGCGCGGAGGACGCCCTCCAGGATGCTCCGGTAGAGCGCGACCATGTCCCAGTGCAGGCCGCCGGGCAGCGGCGTCTGGGAATTGTCGAAGCGGTTCGTCTCGTCGAAGCGGAGGCGCGAGCCGTCGAACCGGCCCGCGATGACGCGCCCGCTGCCGGCTCCGAGATCGGTGGCGACGTAGATTTTCTCTTTCATGGGAGGCGCCGGCGCGTCCGCGCGCGGCGTCCGCGGAGTCTAGCACAAACGGCGGGGCGGTTCAACCGGCTTGCCGGGAGCGGGGCGTTTTGGTAGAGTGGCCGGCATGGAAACGAAACCCCTCGCCGTCGGCGTCGACGCCAGCACCCAGGGCGTGAAGGCCATCGCACTCGGACCGGACGGCGTCGAAGCCGTCGCGGCCGTCAATTTCGGGAACGACCTGCCGCGGTTCGGCGCGCCGGAGGGCTTCGCGCCCGATCCGGACCCCGCGGTGCGCCGCGCGCCGCCGCGCATGTGGGAGGAAGGCGTCGCGCTCGCGTTGCGCCGCCTCGGCGCCGAGGTCGACCTCGGGCGCGCCGGCGCTCTCTCCGGCGCGGCGCAGCAGCACGGGCTCGTGCTTTCGGACGCCGCGGGCGAACCGCTCCTCGCGCTCGCCCCGATTTGGATGGACCGCTCGACCGGCGCGGAGTGCGCCGCGCTCGAGGAACGCTTCGGCCCGGCGCTCCGCGAGAAGACCGGCAGCGCCGCCGCCGAGCGCTTCACCGGGCCGCAGGCGCGCAAGGCGGCGCGCGAGGACCCCGCCGCGTGGGAGCGGGCGGCGCGCGCCCACTGCATCGCCTCGTGGCTCAATTCGCGCCTCGTCGAAGGCGGCGACGCGCCGGTCGACCCGGGGTCGGCCTCCGGCCAGAACCTCATGGACCTGGCCACGCGCGACTGGGACGCGGAGATCGCCGCGTTCACGGCGCCGGGGCTGCCCGCGAAACTGCCGCGCATCGTCCCGTCGGACGCCGTTTCGGGCGCGCTCGCGCCGGCGTTCGCGCTCGGCGGCCTGCGGGCGGGGATCCCGGTCGTGGTCTGGTCCGGCGACAATCCGGACAGCCTGCTCGGCATGGGTTGCGCCGCGCCGGGCGAGGCGGTCGCGAGCCTCGGCACGAGCGACACGTTCTTCGCGTCGATGGACGCGCCCCGCACCGATCCGGACGGCTTCGGCAATGTGTTCTGCACGTCCGCGGGCGGCTACATGAGCCTCTCGTGCTTCACCAACGGCGCGCTCGCGCGGGACCGCGTCCGCCGCGAAGCGGGGCTGGACTGGGACGGCTTCGACGCGGCGCTCGCGGCGACCGCGCCGTGGGACGGCCGCCGCCTGCTGCTGCCGTGGTTCGCGCCGGAATCCGTGCCGCGCGTCCCGCGCGCCGGGGCGGTCGCGAACTTCGGTTTCGCGGGGGCGGCGCCCGCGCGGCGCGTCCGCGCGCTCGTCGAGGGGCAGGCGTTCGCGATGAAGACGCATTCGGCGTGGATCGGCGGCGCGTTTGCGCGCATCGGCGTCACGGGCGGCGGCTCGAAGTGCGCCGGCGTCCTGCGCGTGCTCGCGGACGTCTTCCAGGCGCCCGTCGAACGCCTCGAAGGGACCGAGACGGTCGCGCTCGGCGCGGCGATGCGCGCGTGGTCGCACCTGACGGGCGAACCGCTCGCGGCGCTCGCCGCGCGCCTGTGCCGGCCGGCGCTGCGCGTGGAGCCGGACCCCGCCACGGCGCCGCTCTACGCCGACGCGCTCGCGGCCTACGGGGCGTTCGAACGGGAAAACCTGACGTTGTCGGGCCCGCCGCGCTAGCGCGGCCGGGCGATCGCGACGCCCGCCGGCGTCGCGCGCAGCACGAGCCGCAGGTTGTCCTCCGCCACGAGAAAGCGCGTCGGCGCCGCGCCCGGCGCGAACGCGGGCAGCGCGGCCTCGGCGTGCGCCGGGGCGTCCGGGTGCGGCGGCGCGACGTCCACGAAACACCGCCGGCGCGCCGCGTCGAGCCGGATCGCGACCGTGCGCCCCGGCACGCGGCAGACGAGCAGCCGGAACCCGGCGGGGCGAGCCGGGACGCCGCGCGCGAACGCCTGGGCGACGCCGCCCGCCACCACGCGCGCCGACGGCCGCAACGGATCGGCGGCGACCGTTTCGTCGGGACGGAAAAAGAGCTCGCCCCAGCGCGCCGCCCGGAGCGCCGCGGCCCGCCGGAGCGGGCGAAAGGCGGTTTTCAGGATGGATTCCCCGCGGGGGAACGCCGCGCGGACGAGCAATCGCTTCAGCCAACCGCAAACGGCGTCCAGCGCGTCCAGGAGCGTGACGAACGGCCAAACGGCCCGTGACGCGACGCGGCGGATGCACCGCAGGAGCGGCGCCCGGAACCGCCATGCCAAGGCGGCCGCGGCGGCCGCGGCGGCGGCGACGGCCGCGGCCTTCGCGAACGCGAAACCGGTCACGAAACCTCCCGGACGCCGGCGGCGGACCGCAGTTCAAGGAACGGACATCGGTCGAACAGCGATTCGGCGCGTTTTCGCGTTCGTTTGGGCAGACACCCCGCCACGCGCTTGAGGAACCGTTCGCCGCCGAGCGCGAGACCCTGCACGAAACCGGCCGACCGCGTCGCGAGCAGCGCCGTGAGCGACCCGGCGCGGACGGGCCGGCCCCTGGCGTCCGTCTCGACCGCGTCGGCCGCCCCGGCGGAAACCCGGCTCCCGCCCATGGCCGCCGCGCACGTCCGCCGCGCCGCTTCCCACGTCGGATCCTTCTCGCCGAACGCCCGCGAAACCATCGCGCAAAGCCCCGCGCGCGCCGTCGCGTCGCCTTGGCAGCCCGCGCCGTAGCCCGTCCACTTCGCTTCTTCCGGCCGCTCGACCATCGCCGCGCGGACGGGATTCAGGTGCACGTAGCCGGCCACCGTCGTGAGCGCGCGGAACGAACCTTCGAGGAGGACGCTCTTGAAACGGCCTTCCCAGATCGTGCCCGTGTTGCCGTGTCGCTTGTTGTAGTCTTGGGTATAGGTTTCCTTGAACGTCTTGCAGAACTGCGAAAGGTCGTACATGCGCTTGCGGAGCCGTGTTCTTTCGTCCGCGGCCAGGTCCGCGAAACCTTTTTTCGTCCACTTCTCCCACTTCTCGAGAATCTTCGCGAACCTGGCGGGCCCGTAAAGCGCAAGCATGCGTTTTTCCAGTTCCTTGTCTGACACCTCGCGCTTGCGCGGCACGCGCACGAGCAAATGGAAGTGGTTGCTCATCACCGCATACGTGTAGACCTCCACCCCGGAAAACGCCGCCGCCCCGCGGATCATCCCGAGCAGAATGCCCTTCTCCTCCTCGTCGATGAGAAACCGCCGTCCCCCGATTCTGCTCACCACGTGGTAGAACCCCTCGCCCTCGACCTTTACCCTCGGCCGCCTCATCCCAGCCTCCTTCCATTGTCCGCCATCGTGTTCATGGCCCGGCAATCTAGCACACTTCCTCCGCCCGTGCAAGCACTTTTTAAGGGGACAGACCCCTTAAATACACGCCAAATCCCCGCCGCGCGGGCGGCGGCGGGCGGCTGGGGCTGGAGGTTGCGCAGGATGACCGCGCGGCGGCTGGCGCGGCGGGCCTCGGCGTCGCCGCTTGTCCAAATCGCGCATCCATTCGAAATCGCGGCATTGCCTTTCGGACCGCGTTCTGGTAGACTCGGCGGGCATGAACGACACTCCTGACGTCTTCGACGGGCACATCCACACGCACGGGAAGCCGGGCGACCCGCCCGAAGTCTTCGTCGAGAAGGCGCGCGAGGCCGGCGTCGCGGGCGGGACGGTCTTCTCCGTCCATCCCGCCCGGTACCGCCCGTTCCCCGGCTGGGACCAGCGCGCGAAAGCGCGCATCGACGCCGTGCTCGAGTTCACCTCGCGCGCGCCGGGGTTCCTGCCGTATTTCTTCGCCGACCTCTCCGAGCCCGACATCCTCGACCAGATCGACTACGCGCGCAAGGGCGGCATCCGCGGGTTCAAGGTGATCTGCGACGGCGCCTACGCCGCCGGAGACCGCCTCGAGGCCGTCGCCGCGATGGCCGAGACGGGCCTGCCCGTGATGTTCCACTCGGGCGTCGACAACATCCCGCACATCTCCGGGGCGAACAACCGCCCCGCCGCGTTCGAGCGCCTCCTGGACGTCCGCGGGCTGCGCTTCTCGCTCGCGCACCTCGGCTGGCCGTGGTGCGACGAATTCATCGGCACCTTCGCGAAGTTCGTCTTCGCCCGCGAAATGGACGGCCCCGGAGCGCACCCGGACATGTATGTCGACGTCACGCCCGGCACGCCGGGCCTCTACCGGCGCGAAGCGATGCGCAAGCTCTACCTCGCCGGCTTCGACGTCCGTCCGCGCACGTTCTGGGGGAGCGACCAGGTCTGCAACCGATACGACCCCGACTGGTCGCGCCGGATGATCCGGCGCGACGCGGAGATCCTCGCCGAGCTCGAGCGCGACGCCGCCGCGGGCGCCGTCGGCGACGTCTGCTGGACCCCGCGCTGCGAGGACCTCGCGCCCGCGCTCTTCGCGGACGTCTGGCGGGAATTCAACCGCGAACCCTGACCTCGTCCACGCCGGCGAACGAGAGGCGGCCGGCGGGCGGGCTACCGTGCCGCGCGGGAGGCGCCGGGCGGCGCTCCGTAGGCGCGCTTGAAGAGGCGCGTGAAGTTGGGGACGTCGGCGAAGCCGAAGCGCGCGGCGGTCTCCTTGACGGAAAGCGGCGAGTCGCGCAGCGTCTCGCGCGCCAGGGCGAGGCGCGCGTCGAGGTGGTAGCGGTGCGGCGTCTTGCCCGTCTCGCGCAGGAACGCGCGGTGCAGGTGGCTCTCGCTCAGGCCCGCGGCGGCGGCGAGCTCGCGGACGGAAACGTTGCGATGCGCGTTGGCCGCGAGGTGCCGGAGCGCGGCGTCCATGCGGAAGCGGAGCGCGCCGGCGGGGCGCGGCAGCGCGTCGTCCCACAGCGCCGCCAGCAGCCCGTAGGCGGCGAGGCTCTCCGCGAAGGGCGAGTCGAATCCGCCGGCGGACATCCGACGGAACAGCTCCTCGAAGCGCCGGACGGTCTCCGACGCGCCGCCCAGCGGCACGCGCCGACCCGTCCGCGCGAAGAGCTCACGCCCGAGCCGCGCCGCCTCGGCGCCGCGCAGCGCGGCGTAGGCGAAGTCCCACGGCGGGCCGCCGGCCGGGACCTCCGACCGCGTCGCCTCGCCGGGCCGGATCAGGATCGCCGTCCCCGCCTCGTGGACGAAGTCCTCGCGCCCGATCCGCGTCCGGGCCCGCCCGGCGAGGCAGAACTTGATGCGCAGCGTCCCGACGATCGGGTCGCGGGGCTCGTTCCAGACCGTGCCGGGCGCGTTCGACGTCCGGCAGATGCGGTCGAGCCGGACGGAGGGCTCCGGCAGCCCGGCGTCCGAGGGCAGACGCAGGGCGGCGCGGCCGAAGAATTGGGCGGTCGGCAATCGAAGAAGCGGTTCGAACATGCGGCGGATTCTAGCCGAAATGAGAGTTTTGGACAAGAGAAAGAAGGAACGGCATCTTTTCTTTTCGCGTTGTTTCGTGAACAATCAATCCCGTTAAAGGAGTTTTCGACATGAAACGAACCGCCCTCCTCCTCTCCGCCGCCGTCCTTGCGCTCGCCTTCGCGCCGTCCGCCCGCGCGGAGCGGCTGTCCCTCGACGACTATCCCGAGGCGTCGTGGCCGGACCTCACGTCGCCTTCGGGCGGGGAGATCCAGGACTGGGGCCGCTACCGGGACGAGAACGGGGACTGGACGACCGTCTCCGGCACATGGCTCAACGGCGACGCGCAATACGGCGGCTCGCACGCCTTCGACAACGTCTGGGACAACGCCAACGGCCGCGTCATCTCCATGTCGCCGCAGCTCTGGGTCTCCTACGAGTTCGCGGAGGCGACGGTCGTCGACGCGTTCCGCCTTCGCGCGACGGGCTGGCAGCCGGAGAACTTAGCGCCGACGCACTTCAGGTTCTGGGGCAGTTCCGACGGCGGCGCGACGTGGACGCTTCTGGACGAGGAGTCGAACCAGACCGGCTGGTCGGGCTGGGAGTGCCGCCTCTACGGTTTCGCGAACCGGACCGCCTTCACGACCTACAAGTTCGAGATCCTCGAATCGGCGGGCAACTACCGCGTGCAGTTCCACGAGATCGAATACCTGCATCTGGGGCTCGCCGGCAGCGGGACCGATCCCGCCGTGGCCCCGCTCTCCGCCACGCCCGCCGCGAACGGCGCCTCGGCGGTCGTGTCCGGGCGCCTCGCGTCCGACGGCGACGGCTCGGGCTCGGCGAGCGTGTGGCTCGAATGGGGCCTCACGGATGCCTACGGCAGCACGGCGGCGGCGCAAACCGTCGCGGACGGCGGCACGTTCTCCTTCGACATCCTCGGGCTCGAGGGCGGCGAGACGGTCCACTACCGCTTCGTCGCCGAAAACGGGAACGGCGACCGCGGCGCGACGGCGGACCAGACGTTCACGGCGCTCGGCGGCTCGGTCCTCGGCTCGGCAATCTCGTCCGCCGCGAGCGGGCGGACGCTCTCCGTCTCCGGAACGTTCGACGTCTTCGGCGCGGGCGGCGAGACGACGCTCTACCTCTGGGCGAGCGGCAATTCGGCCATGAACGACGCGCACGTCGTGGACAGCGCCGTCGTCCGCGACGGCTCGGCCTGGACGATCTCCCACGAGTTCGGCGCCTACGCCACCTACTGGTTCTACGTGACGAGCTCCAACGCGACGAGCCACGCCACGTGGACGAGCCGGACGGACGCCGGCTCGTTCGAGCTCTTCGCCGCCTACCAGTGGAAGGCGACGGGCGTCGCCGAGGGCTGGATCACCGATTCGACGAACTACGTGGACGAAACGATGGACGCGAGCCAGATCGGCGGGTCGTCCGTCGTGACCTTCGCCGGCGTCCAGACGCCCGAGGTGCGCGTCCGTTTCGGACGAGACCGGTCGGTCGGCTACCTGCGGCTCTCGTCCGACGCCGGGCTCACGAACCTGACGCTGGCCGCCGATTCGCCATCCCTCCGGCTCGGGACGACCGTGACCGTCTGGCCGGGCGCGGGCCGGCGCGTGGCGTTCGACGGCCTGGCCGTCACGCTCGGGCGGCCCGACGGCGCGACCTATCTCGACCTGACGGGCGACGTGGCGCTCGCGGGAGGCGCGACGCTCTCGGCCAATTATTCCATCAGCGAAGAGACCGTCGCGGGCTCGTCCTACACGGTCGGCGCGGGCTGCAAGTCGGTCGTGAACTATTCCTACCGCTTCGGCATCGGCTCGCTCCTGCACGTCGCGGGCGGCACGGCGATCGGGCGCGCCGTGGAGCTGGCGGCCTCGGGCATCGCCTCTCCGGGCGCCGTGCGCCTCTCCGGCGCGGCGCCGTCGCTGAAGGCCGGGAAGTTCCACGCCACGGACGCCTCCGCGCGCGCCCCGGTCGTGTTCGAGGTGCCGGCGGGCGGCTGGAGCGACGCGCCCGTGGGGCAGCCCTCCTCGAGCCCCTACAACTCCGATCCGGGCGTCTTCGCCGGAACCGGGGCCGGAACGATCGTCCTTTCGGTCGATCCCGCGAGCCCCGCCCTCGACCACCACCAGCCGGCGCTTGTCGTCCCGCTCGTGAACTGGCCCTCCGGCATCGACACGGCGAAGGTCGAGCTCGCCCGTTCCGGCGGCCGCGCCGCGCGCCTCTTCTACGGCTACGGCGACTCGCCCGAGGACACCTCGCCCGCCGCCGCCGGCGACCGCCCCGTCCGCGTCTGGGCCGCGCTCCAGCCCACGCCGCCCGGAACCGTCATCGTCGTGAGATAGCCTTCGTCCATGGACGAAACCGCGACAACGCCGCGCGTCAGCGCCGCCGTCCCCGGCGGAAACGTCCGGGTCCTGGGCCGGAGCGGCCGGACCGTGCGGCTCGCGCCGGACATGCGCGACTCGTCCGGGCGCTGGTTCTACTGGCGCTTCCGCTCCGTCTTCCCCGGCGCCGGGACCTGGCGCTTCGAGTTCGACGCCCCGGCCGTCGGGACGCGCGGGCCGGCCCTGCGCCTCGCGGACGGAGCCGCCTGGCGCTGGCTGTCCGAAGCGCCCTTCGCGTCCGACCGCGCGTTCGAGTGGACGGCCTCCGGGCCGGAGACGGTGGAGTTCTGCCAGTGCATTCCGTATTCGTCCGCGGATTTCGGCGACTTCGTCGCGTCGCTCGCAGGCAATCCCCTGGTCTCCGTCGGCGAACTCTGCCGCTCCCGGAAGGGCCGGACGGTGCCGCTGCTGCGCATCCGCGAAGGAACGCCGGAGGCGGCGATCCTGCTCGCGTGCCGCCACCACGCGCAGGAGTCGATGGCGTCCTTCGCGCTCGAAGGCGCGCTCCGGGCGCTGGCCTCGGACGATTCGCGGGCGCGCGCCATGCGCCGCCGCGCCGAGATCGTCGCCGTCCCGTTCGTCGACCTCGACGGCGCGGAGGACGGCGACCAGGGGAAGAACCGCGTCCCGCACGACCACAACCGCGACTACGGCGCGCCTGGCGGAGCGCACCTCTACCCGGAATGCGCGGCGGTGGACGGCCTCCTCGACGCGCTCCGCCCCCTCGTCGCGCTCGATCTGCACTGTCCGTGGCTCCGCGGCGGCCCCACGAACGAGCATCCCTACCTCGTGGGTGTCGATTGCGCGCGGACGAGGCCGGCCGTCCGGCGCCTCGCGTCCCTCCTGGAGCGGCGGTGCCCGCCGGTCGCGCCGTATCGCGCCGCCGACACGCTCCCGTTCGGCGCCCTCTGGAACACGGCCGCCAACTACGCGGACGGCGTCTCCTTCGCGGCCCACGCATCCGCGAAACCCTTCGTGCTTCTTGCGAACACCCTTGAAATCCCCTTCGCCAACTTCCGCGAGAGGACGCAGACGCCGGAGACCGTCCGCGCCTTCGGCGCCGGAGTCGCCGCCGCCCTGTCGGATTTCCTCCATTGACATGAAAACGATACACGAAATCCTCGAAACGCCCGTCGTCGCAGAATGCGACGTCCTCGTCTGCGGCGGCGGGCCCGCCGGCTTCGCCGCGGCGGTCGCCGCCGCGCGCGCCGGCGCCGACACGCTGTTGCTGGAGCAGTCCAACTGCCTCGGCGGCATGTCCACCGCCGGGATGATGTCGCACTGGTCCGGCTGCGACTCCTCGCCGATCGGGCTCGAGATCACCGACCGGATGCGCCGCTACGGCGCGCTGCCGCCCGGCTGGACGGAGGACAAGCGCTGGTGCTGCTCGCACGAGGCGCTCAAGGAGGCGATGTTCGAGATCGCCGCCGAGGCGGGCGTCCGCGTGCAGCTGCACACCTGGGTCGCCGGCGCGGTCGTGGAGGGCGGCGCCGTGAAGGGCGCGGTCACGGAGAGCAAGTCCGGGCGCGAGGCGGTGCTCGCGAAGGTGTCGGTCGACGCCACCGGCGACGGCGACCTGGCCGCGCGCGCCGGCGCCGCGTTCGACCTCGGGCGCGAGGGCGACGGCGCCTGCCAGCCCGCGACGCTGATGTTCCTCCTGGGCGGCGTGGACACGGCGCGCGCGATCCTGCCGCCGTCGTTCGAATCGCTCGTGCAGGTCCCAAAGGGCGAGATCCAGGCGCTCGGCAAGGCGCGCCTCCCGGCCCCCGCCGGGCACGTGCTGCTCTACCCGACGCGGCTGCCCGGCTGCGTGTGCGTCAACATGACCAACGCCGTCGGCGTCGACGCGACGGACGCGCGCTCCGTCACGCGCGCCGAGATCGAATGCCGCGCGCAGATCGAGCCGATCGTCGAGTTCCTGTGCGAGTTCGCCCCCGGCTACGAGAAATGCTACGCGCTCGCCTCGGCGCAGAACGTCGGCATCCGCGAATCGCGCCACTTCCGCGGGCTCTACACGCTCACGGCGGAGGACATCGTGGCGGGGCGCTCCTTCGACGACTGGATCGCCGTGCGCAACTGGTTCAACTTCGACATCCACAACGTCGGCGGCTCCGGCCTCGACGCGAACGGCGCGCAGGCGCACTTCCGGGCGGCGGGCACCTACCAGATCCCCTACCGCTGCTGCGTCCCCGAG
>JAFTHC010000052.1 GCA_017457625.1 Kiritimatiellia bacterium
GGCCCGCGATTCGCGGCGTTCCAGGGATTGGCCTTGCTGTCCCAGAGCGAAAAGCCGTCGTGGTGGCGCGTCGTCAGGACGGCGTAGCCCATGCCCCAGCGCTTCGCTTTGGCTGCCCAGTCCGCGGGATCGTAGCGCTCCGCCCGGAACGCATCCACGAAATCGCGCTCGTATTCGTCGCGCGGGATGCGTTCGCGGTTCATCGCCCATTCGCCACGGGCTCCGGCGGAGTACGCGCCCCAGTGGATGAAGAGGCCGTAGCGGGAGTCGTCGAACCAGTTCATGGCGGAGAGCCGTTGCGGCACGTCCCTAGCGGTAGACGGGGCCGAGGTGGGCGCAGGCGCGGAAGTCGTCGCCGCCGAAGCGGTCCCACATGGTCGGACGGAAGATTTCCTCCTTCGGCACGTTGTGCATGTCCACCGGGATGCGCAGCATCGCGTTGAACGTTAGGAAGTCCGCGCCGATGAGGCCGAGCGAGGAGCCGTCGTGGTTCGGGCCGATGCGGTTCATGTACTCGAACGAGGTCATGTCGCGCGGCATCCAGTGCGTCTCCGGCCACGTCGGGTCCGTGATCGCGCCGATCTTGTCGCCGACGGCCTTCGGGAGGTCCACCGTCTCGCCCTCGACCACGGAACAGGTCATCATGTCGCCCACGCAGTTGTAGCGGTAGCTCGTGAGCGGGATGCCGCCAGGGGTGCGGAAGTGGCTGGAGAGGCCGTCGCCGGGGAAGTAGGTGAGGTCCGCGCCCATGTACGTGACGGACTTGCCGATTTCGGCGGCGAGCTTCTGCTGGAGCTTCTCGCTGCCGCGCAGCTTCGTCATCACGTCCTGGATCGGGGTGGTCTTCGGGACGCCGACGATCTTGTAGAGGTCGACGGCGTATTCGAGCGCGGCGGCGCCGGAGTTGCGCTTGTCGATGATGCCGCGCGGGCAGATCTTCGAGACGTCGGTTCCAGTCGCCTTCTTGATCGAAGCGGGGGTCCAGTTGGTGCGGATGTCCGCGAACATCTGGCTCATGCCGCCGGAGAGCAGGTGGCCGACCGCCATGCCGATGCCGTTCTTGCCGTCGTTCTCGGTGGCGACGACGTAGGGCGCGCGGAAACCGTTCCAGTCGACCATCGAGTTGAGGATCGACTCGGCGACGTCGAAGTTCGGGTTGCCGTCCGTCCACTGGCGCTGGCCCTGCGTGCCGGCGGCGATGGCGTTGTAGCCCTGCGCCCACTCGACGTGCTTGTAGCCGGGGACCCACGAGGGCGTGCGGCGCGCGAGCTTGGCGTTGCCCTGCATCAGGTCGCGCACGAGGATCGCCTCGCGCAGGCACTGGCGGATCAGCTCGTCCTCCGGGAGCGGGCGCGGGAGCTTGCCGTTGTTCTTGTTGCCGTAGACGATCTTGAAGGTCTTCTTGAACCACTCGCAGGCGCGCTTGAGCTCGTCGTTGTCGTAGAACTTCTCGCCGATGCGGGTGTGGAGGCCGGACATGTCGAACGAGCAGCTGCCCATGCCGAAGGTGTGCAGCATCACGTTGCGGCGCAGGTCCGAGCCGATGATGCCCATCGCGACGCCGCCGACGCCGAGGAAGTTCTTGCCGCGCAGGTAGCCGACGGCCGCGGCGCAGCGCGCGAAGCGCAGCAGGCGCGAGGCGACGTAGTCGCAGAGCGGGCCGTCCTCGTTCTCGAGGTCGGGGTTGTAGATGCAGAAGATCGGGCGCTCCTTCTCGTCCATCGCGGCGGTGAACGCCTTGAGCCAGACGGCGCCGGGGCGGTCGGTCTGGTTGAGGCCGTAGGCGCACTGCTGCCACTCGGAGGAGCCGATGCCCTGGCAGGCGCTCATGAGCTCGTCGGAGTAGCACCAGGAGCGGGCGACCCAGATGTTGGCGCAGACGTTCTGCGTGGCGTAGTA
>JAFTHC010000053.1 GCA_017457625.1 Kiritimatiellia bacterium
CGGCGTTGAGGGAGGAGGCGGGGATGACGAGGAGCCACTTGTCGTTCCACACCGAACGCCCGACAAGGCGGGTCGAGGTGAAGTCGCCGCCCGCGCGCATCGTCGAGTGGCGCCGGATGGTGGCGGCGGAGTCGCTGGTGCCGTCGAGGCCGCGCATCGTCGAAATCCACGCCTCGTCGTCGAGCTGCGCCGAGCCGATGGTGTACGGGAGCGGCATCACCTGGTCGACGACGTTCCAGCCGAGCACCTTCCGCGCCGTGCCGGCCGGAGCGCGCATGTAGTCGGTGCCGACAGGGACGAGGTAGATGTTCGGTTCGGTCGCGATGCCCGTCGCCGTCTGGGTCGTCAGCCGGTCGTAGCCGGCGAAATCGACGCCGACTGCGGCGATCTTGGTGGCGTAGTCGGCGCTCGAGAACTGCGACTCGCCGCCCTGGAGCGTGTGGCCGAAGAAGTTCTCCGCGTTGTTGATCGAGGTCTCGAACGGGATCACGAGTCCCGGCTCCTTCAGCGCGGTCGGGTTCTGGCTCTGCTGCGGCTGGCAGTGGCGCGCGATTTCGGGAACCGCGTAGATGTCGTCCTTCCAGTATTTGCGCAGTTCGCGCCGCCAGGCCTCGTCGCCGGAGGCATCCGGCTTGATGCGGAAGAGCTCGTAGCGCAGCGAGAACCACTTCGCCGGCTTGTCCGGGTTGTTGACGCCGAGACGGCCCTTGAGGACGTCCCAGTTGGCCTTCATGCGCGTGACGACGTCCCAGAGGCCGCCGTCGGTGGTGCCCGACGACATGGCGAGCCCCTCGCTGCCGAGCGAGCGCGTGCCGACGATGTCGGCGAGGAACTGCTTGCCGCTCTGCGGGTCGGAGGAGAGGAGGCCCGTCTCGTAGTCGTAGACCTTCGCCAGCTCGAAGACGTAGCGCTGGGCGGTGTCGAACGCCGTCGCGTACTTGACGAGGGCGTTGTTGCGCTGGACGCGGTTGAACATGTCGAGGTAGCGGTGCTGCGTGGCGCGGTTGGAGACCTGCTGGCGCCACAGCTTGCGCTCCTCCTGGAGCATCTGGCCGCGGTAGATTTCGGCGCGGTAGGCCGTCTCGGCGGTGGTGAGGTCCGCGAGCGCCTGCTGGATCGCAGAGGCGGCCTCGTTGATGTCGTTGGCGGCGGTCTGCATGTTCAGCCGGATTTCGCGCATGTTGTCCGCGATGCCCCACGCCGTGTCGAGCACGGAGCTCACGCCGTCGATTCCCTCGGAGACGGAGTTCCGCGAGAAGGCGAGTTCCTTCGCGGCGCGCAACTGCGCGTATGTCACGGTCGCCTCGGACATGAGCGCGGGCAGCTTCGCCGTCTGCGTGATCGAGCTCGGGTCGGTGATGACCGTCATGCCTGCGCCGAACACGTGCGGCACGGCGGCCAGCTGGTCCTCGTTGGCCATGAGCAGGAAGTTGAAGTCCGTGTCGAGCAGGTCGATGTAGTGGTCGAGGTAGGCGCGGATGCCGCTGTACTTGTAGATCATGGAGAGCATGGTGGTGCTGACCGTGATCCCGAGGCGCGCCTTCGCCTCCATCACGCCCTTCCAGGACTCCTGCATGATCATGACCTTTATCTGGTAGTCGGCCATGGCGGCCTGGAGCTTTTGGTAGGCGCTGATGTAGTCGCGGTAGGCGCACTGGATGGTGCCCTCCGTGGCGCGGGCGCCGGTCACGTTCTCGGGCTTCATGCGGATGCCGCCGTCGTTCACGATGTAGTTGACGGTGACCGACACGTCCATGTCCTGCTCGTAGCCCGTCTGCATCTTCATGTTCCAGTAGCCGGAAAGGCCGGCCTCGTAGAGCGGGTAGGAGTTGGTGAAGACGGTCTGGAGTCCGCCTTCGAGGCCGAACACGGAGAGGTCCATGTAGTTGTAGTTGTAGAGGTCCGGCCCCTCGTAGCCCTGCGGGTAGGTGCCGCCCGGCCCGATGTCGCCCGCGAACGGCGTGCCGTAGATCGAGATGAGCTGGTTCTGGTAGGCGAGCTCCTGCGCGGCCGCGTTGTCGATCGCCGTGGTCTCGTTCTCCTGGAGCTGCGCGAGGCGGCTGCCGTAGAAGTTCGCCCAGTCGAGGACGGTCTTGCAGTTGGCGAGCGCCTTCTCGGCGCGCCCGAGGATCTGCTCGAAGTGGGAGTTCTTCTCGGCGAGCGCGTCGGGGTCGATGTCGAACGGGATCGCGTTCTCGGAAAGCCCGAGCGGGTTGAGGCCGCCATCGAAGCCGCCGAGCGTCGTCTGGAGCGTCTCGACCGTGCGGCAGAGCGCCTTCATCTGCGCGCCGTTCTGCTCGCGGTCGATGCGCCTCAGGCCCAGGTCGGCGAAGACCTCGGCGGCCTCGTTGGTCGTCGGCGTCATGGCGTTGGCGACCATCCAGTTGTAGGCGGCGCCCATGCCGGTGCGGGTGGCCCACTCGCCGTAGCCGAAGGCCTCGGCCCTGTCGGCGTCGAAGTAGCCGCCCCGGAGGTCGCCGGCGTTCTCCTTGTAGGCCTTGCGGGCGGTGAGCGACATCGCGTCGAGCCCGACCTGCGCGAGCTTGACGGCGACGTCGGCGAACTTCGCCTCGTCCTGGTAGTCGACGTTGATCGCGGTCTGGTCCATGAGCATCTCGGTCATGGAGGCCGTCCAGTCGACGTAGGGGTTCCGGAGGAGGCGGTAGTAGCCGGTCAGGGCGGAGAGGTAGTGGCCCCAGGCGTCGCCGTGGCCCTGCGGATACTGCGCGGCGGCGCAGTTGACGTCCATCACGCCGTCGCGCGCCCGGATGCCGTAGTTGTTGACATAGGCGACCTCGCCCTCGGTGACGCCCTTGGTGAAGTTCCAGAGCAGGCGGTTGAAGTAGGGCGCGGCCGTGAGCTTCGGGAACTGCGTCGCGGACGTGCGGCCCCGGAGGAGCGCCAGCTCCTCGTCGAGGAGCGTCGGCACCTGGTTCGCGAAGCAGAAGACGCCGGCGGCCGTCGGCTCGCCGTCGGCCGATCCGATCAGCGGGTTCTTGGCGTCCGAATAGGCCTCCGCGCCGAGGAGCGAGTAGAACTCGCCCATGCGGGTCGTGGCGAGAAGGAGCTGCTTCGAGAGGTCGGCGTTCTCGCCGCCCGACGCGATGAGGATGGACTCCGCCTTGTTGAAGATCGTCTGGTAGAGCTCGAGGAGGCCGACCTCCTTGAGGTTGTCGTTGTTGAGCGCGACGTCGCCCCGGTAGGGGCCGCCGATCTGCTCGAGCATCGAGAAGGCGATGTCGCTCGGGTTGTCGTAGAAGTCCTCCACGCGTTGCGCGAAGGGCGTGACGGAATTGAGGACGCGCTGCACCCAGCCCTCGGCGAGCTGCTCGTCCGTCCAGCCGGACCAGCCGGTGCCGACGGTGGCGGCGGCGGGCGACCCCTCCCTGGCGCGGTAGCGCATCGTGTAGTAGGTGTTCACGAAGTCCTGCACGGACGTCGTTTCGCCGAGCTGCAGCGAGGTGAGGCCGGCCACGGCGGCGGGCGCCGACCTGGCCATCCACGCGGCGGAGGACTTGTCCGTCGCGAGGGTGCCGTCGGCGTTGGGCGTCGCGAACTTCCACTCGAACTCGAAGTCGTCCGCCGCGTCGCCGAGCGGCGTCCGGTAGAGGAGCGTCAGGCGCTCGGAGAGCTTGTTGAGCGGGTCGGTCAGCACGGCGATGCCGTCGAGGTAGAGTTCGGGCTCGACGCGGAGGACGTGCATCGAGACGGGCAGGCCGGGGTTCACGACCGACTCGTCCGGGTTGTCGTTCTCGATGAGCGTGACCCAGCCGGAGCCGGAGCCGTTGGCGACGAGCGCGTAGTGGTCCTGCGCGTAGTAGAGGGTCGAGGGCAGGACGTCGGTCGCCGTCCAGCTGAAGTAGCCGGTCACGTAGACGGCGTCGACCCAGGGGATCTTGTTTCCGGCGATGGCGTAGTCGCGCATGTCCTCCCAGTCGCCGAGCAGCTCGGCCATGCCGGAGAGGTCGTAGTACGCCTTGGCCGACGCCTGCTTCGTGGGCTGGTGGAGGCGCTTCCAGTTGTTCGACACGATGTGGACCGACGCGACGGGCGTGTAGAACTCGTCCACGTAGAGCGTCCCGTTCGTGCTCGTGACGGCGACGTGCGCGCCGTCGGTCTCGATGACGGGGAAGGCGTTCGTCGCGATGAGCTCGCGCCACTTGTCGTAGGCCTTCTCGGAGGGGAAGATGTAGTTGAAGAAGCTCATGCACTCGGTCGTGGACGGATTGGTCGACGCGCGCACGGAGGGATAGATGGCCGACGGCGCGAGCTGCGCGACGGCCGCGTCCCATTCGGCCTTCCGGGTGGCCGTGACGGGGCAGATGTCCATCAGCGCCTGGCGTTCGGCGGCGGAGAGGACGTTGAGCTCGAGGTACGAGCCGCCGGACTCCTTCTCGACGAGCTGGCCGATGAGGTTCATGCGCCGGGAGGGGTCGGCGTTCGTGTCGATGAAGAAGCGGTCGGAGATCGAGGGCGGCAGGCGCGTGAAGTAGTATTTGCCCTTGCGGAGGAAGCACGTGCCGGAAGAGCCCAGCGTGAAGCCGTATTCGCCGGTGAAGTCGCCGTCGATCGCAAGCGGGGCGTACTGCGCCACGGTCGGGTCGATGAGGTCGACCACCGTGGCGGCGTTCGTGTCGGACGACGCGGCGGGATTGGGGTAGCAGACCGCCATGGAGGCGGCGTTCCAGACTTCGGGCAGGCCGGCCGTCGCCTTGGTGAGCACCTGCGCCACCTTCATCGTCGGGACCCCGTTCGTCGCCGGCCAGACGGAGATCCAGTTCCACGGCGTCGCCGCATCGACGTTCCGGATGTTCTCGGCCGAGGGGTTCGGGATGTTCACGCAGTTCATCCAGCCGACGATCGTGCCGGCGTCGGGCTGGGCGTCGCCGAGCGAGGGGAAGTAGAAGCCATCCTGCGTGGCGTAGGCGTAGCGCGCCATCGCCGAGCCGTCGCGCCGCGCCCAGGCCGCGCCCTTGCGGTCCACGTAGACGACGTTCGCGTCGTCGAGCGAGTAGAGCGACGAATAGGCGTTGAAGGTCGTTTCCGTCTGTTCGAGCTTGCCGATGGGGCCGGGCACGAACATGCGGCTGCCGGCCACGACCTTGCTGAGGAAGGACGGGTGGGCGAGCGAGGTCGTGACGACCCGGTAGGCCTGCATCGCGCCCTTGCCGTTCTTCGCGTACTGCGCGAGGACGACCGGCTGCGAGGAGTCCGCCGCGTTGAGGTCGTTGCGCATCGCCCAGACGACGTAGTCGCCGTCGAGCTTCAGGAAGGCGTGTTCCTCGTTCGGGTTCCAGCCGACCGCGTTCCGGTCGTTCTGCCAGTAGATCGCCGGCTCGACGCCCGAATCGGCGCGGAGCCTGCCGTCGAACTTGCGGGGGCTGCCGCGTCCGGCGACCGTGAAGCGGTGCGCCACGAGCTGGAAGCCGTGGCCGGAGCTGTCGGCGGCGATCCGCTCGGACGTGTCGCCGGGCGTGGGTTCGAGGTCGGTCTCGGCGAAGAGGAAGCGGACGGCGTCCACCGCGTTCGTCCCGGTCGCGTCCACGCACCAGAGGGCGAAGTCGTCGAACTCGAAGCCGCTCGCCGCCCGGTCGCCGCCGGCCGCGCCGAGCGCGAGCGCCGCCCGCCCGCCGGCCCATTCGTCCGGCAACGCGAAGCCGACGTCGACCCAGCCGTCGTCGCGGACGACCTCGAAGGCGTCCCGGAGGACGCCGTCGAGTTCGCTCGAAAAGACGAAGTTCGTTCCGGAGACCTCCGTGAGCGAGACGGCGAAGGTCGAGCCGCCCATGGTCGCGGTCGCGACGCGGCCGGTCGCCACGTCGAGCGCGAAGTCGGAGGAATAGACCTGGAAGGAGAGGACGTTCGTGACGCCGGCGAGCGGCACCGTGCCGCTCACGCGGGCGTAGGCGTCCCTGCCGAAGAAGGCGAGCGAACGGCCGCCGAAGGCCGTCATTTTGGGATCGGCCGAGCCGAGCTGCGAGGAAAGCACGATGTCGGGGAGAAGGCCGGGGCGGAGCGTCTCCGCCCAGGTGAAGCGGTAGCGCTCGACGAGGCCGGGATAGGGAATCGGCGTCGGCATGCCGGGCAGCCGGATGAAGCCGCGCCACCAGACTTCGACGGGGTTCATGCTTTCGTTGACGCCGTAGATCGCCGATTCGAGGTCCTCGTAGGGGTCCTCGTCGTCGGACGAGCCGTCCGTCCGCCCGATGGCGCCCATCACGTCGTCGCCCATGCCGGCCACCCACCGCGCCTGCGGCTCGTGGTAGAGGCGCGGGTTCCAGTTGCGCCCCGTCGAGGCGGGGGCGTAGATATAGCCGGGAAGCGACGCGTCCATCCGCGCCGCGGCGCTTGCGGCCGTGCCGGCCGCGGCGTCCGTGAACATCGTCGCCTCGAAGCCGATCGGCCAGTCCGCGACGACCGCGCCGGCGCCGGTCGAGGCGAGAACATCGGGGCTCGTGCGGTGGCGCGACTGCATCGGGAGATACCACGGGATGTCCTGCGCCGACGTCATGAGCTTGAGGAGGAACTTGCCCTCCCCGCCGACGGTCACCTCGCCGGTCGTGCCGTCAACGGAGGCGGTCAGCGAATTCGGCGCCTTGTAGCCGAGGACCTGCGCGGTGTAGTTGGTCGGGATCGCCCACTTGAGGCCGGGCTTCGAGGCGTCGTCCGAAATGACGAGCCGGTAGGTGTCGTCCGGCCAGGAAACGAGATAATGGTCGTTTTCGAACGTCCACATGACGCCCATCGGGTCGGAGGTCTTCCAGTAGATGTCGGCCTTCCACGGCATCGCCATGTTGAGGGTGCCGCTCGTCGTCTTGTCCGTCGGCGCGATCGCGTAGATCTTGCCGTGGTACTCGTTCGAGAGTTCCTGCCCCGTCGGCGCGGCGAACTTCTCGACGTAGGGCGCGTAGGGATCGTCCTGGCTGGATTGCGCGCCCGCGTTGACGATGCCCTGGAGGTCCGCGATGTCCCAGCCGCCGCCGACGGGCCTGAGCTCCGAGCCGACCGTCGCCTGCAGCGTGTTCACGGCCGGCGGCGTGATCTCGACGACGATGGCGGCGACGAGGTGGTCCTTCGACTCCGTGTCGTAGTAGGCGAGGACGAACTGGCCCTTGGGGCAGTCGATCGCGCCGGTCGCCTCGTCGACGAGGTAGCGCGCCGTGAGGAGGTGCGACGTGGCGGGGTTGTAGTCGATGCCCCAGACGACGTTCGAGGAACCGAAAGATCCGGAGCCCGCCGCCTCGTAGCGCGGCGTGATCACCGCCGGATCGCCGAAGAAGCGGACGAAGCGGCCCGTGAGGTCGATGAACGGCGCGCTGTTGCCCTCGTCGCGGCGCGTCGCGAAGAGCCGGTAGGGGCGCGTCGCCGTCGCGGCCGAGAAGGTGTAGAGGCTGTCGACCCGCGTGCCGTCGGTGAGGATGAAGGGGATCTCCATCGCGCCCGACCGCGTGACGAGAAGCGTCTCGTGGAGGTTGGTCGTGCCGCCGACGACCTGGATGTAGCCCTCGGAAGCCGCCTGCGACGCGCGGATTGCCGCGAAGGTCCGCTCCCAGTCGATCGCGTCCTCCTCGCGCGGGAAGCGGGCGAGGAAGTCGCCCACCTTCGCGTCGGGCGGCTGCTCGGAGATCATGCGCCCGACCGACCACGCCGAAAGCGACCAGGTCGTGGTCGCGGAGGTCGCGCTCGCGGACGCGTTGCCGTCGTCGGCGATCGTCCCCGACGCCGCGGTCGGATACGCCGCCGTCGGCGCCTCGAATTGCGAGTGTCCGAAGACGGCGATGCCGGTCTCCTCCATGCGGATCGCGCTGTCCGTCGCGCTGTCCGCGCTGGCGGTCGCGGCGACGGCCGCGACCGCCAACGCGGCAGCGCGGGTGGAAAGGTTGAAAAGTCGAACGGTTGAAAAGTTCCGTTTCATCGTCGTTGGCCCTTTCACTTCTTGTAGCTCCAGACGGTCACGCTCACTTCGCCGTCGTCGAACGTCGGGGCGCGGACTTCGTCGCCGGGGCGGACGAACTGGACCGTCGCCGGGATGCGCATGGTCGAACGGTTCGCGCCCGAGCAGTGGATCATCGCGACGCCTTCGCGGTCGGCCGTCCAGAGCTTCTGCCCGGCCACGACGCCGTTCGCCGTCGCCACGCGCGCGGAATCGCCCCACGCCGTCACGCCCGCGCCGCGCCAGATCGTCGTCTCCTGCCCGCGCTCGATGTCGAAGGGCTTCACCTCCACCGAGACGCTTCCTTCCACGCGCACCGTCCCGGACGCCTCGAG
>JAFTHC010000054.1 GCA_017457625.1 Kiritimatiellia bacterium
AAGCCGGTCGTCCGCAAGGACATGTCCGCCGCGGGCTTCCTCGCCATCCACAACAAGATCGAGAAGGCCGTGAGCGACATCGCCGAAAGCGGCGCCTACTTCAAGCACGTCGTCTGGAAGTGGGTCGAGGAGGCGCTCTTCAAGTCCGGGACGATGCACAACGACGTGCACACCGGCAACATCATGCTCGACACCGATGGGCAGCGCGCCACCTTCATCGACTTCGGCAACCTCGTGAAGCTCGACGGCAAGGAGCGCACCCTGCTCCTCAAGATGGTCGCGACCGTCGCCGCCAAGCACACCTCGTTCTTCGTCGAGGCGTTCGGCGAGCTGCTCGGCAAGGGGACGCCGGAGCACGCGGCGTTCCTCGCCAAGAAGGACAAGGTCGAGGCCGCGGTCCGGCAGGTCATCCACAAGGGCCTCGCGGAGGCCGACACCGGCTACCGCTTCCAGGCCGTCCTCTCCGAGCTGCAGAAGCTCGGCGTGGACATCCCGCCGAAGGTCGCCGCCTTCGCCGAGGGCCTCACCCGCCTCCAGAACTGCCACGAGGAGATCTCCGAGCTGCTGCAGGAGACCGAGTCGCTCTACCGGGCCTACGAGGAGCAGATCCTGCGCGGCAGCCCCGTCCTCGCCCCCCGCGACCCCGACGACGCCATCGGCAGGCTGCTCGACCTTCTGGCCAAGCCGGACGGTCTCAGCACGCTCGTGAACCTGGGCGGACTGGACAACCCGCTCGCCAGGGATATCTACAAAGCCCGATCGGACGCCTCGGACATGGTCTGGATCGGCAACAACGGCGAGGTGAACGGCACCCTCGTCCCGACTTTGCGCAAGGCGATGGCGGATGAGGAGAACCTCCCCGGCAACGACAAGCTTTCGCATCTCGTCTCTCTCGTGTCGCACCACGTCGACGGGGCCGACGCGGCCAAGATCGACGACGCGCTCGCGGAGTACGTCGCCAAGAAGCGCAGCCTCCGCGCGGCCGTCCTTTCCGGCGCGGACGACCACGAGCTCCGCCAGAAGCTGGCCGAAGCCGCCGACCGGCTCGAGCGCGCCCTCGCCGACGCCATCCTCGCAATCAACATGGCCCTCAACGAAGTCATCGACGCGAAGGCGCCCAACGACAACGACTTCAAGACCGAGACCGCCGCCGAAATCTTCGCCGACATCGTCGAGGAGAACATCGACACCGTCAAGAAGTCCTTCTCGGGCCTGATCGGCAAGGGCCGGATCGCCGTCGCCTTCAAGAACGCCGAGAAGGACGACGTGAACCACCAGCACGACGGCCACAAAAAGGTGACGGCGAACAAGCTCTAGCGCCGCCTCCGCCGAAGCCCGGGTAGAATCCCGTCCATCAACAGGACCACCACCGCATTCCACCATGACACCCCACGACACTTTCGACGCCTGCCTGGACGCGTTCGCGCGCGCGGTGGGAGCGTCTTTGCCAGAGCGCGCCGAGGGCGACGCCGTCGCCCTCTCCATCGACGGCCTGGAGGTCGAGTTCCGCGAGGACGCCGGCAGCCAGGCGGTCGTCCTCGCCGCCGAAATCGGGGAGATGCCGCCCGACGCCGAAGGCGTCTTCGCCGCGCTCGCGCTCCGGGCGAACTTCGCCTCGCTGGGCGCGACGGCGCTTTCGCTGGACGCCGAGACGGGCGATCTCTTCGCCACGGCGTCGCTCCCGCTCGCGCTCGCGGACCCGGACGCCCTGTCCCGCGCCGTCGAGGGATTCGTCGACGCGGCCGAGGAGTGGAGCCGATACGCGACGGCCTTCCTCGACGTGGACGACGAGGCCGCGCTCGCCAGGGCGGACGACGAGGACGCCAGCCCCCTGTCCGGCGTTCCCGACTTCATCCGCGTGTAACCTTTCCCCCGCTCCGAGTGTAGCCAGGACAAACCGCCCACGACCACCGACCCTCCGAACGAAAGGAACGCCCCATGTCCAACATCAACCTCGCGGCCTACGACAAACTGAGCACCGCCTTCGCCTACGCGCAGCAGATCAAGGGCTCAGCCGACGCCCGCGGCGCCAACTCCGTGGTGCGCCTTCAGGGCGGCGACGCGCTTTCCTGCAGCTATTCCAATGCCGACGCGCCCCGGGGCCTCTTCAACCGCGCCGCGCGGAGCCAGGACCAGAAGGCGCTGAACGATGCGACGCGCGCCGTCTTCCGGCAGGCCGTGATCGACATCTTCGGCACGAGCATCGACGACGTCCCGAAGAAGGTTCGCTCCGCGATGTGCCTCTCCGACTACGGCCACGGCAAGCCGCTCACCGCCCGCCGCATCCTCGCCGTCAACAAGGCGGTCGACGCCGAGCTGAAGGCCCTCGCCAAGCAGTTCGGCATCACCGGCGGCGCCGCCGGCCAAATCGCCTCCATCGTCGCCAAGGACAGCGGCCTTTCGAACGTCGCGAATCCCCGCGAAACGTTCCAGGGCCGCATCAACCGGCACGGCAAGGCCGGCACGACGACCCTCATCGCCGACCAGATGGCGGGGAACAAGCACTTCCACTCCTTCTCCGTCGACTTCGCGCGCGGAATGGGCATTTCGCTCGGCGGCAAGAAGGTCAAGACCCGCGATCCCGCCGCGGCGCGCGACAAGATCGTGCAGTTCCTGACCGGCAACCGGCGCGCGACCTTCGCCGACGCCGATCCGGCGACGCAGCGCAAGGCGGGCGTCCTGATGTCGGTGATGCACCAGGGCTCGTTCGGCATCGCCATGGGCGCCGTGGGCACCGGCTTCGACCCCCAGGACAAGGACACGAAGTTCATGGCCACCGAGGGAACCGCCATGGGCGGAGCCCAGACGAACGGCTTCTCCGTCACGAAGGACGGCGCCGGCAACATCACGATCAAGGGGACGGCGAAGTTCCTCCGCCACGCGACGCTGATGGCGAACAACGACCAGCAGCAGCTGACCGGGGCGACGGACGACGACGGCTCCTACGTCCAATACAACATCGAGATCCGCATCCCCGCCGGGGACATGGACAAGTTCGCGGAGGCCGACTGGACCAAATGCAGCACGGC
>JAFTHC010000055.1 GCA_017457625.1 Kiritimatiellia bacterium
CGTCGAGACCCAGACGAAGCACCTGGCCGAGATGCGCCGGATCGTGGACGCGCGGGACGCCTCGCAGTTCCTCACGAGCAAGACGCTCGAGGCCGCCTTCGAGGGGCGCCTCGCCGTCACGACCCTCGTCGAGACGCGCCTCAACGGCCTTCCGGACGAGGACGCCGATCCCGCGCTCGACGGCGCCAACGCCGTCTCCTCCAAGGCGCTCGGCAGCGGCGCCGCCAACACCGTCTACGAGGTCGGCTTCAAGGACGGCTCCACCTACGTCTTCAAGCCGGAGGCCCCCGGCCGCCAGGGCATCTCCGCGCTCCAGCTCTCGCAGGGCTCCTACCGGGACGAGCTGCTCGTCGCGCAGCTCAACATGGCCGCGCAGCGCACCGCCGACGCCTTCGGGCTCGGCGACGTGATGACGAAGACGGCCGTCGGCGCGCACGACGGGCGGTTCGGGCTGTTCATGGAGAAGGCTCCCGGCACGGAGGCGGCGGGCTTCTCGCGCGCCAAGAGGAGCCCCGGCCGCCTGAACGCCGCCCAGATCCGCGCCCTCGACGATGCGAAATACGCGAAGGTCGTCGGCGGGCTGATGCGCAAGGCCAACCGCCTCGAGTGGTTCGACCTGCTGACCGCCCAGGGCGACCGCCACGGCAGGAACTACCTCGTGGAGGTGCGCGAGGACGGCACCACCTCGCTCAAGGGCATCGACAACGACGCCTGCTTCGGCAAGTTCCTGATCGGGCCGGGGCTCTTCCGGCTCACGGGCAAACACGCGAAGGCGTTCCGGATCCAGCTCTCCAACGCCAAGACGGTCTACGGCCCGAACGGCGGCGAGGGGAGCGCCCCGCTCGAGAAGGACCCCGGCATCCGCGCGGGCGAGGACGGCTCGATCACCGTGGACGTCTCCAAGATCAAGGCGCGGGTTCTCCTCCACTGCCTCACGAAGGCGACGGGCAGCCATTCCGTGCGCCTGCCCGACCACATCGACGAGGAGCTCTACGACCGCCTCGTCGCGATGGAGAGCGGCAAGGCGCGCGACGACTACGTCGCCAGCCTTCGCTCGCGCCTCTCGGAAGACCAGGTCCAGGTCGCGATCCAGCGCCTGGACGGGGCCATCGCCCACGCGAAGGCGCTCAAGGAGCGCGGCTGCGTCGTCTCCACCGCCGACTGGGAGAAGCGCGAGGTCCAGCGCAAGGTCGCGGGTCCGCCGCCGGCGCCGCTCCCGTCCTACAAGGGAACCAGAAAGGCGTTCCGGGAATACGCCACCAACGCTCAGAAATCCGTCCTGCGCGCCGTCTGCCCCTTCCGCCGCGACCTCCTCGGCGCCATCGCCAAGGAAGGCTGGTTCGAGGAGTAGTCCCGCCGCCACCCCCTGCGTGCAACCCTTCCACTTTTCAACCTTTCAACCGTATTTGCCCCGCCGGCGCCATTGTGGTAGAATGGAAGGCCGAAAACCGCGAAGCCATGAAGACGGGAAAACAAACGAATACGGCCGGCGGAGCGTCGCGCAGGGTTGCCCGCAGACGTGGACAACTGCAAAACCCAGGGGTCGCGTGATGGGCCGATTGCC
>JAFTHC010000056.1 GCA_017457625.1 Kiritimatiellia bacterium
CGGACAAGACGGGCGCCGCCCGAAAAAGCGGTTCCTTTTTCAAAGATCCCGGCCTTGCGGCCGCGGGCCGCGCGCAGCCCCATCAATGGATGAGCGGGGCCGATTGGCGCGCAACGGGCCGCAAATCTAGCAAATCGGCGGAACCAGGTCAAGCGAAGAAAATCATTTTTTGCGAAATTGTGCTACTGGAGTGCTGTTTCGCAAGAATAGAACGACCCGCGACCGGCGGCGGCGTTCTCCGATGTTGAAAGAACCCGGCGATTTCCCTATAATGCCGCGCCGTCCAACGGACTTCAGAAACAAAATGATCGAACGATACTCGCGTCCCGAAATGGCGTCCATCTGGACGCTCGACCACAAGTTCCGCGTCTGGCTCGACGTGGAGATCGCCGCCACCGAAGCCTGGGAGATCCTCGGCAAGGTCCCCGCCGGCACCGCGGCGCGCATGCGCGCGAACGCACGCTTCACGGTGGAGGAGATCGAGGAGCTGGAAAAGAGCACGCACCACGACGTCGTGGCGTTCACGCGCACCGTCGCCAAGTCCCTCGGCGACGATTCCAAGTGGCTCCACTACGGGCTCACCTCGACCGACGTCGTGGACACCGCCTACGCGGTGAACATCGGCCACGCGATGGACATCCTCCTGGCGGACTGCCGCAAGCTCCTCGCGACGCTCGAAACGCAGGCGCGCCGCTGGAAATACACGCCCGTCATGGGCCGCACGCACGGCGTGCACGCCGAGCCGACGACGTTCGGGATGAAGTTCCTCCTCTGGCACTCCGACATGCGCCGCTGCCTGCGCCGCCTGGAGCAGGCGGCCGAGACGATGCGCGTCGGGAAGCTCAGCGGCGCCGTCGGCAACTACGGAAACATCGACCCGTTCGTCGAGAAGCACGTCTGCGAAAAGCTCGGGCTCGTCCCGGCCTCCGTGTCCACGCAGGTGCTGCAGCGCGACCGCCACGCCGAGCTGATGTGCGCGATCGCGATCGCGGGCGCATGCCTGGAGAAGACGATGACGGAAGTGCGCCACTGCCAGCGCACGGAACTGCGCGAAGCGGAGGAGCCGTTCGGAAAGGGCCAGAAGGGCTCCAGCACGATGCCGCACAAGCGCAATCCGGTGAAGAGCGAAAACGTCTGCGGCCTCGCGCGCGTCCTGCGCGGCTACGCCGTGACGGCGCTGGAGGACGTCGCGCTCTGGCACGAGCGCGACATCTCGCATTCGTCGGCCGAGCGCATCATCGTCCCGGACGGCACGACGCTGCTGGACTACATGTTCGAGCGCGCGGACTTCATCCTCTCGGGCCTCCTCGTGCACCCGGAGAACATGCTCCGCTCCATGGGCATGAGCCACAACCTCGTCTACGCGCAGCGCGTGATGCTTGCGCTCGTGCAGAAGGGCATGATGCGCGAAGAGGCCTACGACCTGGTGCAGCGCCTCGCGATGGACTCGTGGGAGAAGGAGTGCGACTACAAGGCGCTGCTCGCGGCCGACCCGGACGTCTCCGCGCGCCTTTCCGCCGCGGATCTGGACGCGATCTGCCGGCCGGAAAACTCGTTCGCGCACATCGACGAAATCTTCGCCCGTGAACTCGGAGACTAGCGCCGTCGCCGCCGCGTTCGGCCACGCGTTCGCCGACCCCGCGCTCCTGGAAACGGCGCTCACGCACCCGTCACGCGCGGAGGAAAACCCCGGCACGGCGGACAACCAGCGCCTGGAGTTCCTCGGCGACGCGGTACTCGGCTTCCTGCTCGCGGACCGCGTCTACCGCGACGGCGCGGACAGGCCGGAAGGAGATCTCACGCGGCGCCGCGCCGCCATCGCGAGCGGCCCGGCGCTCGCGGCGAAGGCGCGCGAAATCGGCCTCGGCGCCGCGCTGCGGCTCGGCCGCGGCGAGGCGAAGACCGGCGGCGCGGACCGCGCGTCGAACCTCGAAGACGCGATGGAGGCGCTTTTCGGCGCGGTCTACCTCGACGGCGGCCTCGGCGCCGCGCGCGCCGCGCTGGAAAAACTCTTCGCCGCGGAGCTCGCGGCCCTTCCCTCGCTCGGCGAGTGGAGCGACAACCCGCGCGGGCAGCTGCAGGCTCTCGCGCAGGCGCGTTTCGGGGCGGCGCCCGACTACGGGCCCGTCGCCTCCTCCGGTCCGCTCCACGAACCCGTCTTCGAGGCCACCGTCCGCGCGGGCGGGCTGGAAGCGTCCGGCAGCGGCCCGTCCAAACACGCCGCCCAGGCCGCCGCCGCCGCCGCGCTGCTCGCGCGCCTGGACGCGCCCGGCGGCTTGCGCGGACGCGGCGCCATCGTGTAGAATCCGCGCCATGAACGCAAACGAACCCGTCCGCATCGCCGTCTTCGGCGCGGCCGGCCGCATGGGCCGGTCGATGATCCGGAACCTGCCGGACTTTCCCGGCCTGCGCCTCGCCGCGGCCGTCGAGCGGCCCGACTGCCCCGACCTGGGGCGCGACGCGGGCGGACTCGCCGGCGCGCCGGCGCTCGGCGTGCCGGTTTCGGCCGACGCGGACGCCGCCGTGGCGGGGTGCGACGTGGCGGTCGACTTCACGTTCCACGCCGCCGTTCCGGAGCACGCGGCGCTCGCGCGCCGGCACTGCAAGGCGTTCCTCGTCGGGACGACCGCGCTTTCGCCGGAGGAACGCGCCGCCGTTCTCGCCGTCGGCCAGGTCGCGCCGGTCCTGATCGCCTCCAACATGTCCGTCGGCGTGAACGTCCTCGAGGCGCTCGTGCGCCGCGCGGCCGCCGCGCTCGGGCCGGGATTCGACGTGGAAGTCGTCGAGATGCACCACCGGCACAAGAAGGACGCGCCGTCCGGCACGGCGCTCTCGCTCGCGCGCGCCGCGGCCGAAGGTCGCGGGCTCGACCTGGACGCCGTCGCGCGCTTCGGGCGCGAAGGCGTTTCGGGCGAACGGCCGCCGGACGAAATCGCGGTCCACGCCTTGCGCGGGGGCGACGTGGTGGGCGACCACGACGTCGTGTTCGCGGCGGACGGCGAAATGGTGCGTCTCTCGCACCGCGCCACGTCGCGCGACTGCCTTTCGCGCGGCGCGCTGCGCGCCGCGCAATGGCTCGCCGCGCAACCCGCCGGCGTCCACTCGATCGCCGAATCGCTGGGGCTCTGAAGCGCGGCGCGGCCGCCGCGCCGAGCCCTCGCCGGTCACTCCGCCGGATCGACGTCCGGCGGCGGAAGCGGCGCGCCCGCGCCCATTGCGTCGGCGAGCGCGGCCTCGGCGGCGGGATCGGCCCACCAGAGCGCCACGGCGTCCTCTTCGCCGCCGAAGCGCGAGAGGACGGAGCGCGGCATGCCGAACTTGTTCCACCACAGCAGGCGCGTGCAGTCGGCGTTCCACAGGAGCACGTAGGGGACGGCGGCCGCGAGGATCGCGTCGATCCGCCTGTCGATTTCGTTGCGCTTTTCGAGCGATGGCTCGGTGCGCTGCGCGGCGATCAGGGCGTCCACGCGCGGGTCGGAGAAGCCGGTGACGTTGTTTCCGCCCGGCTCGTTCGCGAACGCGCCGCTCCACATGTCCTCAGGGTCCTTGCGCAACCCGGAGGACCACGCGCACCAGGTGACGTCGAAGTCGTAGGCGTCCATGTCGCGGGCCCACGCGGCCCAGTCCTTGCGCTCGGTTTCGAGTGCGATGCCGAGGTCCGCGAGCACGCGCTTCCAGCGCGCGAGGAAGCGGTCGGCCGTCGGGCCGTTGGAGAGGAAGCGCACGACGAACGGACGGCCGTCCTTGCAGAGCGCGCCCGTGGCGCCGTCCCGCGTCCAGCCGACCTCGGCGAGGAGCGCCGCGGCGCGCGGCGGGTCGAAGCGGAAGAGCTCGTTGGTGCACGGGTGCTCCTCGTCGTAGAGGTCCTCCCAGTAGGAGCGGTGCAGGAAATACTGCCCGAACATGAGCGTCCGGTTGAAGCCCTCTCGGTCGAGCGTGTGGGCGAGGGCGCGGCGCACGCGCGGGTCGTCGTAGGGCGCGCGGCGCATGTTCAGCGCGAATCCCTGGAAGCCGACCGGCTTGTGGTTGCGGACGGCACGCCGGACGATCCAGTTGCGGTCGATGCGGTCGCCTCGCGCCTCGCGCACCCAGATCGAAGCGGAGTAGACCGGGTAGACGTCGAGCAGCCCCTTGCGGAACGCGTCGAACGCGTTGTCCCGCGACCCGGAAAAACGGAAGAGCAGCTCGTCGAAGTTGTAGAGCCCGGCGCTCGCGGGACGCGAGGCGGCCCACCAGTCGGGGCGGCGCGCGAGCGAGAGCGAGACGTTCTCGCGGTGCGCGCCCAGGCGGTAGGGACCGGAGACGACGGGGAAATCGAAGTTGATCTCGTTGAAGTCGCGTCCGGCGAAAACGTGGGACGGCATCGGCGCGATGCCGCCGAGTGCGCCGAGATTGCGCCAGTGGTTTTCGCGGGCCGTGAAACGGATGCGGTCCGGCGCAAGCACATCCGGCGGACCGAACGCGGCGAGCGCGACCTTCACGGGGCCGGTTCGGTTCTCCGGCGAGACGAGCGCCTCGAACGTCCAACGCACGTCCTCGGCCGTGACGGGCCGGCCGTCGCTCCAGCGCGCGGCGGGGTCGAGCTCGAGCGTGAAGACGAGCCCGTCGTCCGAGACGGTCCAGCGGCGGACGAGCCCCGGGGCATGTTCGCCCGTGGCGGGGTCCGACGAAAGCAGCGTGTCGTAGAGCAGGAAAAAGACCTGAGCGGAAAACGAGCTGTTTTCGAGGTAGTAGTTGAGCGACTTGGGCGGCGAATGGCCGTCCAACGCCAAGCGCCCGCCCTTCGGCGCGGCAGGGTTCGCCCACGGGTTCGGCGCCTCGTGCCAGTCCGCGGGCGGATACGCCGTATCGGCGGCCGCGAGCGCGGCGCAAAACAGCGAAACGCAAAGCAACGCGCGCATGTCAGGAAACCTCCCGCACGCCGCCGGCCGAACGAAGCCCGAGGAACTCGCAGCGGTCGAAAAGCGACTCCGCGCGCCGGCGGACGCGCTTGGGCAGAGACCCCGCCACGCGCTTGAGGAACCGATCGCCGCCGAGCGCCAGCCCCTGCACGAACCCGGCCGACCGCCTCGCCAGCAGCGCCTTGAGCGAACCGGCGCGAACCGGACGACCCTTCGCGTCCGTCTCAATGACGTCGTCCGTTCCGGAGACAGCCCCGTCTGGAGCCGGCAGTTTTCCGCCGATAGCTTCCGCGCAAACCGCCCGCGCGCGCTCCCATGTCGTTTCCGAAGGTTTCGTTCCATACACGCGGGCGGCGAGACCCTGCAATCCCGCGCGCGCCAGTGCGTCGCCATGGCACCCCGCGCCGTAGCCCGTCCATTTCGCTTCCTCCGGCCGCTCCACGATGGCGGCCCGCACGGGATTGAGGTGCATGTAGCCCGCCACCGTCGTGAGCGCACGGAACGAACCCTCCAAAAGAATGCTCTTGAAGCGCCCCTCCCAGATCGTCCCCGTGTTGTCGTGGCGCTTGTTGTAATCCTGCGTGTAAGCCTCCTTGAACGTCTTGCAAAACTGCGAAAGCTCGAACATCCGCTTGCGCATCCGGGCCTTCTCGTCCTCCACGCGGCTCTCCTGGTGCCGCCGCGTCCACCGCGCCCACTTCTCCTGGATCTTGTTGAACTTCCCCGGCCCGTAAAGCGCCAGCATCCGCTGCTCCAGCTCCTTGTCCGACACCTCGCGCCTGCGCGGCACGCGCACGAGCAAATGGAAGTGGTTGCTCATCACCGCATACGTGTAAACCTC
>JAFTHC010000057.1 GCA_017457625.1 Kiritimatiellia bacterium
CGTCCTGCTCGTCGACGTGCGGGACCGGCCGCTTTCCTTCGAGGAGTTCGAGCGTTCGCTCGCGCGATCCGACGGCACGCCGTTCGACGACCTGCTCGCCGCGCACGCGGCGGCGTTCTTCCCGCGCTTCGACGATTCCCGCATCGACCTCGTCCCGCCCGACGCGCCGCAGGAAAGCAACGAGCGGCTGCTGCTCGATTCGTATTCGGGGGCGGTCGACGCGCGGCTCGTCGAGAAGATGGCCGACTTCGGGCGCTACCTGCTGCTCGCCTCGTCCGGCTTCGGCTGCGCCCGCCCGGCGAACCTGCAGGGGCTCTGGAACGGCGACTACGCACCCGCGTGGGGCTCGACCTACTTCTTCAACGAGAACGTGCAGCTCATGTACGCGCAGGCGCTCGCCGGCGGCCTCGCGGAGACGCTCCTGCCTCTCTTCGGCCTCGTGGAGCGCTTCGCGGACGACTTCCGCGCGAACGCGCGCCGCCTCTACGGCTGCCGCGGCCTCCTCCTGCCCGTCTTCATGGGCGACCGCAGCGGGCTCAAGGACAACGTCCAGCCGCACTGCGTCTACTGGACCGGCGCCGGCGCGTGGATCGCCGCGTTCTACTGGGACTACTGGCTCCACACGGGCGACCGCGCGTTCCTGCGCGGCCGCGCGTGGCCGTTCCTGCGCGAGGCCGCCCTCTTCTACGAGGACTTCCTCGCCCCCGGCCCCGACGGCCTACTGCACGCCGCGCCCGCGATCTCCCCGGAGAACAAGCCGGCCGTGGACGGCCGCGCCGAGGCCGGCGTGTGCGTCGACCCCACGATGGAAATCGCGCTCGTGCGCGAGCTGCTCTCCCACGCGCTCGCCGCCGCCGCGGAACTGGGCGTCGAAGATGCGAAAACCGCGCATTGGCGCGAGATGCTCGCGAAGCTCCCGCCCTACCGGACGAACGGACGCGGCGCGCTGCGCGAATGGCTCGACCCGCGCCTCGGCGACAACGACCGCCACCGCCACCTCTCGCACCTCTATCCGCTCTTCCCGGGGCGCGAGATCGCGCCGCACCGCGACCCGGCGCTCTTCGAAGCCGCGCGCCGCGCGGCCGAGGCGCGCCTCGCGACGGGCCTCGCGGACCAGACCGGCTGGAGCCTCGCGCACCTGGCGTGCGTGTGGGCTCGTCTCGGCGAAGGGGACCGCGCGCTCGGGTGCCTGGAGCTGCTGCTGCGCTGCTGCACGGGGCCGAACCTCTTCACGCGGCACAACGACGGACGCGGAATGGGCGTCACGCTCGAAGCGCTCCACGGCGCGCAGCCCGCGGTCCAGCTAGACGCCGCGTTCGGCTTCCGCGCCGCCGTGCAGGAGATGCTGCTGCAGGCGGACGGCGCGACGCTGCGTCTCCTGCCGGCGCTTCCGCGCGCCTGGACGCACGGCGCCGCGACGGGGCTGTGCGCGCCGGGCGGCGTGCGCGTCGACCTCGACTGGGACGGCTCCGGATGGAGAGCCGCGCTCTCCCTCGACCCGGACTTCCCCGCGCTTTCCCTCGACGTCTTCGCGCCCGGGGAAACGACGCCGCGCCGCGTCCTTCTCTTCCCCGGCGAGCCCGTTTTCGCTTCCGGACGCGGCGGAATTGTGCTAGACTGCCGGGCCCGATGAAACGCTTCGTCCCGGTCGCCGCCGTTTCCGCCGCGCTTCTCGCGCTCGGCGCGTTCGCGCTGCTGCGGGCGCGGGAGGCGCGCGCGGCGGCGGAGCCCGCGCGGCGGCTCCTGGCCGAGCTCGCGCCGGACCTGGCGCGGACGCGCGCGGACCGCCTCCGGCTCGCGCGCGCGCAACAGGACGCGGACCTGCGCCCGCCCACCGGTTCGCCCGCGTCGTTCTTCAAGTTCGCGCGGCCCGCGGCCGAGGAAACGTCCGCGCGGCCCGTCGCGGGCACGACGCTCGAGCTGCGCGCGACGGCGCTCTCCTGGCCGTCCGTCGCCGCGGACGCGCTTTCGCGCGGCATCGCGGAAGCCGAGGCCGCGGGCCACAAGCTGGCCGCCGCCGAAATCGACCCGGCCCGCCCGGTCGGCCGCGTCCGCGCGCGGCTCGTTTTCGAAACCCTTTCCAACGCAGGAAACAAGACACCATGATCGATCTCCGGATGAA
>JAFTHC010000009.1 GCA_017457625.1 Kiritimatiellia bacterium
CGTTGAAAGTTTAGGCAACCTTCAACCTTCAACCTTCCAACCTTCAACGACTTCCCATTTCGTGATCCTCGCGACCGCGTCGCGCACGAGGCGCATCGCCGTCGAGGACGGCGAAACGCTCTCGGTCGCCCCGCAGGCCGTTGCCGCCTGGACGGGCAACCGCCCGACGGGATTCGTACGGCGGCTAGGCGTCATGGACATCCTTCTGCCGCGCATGCCGCGCGGCCTCATGCTCCATTTCCACGGCCCCTGCATCGTCTGGCTGGAAGGCGCCAACCACCTGACAACCAAACTACCCAACCACCTAACCATCAACCGGAGGTCTTATGGCGTTTGACGCGGCACAGATCCTCCGGCAGACATACGCGGCCGGCGCGGAAGCGGCGCAGATGGCGCGGAGCCTCCAGACGGAGCGCCCCGCCGCCCCCGCCGTGCAAGGCGGCCAGCTCAACGGCACCTCCTTCGTCGTGGAGAGCGACCCCATGGCCGAGCTGATGGACTCCATGGAGGAGCTTTCGTTCCAGTTCGAGGAAAAGACCGCGAAGAAGCTCTCCGAGCGCAAGATGGGGCCCATGCAGGGCATGCGCACGGCGTTCGTCCGCGCGCTCGAAGCCTGGAGCGCGATGATGCCGGACATGCCGGGCCGCGAGCGGCTGGAGAAGTTCGTCCAGAACGCCCGCCAGATGCTGCGCTCCGGCCAGCCGCTCGACGCCTCCGGCCTCCTGAAGGAACTTTCCCGCGAATCGACCGACCCGAGCCACCAGTTCGCGATGCTCGACCTCGCCGAGCAGATGCTCGGCGAAGGCGAAGCGGAGCTGCGCGACCTCGTGCGCCAGGCGCGCGTGAACCTCATGCAGGCCAAGGGCGCGGAGATCAAGGCCGGCATCAACCTCGCCGAAGAGGTCAACGCCCGCGCCTCCACGCCCGGCGAAATGCAGGAGCTGCGCGACCTCTACCGCAGCGAGGTCGTCGGTTTCACGAAACCGCAGGACTGCTTCCGCTCGCTCATGGCGAGCCGCGGCCCCGGCGGCCTCGCGGACGCGATCTCCTTCCTGATCTCCGGCTGCGGGGCGGACCTCAAGTCCGGCGACCCGTCGATGGACTCCGCCAAGCTCGGGCGCATCCTCACGGACCTCGGCTGCGTGCAGGCGCTCCAGACGGTGCTGGACAAGCTGACGCAGCTCGGCGCGCGCATGGCCGCGCAGTTCGGCGAGCCGTGCCTGCTTGGCGGCGAACAGCTGACGGGGCGCGTCCTCGACCTCACCGAGCAGGCATACGTCGCGGCCGGCGCTGTCGCGCACCTCGTGGGCGACTGCGGGATGCGGAAGCTCCTGGCGCAGATGGACTTCACGCGCGAGCTGACGCGGCTCTTCCGCCAGCTTTCGCCGCGCCTCTTCGCGAAGGAAGGCGACCGCCAGCGCCTCGTGGAGGCCGCGCAGGAGCATCTCGACGGCCTGGTCGCCCTCGAAGAAGAAGAAGAGGAGGAGAAAGCGTCATGAAGGCGCCGGAATGGATAGCGGCGACGGTGCGCGACTTCGGGCGCGGCGCGGGGATCGGCGACTTCTCGCTGAACGACCGCGGCGCGGCGGCCTTCCGCTTCGAGAACGGCGTCGCGCTCCGCTTCGAGTGGCGCGAAGGCGAACTCGTCGTGGCGACGACGGTCCCGTGCCCCGGCGACGCGGCGGCGGCGCGGCGCATCCTCGCCTGCGCCCATCCCGCGGCGCGCTTCGGCGCGCCAGTGCGCTCCGGGTATCTCGCGCGGTCCGGGTGCGCGGTCTTCGCCGTGCGCATCGCCGAGCAGGACGTCACGCTGCCGCTCGTCGATTCGGTCTTCGGCGCGCTCTGGCGCGTGGCAACGGAATTCGGAGGCGAAACATGGCGATGAACGTCTCGCGCACCACGGAGCCGCTGACCTTCAACACCGGCATCGGCAACGCCTCGTTCGCCGAGGTGCTGGACACACCCGCCGCAGGCGAACCGCAGAAGACGCTGCTTCCCGGCTCCACCACGGTGACGCAGGCCGTGGACGCGCTCTTCCCGACGGAGCGCGCAGTCCGGGACGAGATCATGTCGGCCCTCGTCGCCGGCAACACCCCGGCCCTGCGCACCCCCGGCGGCTTCAACGAGGCGGCCCGGCACACCGCGCGCGCACTCAGGGCGCGCCGCACGGAGGCGGCCGACGCGGCCGCCCGCGAAATCGAAACCCTGCTCGCGGACACCGACCTCTTCGAGCACTACCGCATGTCGCTGCTGGAGACGTAG
>JAFTHC010000058.1 GCA_017457625.1 Kiritimatiellia bacterium
GCCGACGACGCGCTTGTGCAGTTCGTCCGGGAGGCGCAGCAGCTTCTCGCGTTCGCTCTCGACGAGGCGCTTCACCGGGATGCCGGTCCAGCGCGACACGACGTCCGCGATCTCGTTCTCGGTCACCTGCTCGCTCAGGAGCCGGCGCCCCTCGGCGTCCTCGGCCTCCTTCTGCAGCGCGGCGAGCTTCTTCTCGAGCGCGGGGATGGTGCCGTATTGGAGCTTGGCCGCTCCCTCCAGGTCGTAGGCGCGCTGCTTCTGCTCGCACTCGCGGCGGGCGTCGGCGAGCTGCGCGCGCAGGGCCTTCACCTCGTCGGCCGCGCCCTTCTCCTTCTCCCACTGCAGCTTCATCGCGGAGGACTTCTCGCGCAGCTCGGCGAGCTCCTTTCGCAGCGCCGCGAGGCGCTCCTTCGAGGCGGGGTCCTCCTCCTTCTTCAGAGCGGTCTCCTCGATCTCCAGGCGCATCACCTTGCGCGTGATCTCGTCCAGCTCCGCGGGCATCGAGTCCATCGCCACGCGGATCGAGGCGCACGCCTCGTCCACGAGGTCGATCGCCTTGTCCGGCAGGAAGCGGTCGGAGATGTAGCGGTCGGAGAGGACGGCCGCCTGCACGAGCGCGGCGTCCTGGATGCGGACGTTGTGGTGCAGCTCGAAGCGCTCGCGCAGGCCGCGCAGGATCGAGATGGCGTCCTCGACGGACGGCGGATCGACCGTGACCGGCTGGAAGCGCCGCTCCAGCGCGGCGTCCTTCTCCATGTGCTGGCGGTATTCGTTCAGGGTCGTCGCGCCGATGCAGTGCAGCTCGCCGCGCGCGAGCATGGGCTTGAGCATGTTCGCCGCGTCGGTCGAGCCCTCGGTCTTGCCGGCGCCGACGATCGTGTGGATTTCGTCGATGAACAGGATGATGCGCCCGTTCGCCGACTTGATTTCCTGCAGCACCGCCTTGAGGCGCTCCTCGAACTGGCCGCGGTATTGCGCGCCGGCCATGAGCGCGGTCATGTCGAGCGAGAAAATGGTGCGGCCCTTGAGCCCTTCCGGGACGTCGCCGCGCACGATGCGCTGCGCGAGCCCTTCGACGATCGCCGTCTTGCCGACGCCCGGCTCGCCGACGAGCACCGGGTTGTTCTTCGTCTTGCGCGAAAGGATGCGCGTCACGGAACGGATCTCCGCGTCGCGCCCGATCACGGGGTCGAGCTTGCCGGCGCGGGCGAGCGCCACGAGGTCCGCGCCGTATTTCTTGAGCGCCTCGTATTTCTCCTCGGGCGTGTCGCTCGTCACGCGCTGGTTGCCGCGGACGGACTTGAGCGCGCCGAGGAGCGCGTTCTCCGTGACGCCCGCCTTGCGGAGCGCCTCCGCGACGCCGGATTCCTTCGCCTCCGCCGCCATCGCGAGCAGGAGGTGCTCGACGCTCACGTAGTCGTCCTGCATCTTCTTGGCGCGCTCGCCGGCCTCGGCCAGGACGCGCGAAAGCTCCTGCGAGACGTAGATCTTGCCCTGCTCGGACGCCGCGCCGGGCCCGGTCACGGACGGAATCCGGGCGAGCAGTTCGTCGACGCGGTCCTTGAGCGCCGCGACGTTCGCGCCGGCCTTCTCCACGAGCTGCGGCGCCAGGCCGTCCTCCTGCGCGAGCAGGGCGGCGAGCACGTGCGGCACGTCGATCGCCTGGTGGTTGCGGGACGCGGCGTCGCTCTGCGCCGCCGCGATCGCTTCCTTGACCTTCTGGGTGTATTGTTCGTTCATGGTGAAACTCCTTTTGCACGCAGAGCAGCACCTCCCATGCCACGCGGAGACAGGCGCAAGCTTGCGACAAATTGTCACAAAAGACGGCCGAAAGGTGCGAAAAATCCACACGCGGAGGCCGCAGAGGTCATTGCTCCGCCGCAATCCCGCCGTGGAAAATTTTCACGCGGAGTCCGCGGAGATCGCGGAGGTCCTTGCTCCGCCGCAATCCCGCCGTGGAAAATTTTCACGCGGAGACCGCGGAGACCGCAGAGTGGGCGGAGGTTTCAATCGCGCCGGCGTGACTCAGCGGGACGCCTTGAGGCGGGCAAAAAGGCGACCGAAACGGCGGCGGACGAACGAGAGCAGAGTTCCTTCCAGATAGCAACCCCAAGTCCAACGCATGCGGACGGGCAAGAGGAGCAGCCGCATGTGGAGCGACCGGGGGCGCGCGTGGCGGAAGGATTCGCGTGCGGACGGAACGGCGAGCATCTTCCGGATTCGCGCCCGTTTTTCGCGCGGGGAACGCGGACAGGCGGGGCTAGCCTCGTTTTCGAGACATCCGACGAGCCGTTCGACGTGGCGGCGGGCGATTGTTTCGCGGGCTTCGGGAGACATGGTTCCCCAGCGGGCGTAGAGATCGAGGAGCCAGCGGTTTTCCTCTTCGCGGCGCTCGAACATGCCGGGCCTGTATTTTGCCGTCTCCGATTCGGCGCGCTGGCGCTGGAAGCGATACCAGGCCTTCGGGGTTGCAACGACCCGTTCCACGTCGCGGATCACGGCGAGGTTGAAAGGAAAGTCGTCCCAGAACGTGTCAGGAAACCGGATGCCGCGCTCCCGCAGATACGAGGCGCGGAAGAGCTTGTTCCACGGCGGATAGAGCAGGTTGCGGTCCAGCAGGCGATGGGCGTTTTGGCGGAAAGCCCCGTGAGAGGAACAATCGACGGGCCCTGCCGACTGGACTTGGACGAAGGGACGGCCGCCGCCGGAATGGGTCTCGATGAAGAACCCGGCGATGACGAGATCCGCCCGGTTTTCCTCGGCGAGACCGACCATGCTCTCGAGCATGTCCGGGTCGGCGCGGTCGTCGGAATCCATGAAAAAGAAATACCGGCCCCGGGCGATTTCCATGGCCGCGTTGCGGGCCGACGGGGCTCCGCCGTTGGCCCGGTGCAGGACCGTGATGCGCGGATCCCGCGCGGCGTATTCCTCGCAGATTGCGCCGCTCCGGTCGGGCGAACCGTCGTCCACGCAGAACAACTCCCAGTCCCGGAGCGTCTGTCCGAGGACGCTTTCGATCGCCCGTCCCACGTAGGCCTCGACCTTGTAGACGGGCATGACCACGCTGACGAGCGGTGCGGCGGACGGGTCAACCATCGGCGGATCTCCGTTTGTTTGCGCGAACGAGACGCCGGTAGCGGGCGTATTCGAGCGGATTCGAGAAAAAGTCCGCCGGTCGGCCTTCCACGCCGAACTCCCGGAACCAGCCTCCGACGAGTTCTTTCTCCAGGGCCGGGCGGACGTTGGTGCCGACCGTGTCAAGGTTCCAGAGCGAAAAATGGAGCGCGTAGTTCGAAAAATCGCGTTCCAGCTCGTTCCAGAGACCTTGTGAGACGATCCGTTCCCGCAACGCGGCGAGCGCGTCGTGAAAGCACCGCCAGGAGCGCTCCCTCGTCCGCGAAAGAGTTCCACCGTGTCCGACGCGCTGGTGTGCGAGAACGCGGTCCACGACGCCGATGCGCCGCGCGGCGAGCAGGGCCGAATGGACGAAGAAAAGGTCGTTGGTCGTCCGTTGCGCCTGGAAACGGAGCCCCGATGCCAGCACGAAACTCCGTTTGTAGAGCTTGTCCCACGCCCAACCGACGAAAGTCCGGAACACGTTTTCCGTCAATTCGCGGAACGTGAACGGTCCGTAAGGCGGAATCGAGCTCCGCCGGAATCCGCGGACGGGGCCGCGGAGGCGTCCGGTCCGGGAAACGAGCTGGTCGGAAAGAAAGACGGCGAAATCGAGGTCGTCGGCCATGCAGCGCCGGCGGGCGGTTTCCAGCATGTCAGGGGCGAACACGTCGTCCGCGTCGAGAAACGAAACGTAGTCGCCCCTCGCCTCTTCCAATCCCCGGTTCCGCGCGGCGCCGGCCGTGGCGTTTTCCTGGTGGAAGACGCGGACGCGCGCGTCGCGCGCTTCGTATTCCTTGAGAATGGCGAGCGAGTCGTCGGTCGAACCGTCGTCCACGCAAATGCATTCGATGTCGCCCAGCGACTGCGCCAGAACCGAGTCGAGACACGGGCGGAGGTAGTCGCGGGCGTCGTGGACGGGAACGACCACGGAAACGGCCGGCGTGCGGGAAAGGACGTTCATGGGAAAAGGCGTCGGACGAGACGGCGGGCCGACTTGACGGCCGGCGCGAGGGCGGACGAAAGCGGCCTCCGGACGAAACTGGGGACGACGCGGCGCGCGCGTTCGGCCGCGGCGACGGCGCCGCACGCGTAGAGCCGGAGCAGGACGCGTTCGGGGAAGTTGAATTCGGACAAGACGATTTCGCCGCGCCGCAGGCCTTCGCGGAACTCGGCGCCGAACCGGCGGGCGAACTCCAGGCGCCGGCTGTCCGCGACGTGGCCGAAGCGGAAGCGGTAGTTCTTGAATTTCGCCCACCAGAAAACGCCCCGGAACCGTTCCCAAACCGCGGGGTCTTCCTCGAGAAACGACCGGATCCAGTCGTATTCCGCGTTCATCGCGAAGACTTTTCCGGGGTCGTATACGGAGGAGCCCGGATTGTCCCGGCGGTTGTGGTAATGGACGCGCGGCACCAGCATGGCGCGGCGGCCGCGGACGAAGGTCTGCCACCAGAATCCGTTGTCCTGGAAGGAGGCGCCCGGCGTTTCGTGGTGGCGGATGCGGAACTCCTCCAGAAAGGAACGCCGGTAGACGCCCGTCCACGTGTTCATCTCGAAACGGATCGCATGCGGCGTCGCGGAAGGATCGAAGATTTCGCCGTAGTGCCGCCCGGTCCGGTCCAGCGCTTCGCGGACGAACGTGCGGCCCCGCGGACCGTCGCGGAAGCGGTCGAAGTCGGCCTTGACGAAGTCCAGTCCGTTTTCCGCGGCGGTCCGATAGAGGTCGGCGAACGTGTCCGGCTCCACGTAGTCGTCCGGTTCCACGATGCCGACGAACTCGCCCGTCGCCGCGGCGAGGGCCCGGTTCATGGCCTTGCCGTAACCGCCGTTGGGGCCCGTCAGGATTTTCATGCCGGGAAGTCTGCCGGCGTATTCCTCCAAGATGTCGCGGGAACCGTCTGTCGACCCGTCGTCGACGCACACGATTTCAAGTCCGGGCAGGGTTTGCGCGACAAGGCTGTCGAGGCACTCCCCCAGATACCGCTCCACGTTGAAGACGGGAACGAGAACGGAAACGGGCGGCGTCATCCGCGGATCCTCCTGGCCGTCGAGCGGACCACCGTCCAAACCCGGGCCGCGACGTCCGCGCCCGCCGCCCGGAGGGACCCGGGCAGGAACCGGAAAGCGGACGCAATCCGTTCCGGAAGGCCCGTCGCCGCCCGGACGTATCCGCGGATGCGTTTGCGCTCGGCCGGCGAAAACGCCGAGAGCTCCAACACGCCGAGCCGGATGCTCCGGCGCAGCTCGCGCCCGAAACGGAGGCGGAACGCCCGCCGTTCCGCGCCGGACAGTTGCGCCAACCTCTCCTCGTAGGCGGCGAACCGTTTCCTGAGATAGTCGTCCTTGCCGGCGGCCCATGCGTCCGGGTCCGCGCGCAGCCGGGCGCGCACCGCGTCGAATTCGGCGCACACGTCCCACGGAAACGACATCCATTTCCCGTCGCCCGGGAAGCATTCCGGAACGAGATATTCGAATGCCACATTGATTCTGCCGGTGAAGAGAAGCGGAAACATCCTGTGACGGATGAAAGAATAATCGAAAAGAACGGGAACGGACGGATGGAGCCAGCAAAACAACTGGAAGGAGAGATGGGCAAGGAGATAGCGCCTGAGAAAAACGGAAACGGGCTGCGTTGAATCGATTTCGTAGACGAGAGCCTTCACCTTGCAGTGCGGAAGCCGGGAGCGGACGAACGCAAGGGTCTTGCGGCCGTAGCACGCAAGCGCCACCGCGCCCCCCCTCGCATCGAGTGTCGTCCAGTCGACTTCGGACGGAAAGGATAAATCCGGAAGTTCGGACCGGAGCCGCAACCGGCCGGACCGGAAATCGACCGCGGCCAACCGGAGGTAGGGAAGAACCACTTCGTCGCCGTGGAGCCGGAGGATGAAACGGTGGATGGCTGCGCGCCGAAGCATGGCGGGAAGGCGGTCCGGCGCATGTTTCCGGCAGAACCAGAACTCGTTCCGCGCGTCATAGTAGGAAACCCATGCTCCCGACTTGCTCACGCCCTTGAACTCCGGGTGGACGACGGCCGAACGGGTCGTGGCGAAAATCTTCCATCCCCGCTTTTGCGTGACTCGGTATCCCCATTCGATGTCGTCGAAATGGATGAACAGGTTTTCGAAAAAACCGCATTCGCGGACGCACTCTTTCGCGACGAGCATGGACGCGGCCGCCCCGTATACGACTTCGACGTCTTCGTCGGGGAGTTCGGCGATCTTCGCGCCGCGGTTCGGGAAAACGGACTTCTTCCCCGGTGCCGCGATCGCGCCCGTTTCGACGACGATGCCGGGATGTTGGCGGCTCACGATGGTCGAAACGACGGCCGCCACGCGGCCGGATTCCGCGGAGCGTTCTGCGTAGACTTCGAGCAGGGCCGGCAACGTGCGCGCGTTCGGTTCGGCGTCGTCGTCGAGCAGCCAGACCAGATCCGTGTCGGCGTGCGCCCGCATGGCGTGGTCCATGCCGGCGAAGTAGGCGCCAGACCCTCCTCGGTTTTCCGCCAGCGAAACGACGTCGATGCCCTTTGCTTCGAGCGCGCGGAGCCGTGCCGAGAGTTCGGGCGGGTTTCCGTTGTCGACGACGACCATGCGCAAACGCGGCCAGAACGGCTGCGCTTCCAGAAACGCGACCGTCTTGAACACGTCCTCCCGCCGGAAAACCGGCGTCACGACGGAAATCTTGCGTTCGGCGTTCATGGCGGGGCATTATCCTCCCCGGCTGACCGGTTTGCAAGCCCCTCCGGCGGAGGCAGAGGCCGCCGCCGCGGACCGCAGGAAGAGGGCCCGCAGGGTTTCCAGTGCGGATTCGGCCGTCTCTTCCGGGATTATGGAACCGTTCTGGAACGCCCGGACGGCGTCTTTTGGTGCGCCGACGTCGAAACACGCGAGCGGCAATCCCAATTGCATGATTTCGTGGACGACGTAACTGAACGTCTCCGGAATCAACCCCGGAAACAAGACGACGTTGATCCCTTCCTTTTCCACGATATCCGGCAGTTCGTCCGGCCGATAGGGACCCGTTTCCGACACGCCCGGCGGCAGACCTCCGCCGGGAAGAAGAAGACGCCCTACGACGGTGATTGGAATCTTCAGGCCAAGCCGTTTGATCAGACCGGCCAGATTCCTGACCATGAAAGCGCCCTTGTAAGGAGCCACGGTGCCGAACACTCCGATGGACATTCTCGAAAACCGGATTGACGGTTTCCGGATCGGCGGCGGAAGCGCGTGCGGGACGACGGTGACCGGCAAACCCGGAAAAACGAGTTGCATCCGGCGGCGGGAATCCTCTGAAAATGCCCGGATTTCATCCATCCTGTCAAGAAATGCCGCCATGGTCCGGCGCCACCGCCGCGCGTCCGTGCCGGGCGCCGAATCGATGACGCCACTGAATCCTTTCGCCGCGCACGCGGCGCACCGCTCTTCGTCGGTTTCGAGATCGCAATGGCGAAAATCGTCCCCCATCGCGAAAAGGCGGGGGCAAAAACTGGCGTAGTCGTGGACGCGATACGACAGGCGGCAGCCCAGAGTGTCTTTCAACGACAGAATTTCGGCGGCGAGTGCGGCAACTCCTTCGTCGTCCATGGCCGACCGTCCGGCGTGCCGTGCCCAGTTTCCAATCGTATTGACGACGATCTCGTCCGTCCGCCCGGCCAGCGGACGGGCCAAATCGGCGAGTCCGGCGGCCAGGAAAGAAAATGCGTGGGACGGACCGTCCCAGATGCGGACGAGCAACCGGCGCGACTGCGGGATGGGATGGACGAGCACGGAGAGGTTTCCCGGCGTTTCCGTCGCGACGATCCGGGCAACATAATACTCGGCACCGCCACCGAATCCGGCCGGATCCGTCAAGTAGACGCGGACGCCGCGGGCCGCTGCCGCCGTTTTCGCGAGGCGTCGGCGGCCGAACGGGGCCAAGAGCAGGTTTCTCGGCAGCAGAATCGCGGCCTTGACGGCGCTGCGGACCGGTTTGTCCGGCGGCCAAATCCGGTTTGCTACGCGGAGGAACACAGCCCCGAGACCCCGACGTCCCGCCAGATCGGCCAAGTTCGCAATCCGGACGGCGCCGCGTGGCGGCAAGATCCGCGCCCGGAGGGCGAAACGCGCGACGGAGGACGAGAAGCGGTCCGCGTCCGGCAAACAGCGGACGAGATGCTTGCGGCAGATTCGCCGGGCCCGGGCCGAGCCGGCTCCGCGGAGCCGGACGATCGCCTCTTCGCAAAAACGGGCGATGCGCCGCCTCGTGAAAGAAACCAGAACGTCGCGTCCCGAATCGGCGAAAAAACGTTCCTGCAGGAGCAGGGCTTCAAGGGCGTCCGTCCGACGCGCCGTCCAAGTCCCGTTCATGATGCTTCCGGAGCGTTGCCGATAGAAATACAGCGGTCGAGCCGTCGCGGCAATGCGTCCGCATGCGAAAACGATCCGGTAGGTCGTCCATTCGTCTTCGTGCAGCTTCCCCTCCGGAAACCGCACGTCCCGGAAAGCCGCGAGCGGAAACAGTTTCCCGCAAGCGGTGGTGGCCAGAAGGTCCGGGCGCGTCCAGAAATCCTCCGCCGGCAAGAGGCTCCACGTTGATTCGTTCGGGAGGACGTCGGCGAACGAAGCGGATTCGGGAACGGGCCGGAAAGCGGCGGCGGCGATACCGGCGCCCGCGGCGGTCGAGCCGTTCGCCAGGTCTTCCAGCGCCGTCGGCGCGAGCCAGTCGTCCGAATCCAAAAACGCGACGAAACCGTCCGCGTTCTCAGTCTTCAATCGATCCAAGGCCGCGTTGCGGGCCGCGGACAACCCCCGGTTCTCCTGCCGGATCACGCGAAACCGCGCATCCTTGGCGGCATAGTCGGAGAGAATCTCGGACGAGCCGTCCGTGGAACCGTCATCCACGCAGAGACATTTCCACCCGGACAGCGTCTGGGCCAGGAGAGAGTCGAGACAGTCTCGCAAATACGGTTCGACGTTGTAGACGGGAACGACCACGAAGACGGTCGGCATGGGCTCTGTCCTCATTGGAAAGTCGGCGTCCGGTTCAGGAGCCTTCGCGGGAGCGACGGTACTCCTCCCGGAGGGAAACGAGGTGATCGATGGCCTGGTCGACTGTCCAGCGGTGGCCTGTCTCCGGATCGATCCAGCGGGTATACACATTGTAGAAAAGATGGAAAACCTCTTCCAACGTCCGGCGATTCGTCCGGCGGGGATTGCGAAGTTTGTCCATCGTGAGACCCCAGCCTGCGTAGAATGGCATGCCGTAGACGTGGACCTCCTTGCCGGCCATCAAGGCCTCGAAGCCGAGCTGCGTCGAGCAGACATAGACTTTGTCGACGAGTTCCAGCAGCGAATACGGGTTGACCGGCATCGTCACGCGGAACACGCGCCCCGTCTGCACGACGCCGTCATAGTAGCCCTTGCGCGTCCCCGTCATGGCGTCCGGATGCGTTTTGACGAGGATGTCGGCATCCGGGTTTTCCCCGGCCGCTTCCGACAGCATCTTTTCGAACGTCGATTCATCCGCCAAGCCCCGACGAATCGAAAAATCGCCATACGATTGGTCCACGACCAGCACTTTTTTCGCGCCGGGTCTCCCGATTGTCGGCGTAAAAACGGGTTGGTGGTTGTATTTTGTCACCTTTTCCCGGACGATCCGGTTTATCGTCCGCCGTGCGGCGCGGCGCTCTTCGTCCGAAACGACGACGGCCCGGTCTTCCAACATCCGTTCGATGTCCGTCGGTCGCGTTGCGTCGAAGTAGAAGCCGCGGGAATCCATTACGAGCGAACAACCCCGGCGGTATCGCATCGGGACGGACGGATTCGCCCACGTGTCGGCGCTTTTGAGGAACCCGTCTTCGCAAAGGACGACTGGCGTCCCGGCGCGCAACGCGGCCGCGAGCGTCGGAAGGCTTTCGGGCCGGGGACCGCATCCCCAAACGAAGGCGAAGTCCGCGCCGCTCGCCGCCCCGCACGGATCGGGCTCGGAAAAGGCGAGTCCCGGGTTCGCCCGTTCGACGATGTCCCATTCGCGGGAGTAGACGGCCGCGCCGGTTTCCCTTTCGCCGGGCAGGCGCTGGCAGGGCCGCGCCGTCGCCTCGTCGAGGGCCGGGAGAAAAAACGCTTCCGCAATCGTTTTGAGGCGAGTCGATTCGTCCTTCGCCTCGCGGAAGGCCGGATGGGCCGGCAATCCGGAAAACAGAACGCGCAGTCGTCGCGCGAGGCCTCCGAATCTCCGGAAGGGAAATGTGTTGGCTTGTTTTGTGGAACTCATCGGAGAATGTGGTCCATTTCTGCGAAAAAGCGGTTTTCCCGGGCGCGCAGCGCGGCTTTCGCGCTTTGAACGGTCGGTTGGAACCATCCCGGCTTGAGCACTTTCGCGAGGGCGTCGAAGAAGGCGTTGGACCAACTTCCGGATTCGAGATCGACGGAGAGCTCTTCGACCCCGTATTGTCCCAGGGCGCCGCGGTTTTTGTGCTCGTAGTAGGGCGAGTGGGCCAATGAAACGACGGGAACGTCCTCGCCAACGGCGAAGATGATGGGATGGTGTTTCATCGTCACGACCAGACGCGCGTCGGCGACGGCGCGCCGGAGCTTGCGGAAGTCGTAGTCGTATTCGAACGCCTCCAGTCCGTCTCCGGGATGCTTGCGGGAAAAAGCGCGGAAGGCTTCCATGTCGGTCGGCGTCATCGGCAGGAACACGGCGGCGTGTCCGGGCAAAGAGGCTTTCACGGCGGCGACGGCTTCGTGCATCTTGTCGAGAACGGCAGACCGTTCGTTTTCGTCCATTCCCCAGAAATGGAAGTTGAAGCCGACGTAATCGGCATGGGCGATTTGGCGTTCGGCGCTTTTTTCGCAGAAGAGGGCGTCGTCGTGCGTGGGAAAACACGTGCCGGGAAATCCGATCGCCTTCAAGTCCGCGACAGACGCTTCGTCATCCCTTGTTGTGATGATGTCGACGTGGCGGAACCCCCAACGGGCGATCGCGCGGTCGAGCCGCCGCGGCCAGACGCCGATCGTCTGCCCGCTCATGGCGACGGGGACGCCGAAAACGTGGCAGAGACGGCACAGGAGCGCGCCGTCCCAGAGGCGGGAACGGGTCGCGCCCGTGAGATAACCGCCGCCGCAGAAGAACAGCATGGAGGACTGCGCCAGTTCCTGGAGCATCCATGCCTTCCGGGCGTTGATGAACCAAGTCGGCAGATTGTGCTTGACGAAGAAGGCGTTGAAGCGGACAAGCGCCATCGTCCAAAGAAAAAGGACTGTCTTCCATCCGGAAAGGCCGTCGAAAACGTTCGGCGTGCAACCATGGTTGAAGAACATGGTCCGGCTTGCGAAATCGTGTGAAAACGCCGGGTGGGCTCCGTGGGAATAATCCGGGTTCGGCGACAGGTTCCTGACTTGGTAGTCCGGGTATCGGTCCGAGAGCAGCCGCAGAGTCGTTGCGCACTGCGCTTCGTCGCCGACGTTTCCGTATCCGTAGCCTCCGACCACGAGGATGGTCTTGGCCCGTTTCTGGATTCGGAACGCGTTCCCGACGCGCCGCCCGATCCGGGCCGCGCGCGACAGGAGTCCAAAAGATTTTCCGACAAGGAAGAAGATCGCGGCGGTCGCGTTTTTCCCGAAGTTCCGATACGTCCATCGCGAGGCGGCCGCGCAGGCGGCCGTCCTTGCGAGCCCGTTGCAGAAGTTGGTTGTCGAGAGAACCGGGTGGTCGAGTTTCTCCTGCGCCGCCCTCTGCTTGAAAAGCGTCTGGGGCCGTTGCGTGTCGGCATACTCGTCGGGAGCGAGTTCGCGCATCTGCAATCCGGCGCTTTTGGCAACGGCGAGGATGTCTGGATTCCGGAAAACGGCAATGGATTTTCCGAGAGGGTCGGACGTCCATTCGCCATGTCCCCACGCGTCCTTCACGCTCAAGTCCGCCTCCATGCCCCAGAAGTCGGGGCAACGGCAGCAGGCGGAAAGGGCGAAAGCGTAGCCACGCCAGTATTTCGTCCAGCCGCTCGCGAAGCGGTTTTCCTTGTAGAGGGTGCCCGATTCTCCGTCAAAGCGGGTGTTGTAGTTTCCCGCGTCCGGGATGCCGTCCTTGTCGCGCGGGTCGTAGCGGAACGGCTTGTCACGCGGGATCCCGACGCGGTCCGCCATGAAGTCGGCGAACTGCGTCGTGACGTTGTGCGAGCAGACGAGCGCGCACGCAAGGAACTTCGGGCGCGGAGCGCCGGGGACCGTTTCGAGCGCCTTGAAGTTGCGGACGGCGCATGGGGTCCCCACGACGAGATAGGTCGCCGACGGGTCGAGCGCGGCGAGGACTTTCGAGAAATCGAGCGGCTCGTAAGCGCTTCCGCGGCGGGAATCGACCTCGTCGGGCGTTCTCGAGAGAACGGCCCGGTAGTGGGGTTCGCCACGTTTCGCGGCGACGCGCTCCGCATGGACCACGCCCGCAATCCGGTCCTGCCGGAGCAGCTCGCGGGCGATGGCGGTCACGCCGCCGCCGGATACGCTCTTCGCGCGCCCCGGACGCGGATCCCAGGCGAGGAAACCCCGTGCGCCTTCGAGTCCGACGCGTTCCGGAACCGGGGCCGAGGAGACCCGGCGGCAGAGAGCCGCCAAGTTGCCGGCCGAGCGTCCGCACGTCTTCGCGCACCGACCGCAACGGACGCACTTGTTCCCGTCGATTGCCGGAACCGGCATTCCGCGCCGGGAATCGAAACACATCGAAATCGCGCCGACGGGACAGACGACGGCGCAAACGCCGCACCCGACGCAAGACCCGCGGGATACGGTTTCGGCGGCGATATCACGTGGCGTTGCCATGCCAGACGATTCTAACAGATTCCCAAGCCGCGGAAAAGGAAAAATCAAGGGCGGGGAGCGAGGAGGTTCAGTCATTCTTTCCGCGCAATGGAAATTTCATTTTTGAAACCAAATACGAACGTTCTTCTCGATCAAGCACGAGAAGCCACGAGAACGGGAGAAATACCAGTTCGACTACAATGCACGTGAACAAGATTCTCAAGAACGAAGGAGGAAAAAGATGAACGGGAACCAGTCCGGCCGCAGTAGACACTATGACCGTGGAGAGCAACGGAAACAATACGCGGTGAAACCAATACAATGGAGGAACGGAGAAATAGCGTCGGACGAAATGGATGCGCATGAGGGTCGCTCCGATCAAGACGGCGTTCGTTGCGTAGACGACCGAATACACGCCTCCTCCGCAGGCCATCAGGCCCCAGGCGATCGGGAAAGACGCCATGAAGCAGAGCCCGACGGAAATCTGGTAGCCCCTGATCCGTCCGGACGAGTTGATGAGGATGAAGTGGCCGGTCGTCAGTTTGTCCAGTACGAGTGCCGAAATGACGCCAACGGTGAGTCCGGCGGCGGTTTCTGGCGGCGTTTTCAGCCAGAGTCGCAGGATTTCGTCGATTTCAAGACAGACGGGAATGCAGAACAGGAGAACCAGAAGCGTTCCGAACTTGCATGTCCTGTTCATCAACGAAACGGCCTTCTCGACTTCGCCGGCGCCGAGCGCGTTCGCAATGGCCGGTTGGAAGGCGGTGCGGAGCGAAGCGGCGAGCGTCTGCGTATGGGCGCCAACGTTGTTCGCAATGGAAAGAGCGGCATTCTGGACGGGGCCGAAATACTTGTTCACGAGAATGGGCAGCGCGTTGAAGCGGCAGAGATTACCGAGAATCCCGAAAGAATACCAGCCGGCGAACGCGCCAAGTTCCCCCAGATGCCGGCGCGATTTCATGTAGGACATGTTGAAGCGGCATTCGGGAAAAACCGTGCAGGCGCGAATCGTGATGACGAGGGCCGGGACGACGGCGAGAAGGCAGTTCCAGAGTCCGTAGCGGACAAGCCAGTCGCCGGGATGGTTCACCATGTAGCAGAGGAAGACGACGTTGGCGGTCGTCTGGGCGAAGGAGTAGACCGTCAATTCGGCGATGTATTGCTTTGCGGCATACATTGCGTTGAACGGAACGGAAACCATGCCACAGAAACAGGCGATGCAGGAAAAGCGGAAGATCCAGACGAACGGCTCGACGCGGTCCGGGGGAATGGCGAGAAAATGCCGGACGGCCCATTCGCCGATCGGGTAGCCGACGACCATCAGCACGAGGGGAACGACCGAATGGATGACGAAGGCCGTGTTGAACCACTGCCGGCATTCCTCCAGTCCTTCGGCCTCGTGGCCCTTGATTTTCGCCCGTCCCACGGAGTAGGCGTAATACCGCCCGACCGAAACGCCAAGGACGTTGTTGATGAACGCGATGAAAACCGTGAGCCCGCCGACGACGCCGTAGAGACCATAGTCCGATTTCCCGAGCGCGAGATAGACCCAGCGCGCCGTGAACAGGCCGCACGCGAGCGCATACAAGCTGCGGCCGTAGGTGGCGACGACGTTCAGGAAAATGCGGCGGTTGGGGGTCACGGGGCGGGGGGGTCGGGTTCGCCGCGGGCGAGGCGGTCGAAGAGGCGGAGGGCTTCGGCGACGGCGCGGTCCATGTCCCAGTAGGCGTAGGAGCCGAGGCGGCCGCCGAGGCGGAGGCCCGGGACGGCGGCGGCGAGGGCGCGGTAGCGGGCGAAGCGCGCCTGGTTGGCCGCGTCGTTGACGGGGTAGTAGGCTTCGGCGCCGGGTTTCCACGCGGCGGGGTATTCGCGGCAGATCACGGTGGCCGGGCGGGCGAACGCGTCCGCGCGCTCGGGGTTGTAGTGCTTGAATTCGTGGATGCGCGTGTAGGGAACGGAGGCGTCGCCGTAGTTCATGACGGCCGTTCCCTGGAAGTCGCGCACCGGGACCGTTTCCCACTCGAACCGGAGGCTGCGCCACTCCAGCGCGCCGTAGCGGAAATCGAAGAGTTCGTCCGGCATGCCGGTGTAGACGACCGGGGTCCCGGCCGGGAGGGACGCGCGGACGTCGCGGAAGTCGACGCCGGTCCGCAGTTCGATTCCCGGGCGGTCCAGCAGATTCCGGAACAGGGCGCCGTAGCCGTCCGCCGGGACGCCCTGCCACGGGGTGTCGAAGTAGTCCGACACGTAGTCGTAGCGGACGGGCAGCCGCCGGATGATGCTCTCGGGCAGTTCGCGCGGGTCCCGCCCCCACTGCTTGGCCGTGTAGTCGCGGATGGCGCATTCGTAGAGCCCCCGGCCGACGAGAGAAACGGCCTTTTCCTCCAGGTTCGCCGGCTCGGAAATCCCTTCGCGCGCGATTTCGGCCGCGATGCGGCGGCGCGCCTCGTCCGGCGACCACGCGGCGCCATACCAGTCGTTGATCGTCTTGAGGTTGATCGGCATCCCGAACACGCGGCCCCGCGACGTGAGCATCACTTTGTGCCGATAGGGCGTGAACGCCGCGAACCGGCGCACGTAGTCCCAGACGGCGGCGTCTTTGGTGTGGAAGATGTGCGATCCGTGTTCGTGGCACTCGATGCCCGTGGCGGGGTCGAAGAACGAGCGGGAGTTGCCGCCGGCGTCCTTCCGCTTTTCGAGGACGAGGACTTTCGCGCCGAGCTTCGTCGCGATCCGTTCGGCGACGACGGCGCCGAACACGCCCGCGCCGACGACGCAGAAAGTTCCCGGCGCCGGCGCGGGGGCGGCGCGGCGGCGGGCGCGGGAGCGGGTGGAGGTTTTCTTCATGGCGGAATCAGGGGGCGGCCGGCTCCTCCGGTTCGATCCGGACGCGGCGGAGGAAGACGGCGAGGTCGGCGGGATAGCCGCCCAGGCCGTCGAGGGACGGATCGTAGGGACGGTCCGCGGCGAACGAGTAGACGCCCGTGGCGGCGGCGGGCGCGTCCGGTCCCGGCAGCCGCGCTTCGACCGTGCCGCCGCCCGCGGGGACGGAGACGGCCGCTTCGGCGCCCCACGGGGCGCGGACGCGGACCGTCTGCGCCGTCCAGTCCGCGTCCCGGCGGGGCGTCCACCAGCCGGCGTCGAGGACGACGCGGACGCCGCCGCCGGGCGCCGGAACGGGACCGACGAGCCCGGCGCCCTGCCGCGCCCACTGCCCGCCCTTGCGGCGGAAGGCGTCCCACGGGCCGCGCAGCGCGAGCGGGCCGCCGTCGAGCGTCTTGTCCTGCGCGGGGGTCTCGCCGGGCGCGAGGGATTCGGGCTCGAGCCACGTGATGCAGATGTCGTGCGAGGCGGGGGCGGCGCCGAGGAACGAGGCGCCGCGCACGACGCCGAGCTCCGCCTCGAACCGCTCCCGCGGCACGAGCCGGACGCCGTCTTCGAGCGCCGGCGGCGCCCACGACGTGGCGATGGCCCACGTGTCAGTCCCGGCCGCGGCCCAACCGAAGAGCTCGGGCCACAGCTCGGCCTTGCGCCATGGGAGGCCGAGCACGCGGTTTTCGAGGCGCACGGCGTGCGGCGCGGCGTGGGAGAGGTAGTCGAAGAGGACGAGACGGCCGGAGCCGCGGACGGCGGCTTCGACGCCGCGGAACAGCGCGCGCGCGCCGCGTTCGCCGACGCAGCGGTAGGGGGCGGGGAAGCGCAGCGGCACGGAGACGGCGCCGAGCGCGGCGAGCAGGAGCCCCGCCTGCGCGGCCCGGCGCGCGGCCGGGGCGCGCAGCCGCGCCGCCCGGCCGGCGAGGGCGGCCGAGCCCAGCGCGAGGACCGGCGCGGCGACGAGGGCGTTGGGGAGCGCGCGACGCAGGTTCCAGACGCCTACGAGCGTTTCGTCGCCGAGCACGAAAAACGCGGCCGGCGACAGGCAGACGGCCGCCGCGAGGACGGCCTTGTCCGCGTAGCGCCGCGGCGAAAGGAAGACGCCGGCCGCGGCGAGCAGCAGGGCGGGCGCGGCGGCGGGCGACAGGCCCGTCGCGACGGCGCGCAGACCGGCGGCCCACGGCCCGCCGGCGGCGGCGCAGCACGCGGGAACGGCGACGCACGCGGCGGCCGCCGCCGCCAGCAGGATCGCCCGGACGCGCGGCCGCAGGAGAAAGTCGCGGACGCGCGGCAACCGGACGAGCGCCCCGAGCGCCGTGCCGGCCACGAGAAGCGCGGGAACGGCGAGCGAGAGCACGCGGCTGCGCAGCGGCGTGCCGCCCAACAGGTCGCGCCCGTAGGTATTCGAGACGAAGAAGAGGAAGTGGACGGAGACGGCCAGACCGGCCGCGCCGCCGGCCGCGCAGGCCGCGGCGCGGCGCAGGCGCGCCTCCCGCAGCGCGAAGACCGGCAGCAGGGCCACGCCGAGGAGCCCCGCGCTGCGGTGGAACGCGGCCGAAAGCCCGAGGAGGAAGCCGACGGCGAACGCGGAGCGGCGCCGCAGGCACAGCGCGGCGAGGACGGCGGCCGAGACGAGGACGCCGGCCACCGCTTCGGGAAAGGTCCCGCGCAGGAACCAGGCCGGCCACGGCGTGGCGAGGAGGACGGCCGCGGCGCAGGCCAGGCCGCGCCAACCGGCGCTCCGCGACAGCGCCAGGAACAGAGCAAGCGCCCACAGCGAACCGGCCAGCGGGACGAAGAACCGGACCGGCAGGCCCGTGCAGCGCGAGAACGCGGCCGCGGCGAGCGGAAGGGCCGGCTGGAACCACGGAACCGTGTCGTCGCCGTCGATGTCGGGCGTCGCCGCGCGTTCGGACGAGACGGTGCGGAACGCCAGGTCCCGCGTGCCGCGGTCGCGGTTCGAATACGGCATGACCGCGCGCCGGACGCCGCGCGGAAGCGAGGCCAGCAGGTCGTCGCGGGCGCGGAGCGGCCGCCCGCCGGCAAGGGCTTCGGCGCAGGCGGCGTAGCAGGAATCGTCGAGCCCCGTGTAGGTGCTTTCGTGGACGTGGGCGAACAGGAACGCCGCCGCGGCGAGCGACACGGCGATGGCCGGGGCAAGCGCGCGCGGCGCGCGCCCCGCGGCGAGGAGGACCGACAGCCACGCGAGCGGCAGAACCGTCGCGGCGAGGAGGAGAAACCCGGAAAAGGCTGCGGAACCGGACATGGCGCGAACGGTGTCAGGCGGGGCCGGAGGCCGAACGGAACAGGGCGGAAATGCGCTCCGCGGCGCCGGCCGCGGCCGGGTCGTCGAGGACGCGCTGGACGGCTGCGGCGAGCGCGGCCGCCGCTTCGGGGGCGCCGGTTCCCGCCGACACGCGGAGGCGGCCCGTGGCGGGGTCCGCGCGAAGAAGCAGGCCCGGGCCGGAGGCGCCGTCCGCGGAGGACGCGAAGTCCGCCCACGTCTTCACGGCGCAGCGGGCGCCGGACGCGGCGCAGGCGGCGCGGACGCGGGCGGCGGCGGCTTCCGGCGCGTCGAAGGCCAGGACGATTTCCGCCGCGTTGCGCGCCCAGGCGACGCGCCCCGCGTCCGCGAGCGAGCCCAGGACTTCGACGCCCGCGACGGTGAGCCCCCACTTGGCCGGATCGTCGTCGAGAAACCCGACGGGCGCGCGGACGCCGCCGGCCGAGAAACGGCGGACCAGCTCGATCCCCTTGTAGCCGGCGCCCGCGACCAGGACGCGCACGGCGGCGCCCGCCGCCGGCGCGCCGGCGGCGCGGCGCTCCCGGTCCTTCGCGGCGGCGAAGGCCGCGCGCCGCAGCACGCGGACTCCGACGGGGAGCCAGAACGCGAACAGCGAGTCGAGCACGAGCACGGACCACGGGACGGCGCGCGGATACCCGTTGGCCGCGAACGCGCGCCAGGCGGCGAGGGCGACCCCCGAGAGACACCCCGCCACGAGAAAGCGGCCGAGGTCGGCGATCCCGAAGAAGCGCCACAGGCCGCGTTCGGCGCCGCACAGCAGCAGGGCCGCGAACTGGACGCCGACCACGACGGGCACGTGCAGCCCGAAGAAAACCGGCGCCTGGGCCGAGTCGGAGAAGAAGGCGAACTCGAACCGCAGCTCGAACGCCGCCAGAAGCGCGAGGAAGAGCAGCGCCGCGTCCCCGGCCAGGCGCAGCAGGAAGCGCCCGACGGCGACGCGCCCGCCCGCGGCGGCCGCGGACGCGGGCTCGCCCGCGGCGCCCGCGCCGGCCGCGGGGGCGTCGGGCGGCGCGATGATCGTCCCGCCTTCGCGGTTGACGTGCGAGCCGCTCGCGACGGACGCCAGCGTCCGCGCGAGGATGCCGAGGTCCACGAGCGGCGAGTGGTGCTTCACGTACCACAGGTCGCATTCGAGGCGCTCGTTCCAGGAAATGCCGTTGCGCCCGTGCACCTGCGCCCAGCCGGTGATGCCCGGCAGCACGTCGTGGCGGTGGAACTGCTCGGGCGAGTAGAGCGGGCGGTAGGCTTCCAGCAGCGGGCGCGGCCCGACGAGCGTCATGTCGCCCTTGAGGACGTTCCAGAGCTGCGGCAACTCGTCCAGGCTCGTCGCGCGCAGGAAGCGGCCGAAGCGGCCGAGACGCATCGTGTCCGGCAGCAGTTCGCCCGAGGCGTCGCGCGCGTCCGACATCGTCCTGAACTTCACCAGCTCGAACGTGCGGCCGAGGTAGCCGATCCGCTTCTGGCGGAACAGCACGGGCCGGCCGAGCACGAGGCGGACGAGCAGCGCGACGAGCAACAGGACCGGGGCGAGCGCCACGAGGCCGACCGCGCCGGCGGCGAATCCGCAGATGCGCTTGAGAAACGTGTCCATGGTCGAAGCGCCGGAGGGTCGTCCGGACGGCGCCGATACTACCATACCGCCCCGCGCGCGCGCAACCGCGTTGACAGCCGCGGGGGGCGGGTGCTAGTCTTGGAGCCATGCGCTACGCGTTCGTTTCCGACATCCACGGCAACCTGACGGCATGGAACACGGTCCTGCAGGACATGGCCGTTCACCGCATCGACCGCATCGTGTGCCTCGGCGACGTGGTGGGCTACGGCCCGCAGCCGGCCGAGTGCCTGCAGTCCGTCTACGCCCGCGTGCACTCGATGGTGCTCGGCAACCACGACGCGGTCGTGGGCGGCCGCATGGGCGCCGAGCAGTTCAACGACCGCGCCCGCCGCGCGATCGAGTGGACGCGTTCGCGCCTGGGCGAGGCGGCGCGCCGCCTCTTCGCCGACCTGCCGATGGCGCTCAAGGGCCCCGGTTTCCGCTGCGCGCACGGCGATTTCACGGACCCGGCGCTCTTCCGCTACGTCTTTTCGCCCGAGGACGCGGCGGCGAACTTCGCCGCGACGTCCGAGCAGCTGCTCTTCGTCGGCCACACGCACGAGGCGTGCTTCTTCGTGACGGGCGAAAGCGGCGCCGTCTACAAGCTCCCGCCGCAGGACTTCGCGCTCGAGGAGGGCAAGCGCTACCTCGTCAACGCCGGCTCCGTCGGTTCCCCGCGCGACGGCGACCTGCGCGCCTGCTACGTGATCTACGACGAAGCGAAGAAGTCCGTCTGGTTCCACCGCGTCGCCTTCGACGTGGAGGCGGTGCGCGCGGCGGTGCGCGCGGCGCCCGGCCTGGAGCCGGACGACGTGCAGATCCTGCGCTTCGCGGCGACGCGCGAAACCGATCCCGTGCGCGCGGCGCCGGACTTTTCGCCCGGCGCCGAGGCCCGCGCGTCCGGCTCCGCCGCGGCGGGCGACGTGGAGCGCCGCCTGGCCCTGTCCAACGCGCGCCTGCGCCGCGGCAACCGCCTGCTCGCGGCGGGGTGCGCGCTGTTGGCCGCGCTCGCGGCGGCCGCGGGGCTGGCGGTCTGGTCGCTGCGCGACCGCGGCGCCGCGTTCCCGGCGCGGGAGGCCGCGCCGCTGGCCTCGTCCGGCCCGGCCGCGCACGCGGGGCGCGACGGCAACCTCCTGCCCGCGGTCGTGCCCACGTCGCTTTCGCCGCTGCTGTGCGAGCCCTACCGGGCCGTCCTCTCCGACGCCCGCCGCCAGTCCTTCTCGCTGGGCGGTCCGGCCAACGACCGGCGGCCGCGGCTCGAATCGGCGGCCGTTTCCGCCGGGACGGCGTCGTTCGATTCGCCGCCCGTGGCCTGTCTCGAAGGCGAGCGCTACGAGGCGATCGCGCGCGTCCGGTTCGCGGGGGCGGAGGGCGCGGACTTCGCCGGCTCGTTCCGCCTCTCGCTCGTTTTCGAGGACGCGACGGGGGCGGAGCGGACGCTGCTGGAGCGCGATTTTTCCAGGACGGTGGTCGGACTCTCCGAAAAGGACCTGCCCTCGGCGGTGCGCGCCTGTCCGCCCGCCGCCGGGTGGCTCACCGCGCGCGGTTCGGTCAAGAAGGAAGACAAGGGCGTTCCGGCGCCCGGCCTGCTGCGCGTGCGCCTTTCCGGCTCGTTCGCGGGCGCCGTGGACGTGGGCGCGCTGTCGCTGCGCCGGCGCTAGGGCGCTGTCGCGCTAGGGCGCGGCGGCCGGCGGCCGTTCGGCGAAGAGGACGCGGCGCAGGCCGGCGTCGCGCGCCAGCGCGCAGACGCGCAGCGCGTCGCGGTGCGGCAGGGCGCCGTCCATGTAGACGACGGCCGTGTCTTCGCCGGACGCGGCGGACGCCTCGCGCAGCGCCTCGCGCAGCGCGGCCTCGCGGCCCGCGTCCGGGAGGCGGTAGCGGACGTCGCGGAAAAAGGCGTCCGCCGCCGCCGGCGCGTCCGCCGCGGCGGACGCCGCGGCCGCGGCGCCGGGCGCGGCGCGGACGACGAGGACGAGCGAAGAGGCGGCGCCGTCCCGGAAGGCGCCGGCCGGCAGGTCCACGGTCTGGCCGGGGACGAGCGCGGCGGCCTGCCCGAAGAACGCGAAGGCGGCCGCGAGCAGCAGCGTGTCGGCCCACGGCACGAGCGCCAGCAGCGGCCCGGCGCCGCGGCGGCGCGGGAAGAAGCGCCGGCGCAGGGCGGCCGCGGAAAACGCGCGGAAGGGATCGGCGGGGTTTCCGTTGTCGTTCACGGCACGGGCGGTTCGGCGGGGTGGAAGAAGGCGAGCAGTTCGGACGAGGCGTCGCGCATGTCGAGCGCGAGGCGCTCGATCTTCACGGCGAGCACGTCGAATCCGGCGTGGCAGGGGATCGCCACGACGAGGCCGGCCGCGGTGGTGACGGCGCCGAGCAGCAGGCCGTCGGCCACGTCGGCCGTCATGAGGAGCGGCACCTGGCCGCGCACGAAGAGCAGCGCGCGCAGGATGCCGGCCACGGTGCCGAGCAGGCCCAGCAGCGGGGCGGTCTGCGCGACGAGCGGCAGCAGCGAAAGGCGCCGCTCCATGCGCGCGAGTTCGGCCGCCGACGCGTCCGCGAGCTCCTTTTCGAGCAGCGCGCGCGAGGAGCCGCGGCGGCGGATCGAGAGCGAGGCGAGGCGGGCCACGGGGCCGGGCGTCTCGTCGCAGATCGCGGCGGCCTCGGCCACGTTGCCGCGGCGCAGCGAATTGAAGATGCCGTGCAGGAAGTCGGTCGCGTCGACGCGGTCGCGGTGCAGCTGCAGCGAGCGCTCGAGGAAGACGCCGAGCGCGACGGCGCCGAGCGCGAGGATGATCCAGAGGACGGGTCCTCCGAGGACGAGGAAATCGTGCATGTCGGTGGTGCGTTGCGGGTGGTGGCGGGGTCAGGGACGCGGCAGGAGGCGGGCCGCTTCTTCGGCGCCGGGCAGGTCCGAGCCGGCGAGGCGGGAGAGGAGGGAGTCGGCGCCCGCTTCGTCCCCGCGGCCGCGCAGGATCGCGGCGGCGGCGAAGACGGCGCGCGAATACCACGGCGCGGCCGAGGCGCGCGGGGCGGCTTCGTAGGGCAGCAGGACCGTTTCGTAGTAGCTGGCGAGCGCGGCGCCGGGGTCGCCCGCCTTTTCGAGCGAACGGCCGGTCTTGTAGGCGCACTCGGCGTCGAGCTGCAGCGCGGCGCAGTTCGTCGCGGCGAGCGCGGCGCGGTAGGCGTCGAGGCTCTCGGCGTAGCGCTCCGGCGCGTCGGCGCCGAGCGTGAAGAGGCAGTCGCCGAGCCGGACGCGGGCGCGCGTGGCGAGGTCCGCGTCGCCCGAGGCGGCCAGGTCGCGGAAAATGTCCGCCGCCTCGCCGAAGCGCAGCAGGCGCGTGAGCGCTTCGCCGTGGGCGAAACGCGCGGCCGGCAGCAGCGGCGAGGCGGGAAACGCCGTGGCGAGCGCGCGGACGGCGGGGCCGACCTCTTCGAACCGGTTGGCGCGCAGGAGCGCGACGGCCGCGAAGTGCAGCGCGTGTTCGGTCCGGTCCGTGCCGGGGAACTCGGCCGCGTAGCCGGCGAGCAGGTCCGCCGCGTCCGACCATTCGCCGCCGTCGAAGGCGTGGGCGGCGCGCCAGAAGCGCACGTCCGGGATCCAGACGGAGGCGGGGTGTTCGTTGGTGAAGACGACGTAGGCGGCGAGCGCTTCGGCCGGACGCCCGAGCGCGGTGAGGACCGAGGGACGCAGCGCGCCTGCCTGTTCGGCGGCCGGACCGCCGCCGGGCGTGGCGGCGACGTTGTCCAGCAGCGGGAGCGCTTCGGCGAAGCGGCCGCCCTTCATCGCCACGAGCGCCGTGCCGAGCGTGGCGGCCGCGCGCATCCGCGCGGACGCGGCTTCGTCGTCCGGGTCCGGGACGGAAGAGACGGAAGAGACGGAAGGGACGGCCGCCGGCGGGGCGTTGGTGGCGGGGGGCGCGCCGGCGGAGGCGAGGGCGTCGAGCGCGGCGCGCGCGTCGGCGTCGAAGCCGCCGGCCTCGGCGTAGAGCGCCTCGGCGCGCTCGAGCGCGTTCGTCTCGCCGGACTCCGCCACGAGCCGCGCGGCGCGGTAGAGCGCGGCGGCGCGCTCGGGCGAGTCCGGGAATTCCTCCGCCACCGCGAGGAAGGCGCCGGCCGCGGCGGGCGGGTCGATTTCGGCGAGGCATTCGGCGGAGAGCAGCGAAGCGGCCGCGCGCAGCGCGGGCGGCGGGTCCGCGGCGAGCAGCGTCTCGAGCGTGGCGGCCGCGAGGCGTGCGTTGCCGGCCTCCAGCTGCACGGCCGCGGCTTCGTGCAGCGAGCCGAGGCGCGCCTCCGCGTCGCCTTCCGCGGCGGCGAATTCGGCGGCGCGCAGGTGCGCGGCGGACGCCTCGTCGTAGCGGTCCAGCTCCGTCAGGGCCTTGGCGCGCAGGCGCAGGACGGCCGCTTCGTCCGGCGCGTCCGCGAACGACGCGGCGAACAGTTCCGCGAGCGCGAGCGCGTTCGTCGCGTCGCCGGCGGCCAGCCGCGCGGCCGCCGCGTCGCGCACGGCCGCCGGGACGGCCGGGAAGTCCGGCGCGGCCGCCACGAGCGAGCGGGCGAGGTCGACGGCGCCCGCGCCGCCGTCCGCTCCGGCCGCGCGGGCCCGCAGGCCGAGGAGCGTCAGGCCGCAGTCGAGTTTCGCCGCCGGCGACTGCGCGAGGGCGGCCGCGCCTTCGGCGAGCGCGAGGGCGTTCGTGGCGGGGTCGGCCGCGTCCCGCGCGAGAAAGACGGCGCGGGCGGCGAGCGCGAGCGAGCGGACGTCCGCCGGGACGGCCGGATCGTCCGGCGGGACGGCGGCCAGCGCGTCGAGAGCGTCCGGGACGGCGCCGGTTTCGCCGAGCGAAATCGCGCGCAGGAGCGCCGCGGGGGCGGCCACGGCGCCCGGCGCGTTCGTGTCGGCGCAGAGCGGTTCGAGAAGGACGAGCGCGCGCTCCGGCTCGCCGTCCGCCAGGAGCAGTCGCGCCAGGTCGAGCGCGGCGGGGGCGTTCTCGGGTTCGGCGCCCTCCACGAGCTCCAGCGCTTCCGCGACGCGCCCCGACACGCCGAGCGAGTAGGCCAGGTCGCGGCGCGCCGCCGCCGCGAGCGGCGAATCTCCGAGCGCGCCGCCGGCGAGCGGTTCGAGCAGGAGGACGGCTTCGGAGTGGCGGCCCAGCGCCGCGAAGGCGCGGGCGCGGAAATAGTCCGCCGCGGGGGGGATTCCTTCCTGCGTGAGCGCGGCGGGGACCGTTTCGTCGAGCCACGCGAGCATGTCCGCCGGCGCGGCGGTCCGTTCGCGCGCGGCGGCGGCCAGCGCGAACGCGCGGCGGCGGGCCGCGTCGTCCCCGGCGAGCGCGAGCGCGTTCGTCGCCGCGTCGAACGCCAGCGCCGGGATGCCGTCGCGCAGGGCGGCTTCCGCCACGTCGGCCGGCGAAACCGCCGGAGCCGGGTCGGCCGCGTCCGAGGCCGGCGCGTTCGTCTGCGCGGCCGCCGGAAGGCAGGCCAGCGCGAAAACGGGAAGCAGCGCGGCGGGGCGTTTCATGCGGCCGAGTCTAGCACAAGCCGCTCGCCGCGGGCAAGAGACCCCGCCACGCGCGGCGAGGAGGCGGGACGCGGACGGGCGCCGCGGCCCGGCTCCTTCCTAGAGGCCGAAGAAGGCCGCGGCGTTGTCGTGGCAGACGGCGCGGACGAGACCGCCGACGAGCGCGATGTCGTCCGGCAGGACGCCGCGCTCGACGTCGCGGCCCAGGAGGTCGCAGAGGATGCGGCGGAAATACTCGTGGCGCGCGTAGGAGAGGAACGAGCGGCTGTCGGTGAGCATCCCGACGAAGCGGTGCAGGAGCCCGAGCTGCGAGACGGCCTCGAGCTGGCGCAGCATGCCGTCCATCTGGTCGTTGAACCACCACGCGGAGCCCACCTGCACCTTGCCCGGGACCGGGCCGCGCACGAAGTTCCCCGCCATCGCGACGAGCATCTCGTTGTCTCGCGGGTTGAGCGAGTAGAGGATCGTGCGCGGGAGGCGGTCCTTGGCGTCGAGCTCGTCGAGGATGCGCGCGAGCGGCGCGGCGACCGGCCAGTCGCCGATCGAGTCCACGCCCGCGTCGGGCCCGACGGAGCGGAAGATGCGCGTGCTGTTGTTGCGCAGCGCGTTGAAGTGCAGCTGCCAGGTCCAGTCCGTCTCGGCGTCCATCTCGCCGCAGAGCACCAGCAGGCGCGAGCGGAACTTCGCCTCCTCCTCGGGCGACACGGCCGCGCCGCCGCGCGCCTTGGCGAAGATCGCGCGCAGCTCGGCGTCCGTGCAGGGCTCCGCGAGGACGGCGTTGAGGCCGTAGTCGGAAATCTTGCAGCCGCGCTCCGCGAAGAACGCGTGGCGCCTGCGCAGCGCCGCGAGGAAGTCGTCGAACGTAGCGACGTCGCGGTCCGCCGCGGCGGCGAGCCGGTCGACCCACGCGTTCCACGCGGCGCCGCCGCCGATCGCGAAGCCCTTGTCGGGGCGCCAGGCGGGGAGGACCTTGGTCTTGAAGGAAGCATCCGCGGCGACGGCGGCGTGGTGCTCGAGCGAATCGACGGGGTCGTCCGTCGTGCAAAGCGCCTCGACGTTGGAGCGCGCGATGAGACCGCGCGCGGAGAACCACGGCTGCGCGACGACGGCGTTCGCGCGCTCCCAGACCTCGTCCGCGGTGTCGCCGGAGAGGAGCAGGTCGTCGATGCCGAAGTAGCGCGCCAACTCCAGATGGCACCAGTGGTACATCGGGTTGCGCAGCGCGTGCGGCATCGCCTCGGCGAACTTCCGGAACTTCTCGCGCGCGGGGGCGTCGCCGGTGACGAAGCGCTCGTCGACGCCGTCCGTGCGCATGAGGCGCCACTTGTAGTGGTCGGCGCCGAGCCAGACCTCCGCGATATTCGCCCAGCGCTTGTCCTGCGCGATCTCCGCCGGCGGCAGGTGGCAGTGGTAGTCGATGATCGGGAGCCCTTCCGCGTAACCGTGGTAGAGCTCGCGCGCGGGCTTGTTCGAGAGGAGAAAGTCGTCGTGGATGAATTTCATGGCGTGAATCATACCCCTTCCCCGGAACCGGGACAAGCGGAAAGTGGCGCGATCGCGATGCGGTCCGCGGGCACGTCGGTCGCTTCGCGCGGGAGACGCTCGCCCGGCGGGAGGACCTGCCACGGGAAGGCCAGGCCCAGGACGGCGGCGCCGGGGCGGCGGAGGGCGAGGAGCCGGTCGACGTGGCCGGCGCCGTGGCCGAGGCGCGTGCCGGTTTCGTCGAAGAGCAGCCCCGGCACGACGAACAGGTCGATCGCGGCGGGGTCCGCGCGGCGCGGCGCGGCCGGTTGCGGGATGCCGAGCGGTCCGGGCGCGAGCGCTTCGTCCGGCGCGAGCGCGGCCCAAAAATACGCTTTCGCGGCGTCGTCCCACGCCGGGACCGCGACCGCCTTTCCTTCCCGCCGGCACGCGGCCAGAAGCCCCGCCGTGTCCGGCTCCGCCGTGCCATGCGGCAGGTAGAGAGCGACCTCGCGAGCACCCCGCCACGCCGGATCGGCGAGCACGGCCGGCGCCGGGTCCGGCCCGGCCGGATCGCCCGCGTGCGCAGCTCGGCGCGCGCGGGCTTCCTCGCGCCATTCGCGCTTTGTCCGGGACGGAGCCCGGCCATCAGGACTGCTTGCTCTGTCCATCGCCGGGTTCTCCGAATAGGAATGCCTTGAACGCGTGGCGGGGTCCGCCATGTTCGCGGATGAATTCCAGCTGCCGGTCCCGTGCCCGGAGGATGTGGGGCAAAACCACACGGACGACGAGCCATGCGAGCAGAGCCGCGAAGACGGAGCCCGCGGCGAAGATCGCCGCGTCGCGGGCGGGATGGTCCGATTTCCA
>JAFTHC010000059.1 GCA_017457625.1 Kiritimatiellia bacterium
CGTAGGTCGCTACGGCCCCGACCGACGCCTAGCCGACGGGCGCAAGTCCGGCGCAATGGGAAAGGTTTTTATCGAACAGCGCGCTAGCGCATCCAGGCGAGCCAGTGCCGGAACACGACCGGGGGCGCGATGAAGCGCGCCTCGATCTGTTCGCGGATCTTGCCCGCGAACTCCACGTAGCGGGCCGCGAGCCGCGCCGGCGTCCGCGCCGCTCGCGCCTCCAGCTCCGCGCGGCGCTCCGGGAAGCGGAGGTCCGGCGCGCCCGGCCCGCCCGGCGCGGCGCCGCTTTCGCGCAGCGCCGCGAGCACGAGCACGTCGCGGTACCAGTCCTCCAGCGCCGCGTAGACGGCGCCGCGCAACTCCTTCTCGCGGACCGACACGAGCGCCTTCTCCGCGTCCGCGTCGACGAGCGCCGCGGCCGGATCCGCATCGCGCCGCGCCGCGAGCTTCTCCGAAACCTGGCTCTCGGCCACGCCCTTGATCTCGTCGAAAAGCGCGGCGAGGCGCGCGGCCGTGGCCGCCACGCGCAGCGCCGAGGCGTTGGAGTGTTTGGCGAGGATCTCCCCGACGCGCGAACGCCAGGGTTCGGCGGGCGCTTCGCGGCCGGTCGAGAGGTCGAGCCGGTGGCAGCGCGAGACGATCGTCGGCAACAGGTCGCCGGGGCGGTCCGTCGCGAGCAGGAACAGCGTGTCCGGCGGCGGTTCCTCGAGCGTCTTGAGGATCGCGTTGGCCGACGAATCGTTGAGGCGGTCCGCGAAAAAGATCTCGCCGACCTTCCAGCCGCCCAGGTAGGAGAGCTTGGAGGCCCACGGCAGGAACGTCTCGCGGATCGCGTCGATCGAAATCACGCGCGACTTCTTCTCCGGTTCGACCGCGACCACGTCCGGGTGCGTCCCGTTCGCGACCGCGCGGCAGGACTTGCACGCGCCGCAGGGAGCCGCGGCCGGGTCCGCGGCGCGGCGCTCGCAGAGCAGGAGCGAGGCGACGCGGGCGGCCAGTTCGGCGGCCGCGCCGCGCGGATCGCCGCGCAGCAGGTAGGCGTGGGGCAGGCGGCCGTTGGCGAGCGTGCGCCGGACGATGTCGAAGGCTGCGTCTGTCGTCATGCCGTGCGGCGGACCCCGTTGGCGGAAAGTGGCACCCCCAAGGAGAGTCGAACTCCTCTTCCATGGATGAAAACCATGTGTCCTAGCCGATAGACGATGGGGGCCTGGAAACTGGTGGCGAGGGAGGGACTCGAACCCACGACCAACGGATTATGATTCCGGAGCTCTACCAACTGAGCTACCTCGCCGCGCGTTGCAAACGGCGGCGCAGACTACCAAATGCGCCCGCCGAAGTCAAACGCAATTTTCGCGCCGGCCGCTTTGGAATCCCGTGCGTCGCGCGCCGGACTTGAAGGTCGGGCCCGGATCCGGTAGACCGGAACGACGAGATCGGGCGGGTAGCCGCGGATGCCGTGCGCGGCGGGGTCGTAGGGGCGGTCGGTCGAAAGACGCCAAAGCGCGGAGGGCGGGAGGTCGGCCGAGTCGCCGGCGGGGCGTTCCGCGCGGACGCGGATGACGTGGCGCCCGGCGTCCGCGCGGACCGCCGCGTCGACGGGCGCGTTGTCCCACGGCGGGATGACGCGCAGCGTCTGCTCGGGCCAGTCGGCGCCGGCGGGCGGCGTCCAGACGGTTTCGATTTCGAGTTCGACCGAGCCGCCCGGTTCCGGAACCGGCCCCCAGAACGTCGCGCCCTGCCGCGCCCAGCGGCCCTTCTTGCCGGGGCGGAGCTCGTCCCAGCCGCCCGCGAGACCGAACGGCGAGTGGGAAAACTCGATCGTCGTCCCGTCCCCGCGCCGCGGCGGGCGGGCGCGCAGGAAGCGGAAGGCCAGCGGTGCCGCGGCGCGGCCCCGAACCCGCTTGTCCTCCTCGTTCTGCAGGGCGAGGCGGTCCTCCAGGACGGTGGTGGCGGAGTCGCGGTCGTCGAAAGCGCCGGCATCCGCGTCCCGCGAGCCCGCGACGACGTAGGTCGGCCGCTTTCCGCATTCGGCGCGCAGCCACCCCACGACGCGGTCGTGGCGCAGCGCCTTCGCGACGCCTTCGTTGATGCCGAAAATCGCGCGTTCGGGGTGCGCGCCCGCGAACGGCGCGGCGAACGGGAAATGGTCGAAGAGGTAGAGCCCGTCCGGCTCCATCTCGTTTTCGACTTGCCAGAGCTTCAGGCCGGCGTGGGGCTCGTCGCCGTCGGGCAGGGCGAACGGCCGGAACGCGGGGGCCGCGATCGTGCCGAGCGCCGCGAGCAGCAGCAGGGCCGCGCGCAGCCGGGGCCGCCGCCGGAACGGCACCGGGTCGAGCGCTTCGCGCCCGGTCGTTTCGAACGCGGCGAAGAACGCGGCGAGGAAGAACAGCACGAGCGGCGCCAGCGACCGGCGGAGCGACCAGGCCCCGACCTGGACCTCCTGCCCCTGGACGACGAAATACGGGAGGCACGCCAGCGCGCCCGCGGCGAGCAGGAGGCACGCGGCCGGCCGCCGCCACGCGAGCGCGAGCGCGACCGCCGCGGCGAGCGCGGGCAGCGCGAAGAGGACGCCGTCCCGGTCCGCCGCGAGCGCGCGGCGCGCGGCGGGGTGCAGCCACGCGGCCGCCAGCGCGAGGAGGATCGCGGCGCCGCACGCGGCCGCCAGCGCGGTGCGGA
>JAFTHC010000060.1 GCA_017457625.1 Kiritimatiellia bacterium
AGGAGGCCGCGCGGGCGGGATGGAGTCGCGAGGCGGCGCGAGCGACGGCGGGATTCACCCCGCCGAGCGAGCGACGCCCGCGAATCCGCCCGCTCCGCGCGGTCTCCAAGCGGCCCCGCGATCGGGAACAGCTTCTCATGCGACGCCGCCGCATGCGACGACGGTGCCGCCCCCCCCCGATTCCTGACCGATTACCGCCGGTTTTCCGCGGCGCGTTCAGGCGCTGGCGAGGGCGTCGCGGGCGCATTCGCGCAGGAAGCGCGCGTCGGCGTCGCCGACGTGTTCGGAAACCCACGAGACGCCGCACGGATCGGCGCCGAAGAGGAAGCCGAACCAGACGAGCGCCTGGAGGTATTCGCCGCGTTTGTTGAGGTGGATCGTGTCGCGGCCGATTTCCATTTCGCCCGCGTCCCAGTTGCGGCGCCAGCCGAGGTTGCCAACGACGTCGCCGGCCTGCGGCGGCAGGTCCGGCCAGCGCAGGCGCGCGAGGTCCGCGTTTTCGTAGGGGACGAACGGCGCCTTTTCGCGTTCGCGCGAAATCTGCACGGCGCGGCCGGTCGGAATCCGCCGCGCGATCCCTTCGTCCGCGGCGAAGCGGTCGTAGGCGGCTGCGAGGCGCTCGAACATGCCGCGCTGGTCGAAGCCCCACGCGCCGCCGGGGCGGAGGCGGTCGTCGTCCGCGCGGTAGGACCACGTCTGCTGGATCGCGATTTCGGCGCGCGGACACGCGGCGCGGACGGCCTCCACGACGGCGTGCCCGGCCGGCTGGTAGTTGGCGTAGTCCCAGCTTTCATGGCTCGCCTGCTGGATCGTGACGACGTCCCAGTCGCCGCGCGCGAGCAGCTCGTTCGCGCTTGCGTCCGACCAGTCGCGCAGGCCGTCCTCTTCCGGGAAGCCCGAAACCTGCAGGCGGTAGGGCTTGAACGCCGGATCGGCGGCCGCGGCGGCGAGATTGTCCGCGTGCCGGGTCAGCGAACAGCCGCCGATGAAGAGGTTCGCGTAGGCGAGCGCCCGGCCTTCCGCGGCCGCCATGGGAGGAAGGCAACTGCAGACGCTGGCCGAAAAACTGTTGCCGATGGAGAGGACGCGCAGCATGGGAGAACGGGTTGGAAGGAGGGTGGTTGTTTTTGTCGGAGAACGGCGGAAAGTCTAGCCCGAACCGGCCGCCGACGCAAGCGATTTTTCATGTTCACAACCTGTGGACAACTTGTGGATATCCTGTTAATTGAATGTTGATTCTATTTTCTTGAATTTGCGATGGTTGTGGCGTAGTTTACAAGGCCGTCATGCCACCCGTCCGCAAACGAGCCTACGATCCGGAGCCGCCGGTCCGCGTCCCGCCCTACAGCGTGGAGGCGGAGTCCGCGATTCTGGGTGCGGTCCTGCTGGACGCTCCGCGCACGTTCGAGTATCTTTCGGGGCGCCACGTGGAACCGGCGTGGTTCTGGGTTCCGGCCAACCGCCTCGTCTTCGAGAAGGCGCTCGAGATGCACAACGAAGGCAAGCCGGTGGACGCGGTGACGCTGGCCGAGGCGCTCGAGAAGGCCGGCACGCTGGAGAAGGCGGGCGGCCTGCCGGCGATCGAGAAGCTCACGATGGGCAACCTAGTGCTCGCCCACACGGAGTATTACGCGGACATCCTCCGGGAGAAGTTCCTCCGCCGCCGGATCATCGAGACGGCCGAAAGCGCCGCCTCGCGCTGCTACGGGACGGACGAAGAAGGGGAAATCTCCGAAATCCTCGGCCGGGCGCAGGCGGACATGCTCGAAATCTCGGCGGAAGACGAAAACGGCGCCCCCGACTGGAACAAGTCGCTGACCTCGACGTTCGACCGCATCAACGCCCTCTTTTCGAACAACACCGGCCTGACGGGCCTTTCGACGGGCTTCAAGGACCTGGACAAGACGATCCAGGGGCTCCGGCCCGCGGAGATGGTCGTCCTGGCGGCGCGCCCCTCGATGGGCAAGACGTCGCTCGCGATGAACATCTGCACGGCGGTCGCGCTCGGCGCCGACTGCACGGGCAACCCCGTCACGGGCGGCGAGCGCCAGCCCGTGGCGATCTTCTCCTGCGAGATGTCGACCGACTCGCTCGTCACGCGCATGCTCTGCTCGATGGCGCGCGTGCCCTACTACGACATCGTCCGCGCCAAATACAGCTCGGAGGAGGAAAAGCGCCGCCAGACCAAGATGCTCTCCCAGGCCGCCTCCAAACTCATGGACGCGCCGATCTACGTGGACGACACGGGCGGCCTGGACATCAGCGACCTGCGGGCCCGCGCGCGGCGCCTCAAGAAACGCCACGGCATCAAGCTCGTGATGATCGACTACCTGCAGCTGCTCAACTGCAACGCCGTCGCCTCGCAGGGGCGCCAGATCGAGACCTCGCGCATTTCCGGCGGCATCAAGGCGATGGCCAAGGAGCTGGACGTGCCGGTGCTCGTGCTCTCCCAGCTCGCGCGCAAGGCCGAAGAGCACGGCGGCGAAGGCCGCCCCGCGCTGGCCGACCTGCGCGACTCCGGCGCGATCGAGCAGGACGCCGACGTGGTGATGCTCCTGCGCCGCCCCTGCAAATACCCCAACTCCAAAGACCACGACCAGCTCAATCTCGCGGTCGTGGACGTGGCCAAGAACCGCAACGGCCGCACCGGCGAAGTGAAGCTCACGTTCATCGACGAACTGACGCAGTTCACGGACGCGGCCGACGAGCGCGAAGAGGACCCGGCCGACTACTAGTTTTCCCGATTGCCTTTATCCTTGTGCTTTGTACGTGTGGTACAAACAGGGCGCGTTTGCCGCGGGTTCGCCCCGCTAGCTTGCCCCGGCAAACGCGCCCTTTCTTTTTCCCCGCGGCCCCGCCCGCCGCGCGCAGTTTTCGCTTGATTTCCGGCGGAAACGCTCTAGAATCCGGCCGCATGGAACGTGAAACGCCTTCTTGCGCGGCGCGCGAGGCCGTCGCGGCGATCGCGACGGCGCCCGGCCCGGCCGGCATCGCGGTGGTGCGGCTCTCGGGCGCCGGCGCGCTCGAGATCGCCGATCGCCTCTGCCCGGGCGCGGGCGAACCGCCGTCCGCGTGGCCCGGCGGGACGTTCCGCCTGCGGCGTCTGCGGGACCCCGCCACGGGCGAGCCGCTGGACGAGGCGCTGGTGCTCGTCTTCCGCGCGCCGCGCAGCTACACGGGCGAAGACGCGGCGGAGTTCCAGGTCCACGGCGGGCGCGCCGCGCCGCGCCGCGTGCTTTCCGCGCTGCTGGCGGCCGGCGCCCGGCCCGCCGGGCCGGGCGAGTTCTCGCGCCGCGCGTTTCTCAACGGGCGCCTGCCGCTGGACCGCGCGGAGGCGGTGATGGACCTCGTGGCCGCACAGGGCGAACGGGCCGCCCGCGCCGCGGCCGAACAGCTCGCCGGCGCGATCGGCCGGCGCACGGACGCGGCCTACGACGCGCTCCTGGCGCTGTGCGCCGACGTGGAGGCGACGCTCGATTTCGCCGAGGAGGAGTCCGCGGGCCTGCTCCCGCCCGCCCGGTTCGCCGCCCGGCTCGACCCCGTCCGCGCGGACCTGGCCGCGCTCGCGGACACGTTCCGCGAAGGGCGGCTGCTGCGCGACGGGGCGCTCGTCGTGCTCTCCGGTCCGCCCAACGCCGGCAAGTCGACCCTCTTCAACGCGCTGCTCGGGACGGACCGCGCGATCGTGGCGCCGGAACCCGGCACGACGCGCGACAGCATCGAGGAAGGGCTCCTGCTCGACGGCGTGCCCGTCCGGCTCGCCGACACGGCGGGCCTGCGCGAGGGCGAAAGCGGTGTCGAGCGCGAAGGCATCGGCCGCGCGCGCGCCCTGGCCGCGGCGGCGGACGCCGAACTGCGGCTCGTGCCGCCCGGCGTGCCGGTCCCCTCCGACGCCGGTCCGCGCACGGTCCTCGTGTTCTCCAAGTGCGACCTGCCCGGCGCCCCCGCGCCGGACGCGCTGCCGCCCGGCGCCGTGCGGGCGAGCGCGCGGACGGGCGAAGGGCTCGACGCGGTGAAGGCCGCGATCCTGGAGCGCATCGGCGCCGACCCGGCCGGCTCGGACGGCCGCGGCGCGGCGGTGAACGCGCGCCACCGCGCGCTGCTCGGCGAGGCGATTGCGGCGCTCGACCGGGCGCGCGCCGTCTACCTCGCGCGCGGCGAAGAAGCCGCCGCGCCGGCGGCGGCCGGACTGCGCGCGGCGGCCGAAGCGCTCGGAGGCGTCACTGGGCGCGTCTATTCGGACGAACTGCTCGACGCCGTGTTCGGCCGCTTCTGCGTCGGCAAGTAGCGCCGGGCCGGCCGCGCCCGGGCGGAACGGGGGACTTGCTTTCCCGGCGCCGGAGGGGTATTCTCCACGGCCGTTGCCACGACAACGGAAGGAAGCAGACCATGTCTTCGAAACCGCCGCCCGCGGAGCGGGAAGCCGCTCCCGTCTTTTCCGAAAAGGAAGTCCTGTGCCGCACGGACCTGGCCGATGCGGAGTCCGTCCTGGGGGCGCTGGTCCGCCTCGTCGCCGCGCGCGAGCCGGCGGTCGATCCGGACGCCGCGCTCGAGGCCGTCCTCGCACGCGAAGCCGCCGCCCCCACGTTCCTCGCGCCCGGCGTGGCGATGCCGCACGCGCGGCTCGAAGCGCTCGAGCGCACGTGCGTCGCGGTCGCGACGTCCCGGGACGGCGTCCTCTTCCCCGGCGGGGAAAAGGCGCGGCTCGCGATCCTCGTCCTCACGCCCGCCCACGCGCCCGGCGCCTACCTGCGCGTGGCCGCGTCCATGGCCCGCCGGCTCGAATCGCCGTCGTTCGTCGACGAAGCGGTCGCGCAGGAAACGGCCGCCGGCGTCTTCGCCCTCTTCCACCGCGGCGACCGCGACCCGCGCCTGCCGCCCTACGTCTGCGCAGCCGACATGATGGCTTCGCCCAAGGCGGTGCTGCGCGAAACCAACAGCGTGAAGGACGCGATCGACCTGGTGGTGCGCACGGGCCTCTCCGACATCCCGGTCGTGGACAAGGAGGGGGATCTCGTGGGCGTGGCGTCCGCGCAGGCGATCCTCGGCGTGTGCCTCCCGGACTACCTGCTCTGGATGGAGGACCTCTCGCGCTTTTCCAGCTTCGAACCGTTCGAAACGCTGCTCCGCAAGGAGTCCAGCACGTGGCTCGCGGACATCACCGACGACGACTGCGCGGTCGTGGCCGCCGACCGGCCCGCGATCGCCGTCGCGGAAGCGATGGCCCGCCACAAGACCAACGTCTGCTACGTGACGGACGGCGCCCGGCTCGTCGGCGCCGTCACGCTGCCCCGCTTCCTCCACAACGTTTTCCGCGACTAGTCCGCCATGGCCAAGACTTCCAATCCCGCCCGTCTCGTCCGGTTCCAGTTCGCCGGCATGTTCCTCGCCGCCCTCGTGGCGGGGTGGCTCGCTTCCCTCCTGCCCGCGCCCGCGGACGCGGCGGCCGTCTACCCCGACCTCGCGGCCGCCGCTTCGCCCGCGCGCCTGCTCACGATCCGCCAGATCGCCGCGGTGTCGGTCTTCACGCTCATCATCTGCGCGACGCTCATGTTCGAGGAGCGCCGCCTCGGCGTGGCCTTCATCGGCATCTCCGCGCTGCTCGCGCTCAAGGTGCTCACGCTCTCGGAGTTCGTGCACAGCACCGAGCTGCACATCATCCTGCTGCTGGTGGGCATGATGACGCTCGTGGGCGCCCTCAAGGACATGGGCTTCTTCACGTGGATCATCCAGACGATCATCAACGCGAAGAAGATGACGGGCCTCAAGTTCGTCGCGATCCTGATGCTGCTCTCCGGCATCATGCCGGGCATCGTGGACGAAGTGACCTCGATCGTCTTCGTCCTCGCGCTCGTCTTCCAGGTCTGCGACACCCTGAAGCTGCGCCCCACGCCGTTCGTGCTCATGAGCGTGATGGCCACGAACGTGGGCTCCACCGGCACGATGCTCGGCAACCCGGTGGGCATCCTGATCGGCACGAAGGCCGAATACCACTGGAACCCCGGCGCCGCCGGCGACGCGGGCGTTCCGCTCTCGTTCGGCGACTTCATCGTGCACGCCACGCCGATCATGTTCCTCTCGCTGCTGGCGATCTTCCTCGTGCTGCTCGTCTACTACCGCAAGGACATCAAGCTGCTGGACGAGCGCCTCGCGGAGCGCCGCGCCAGCCACATCGGGCTCGGGCCGATGGTGGAAATCCCCTACAAGCGCGGTCTGGCGATCCTGCTGGGCGCGCTCGCGTTCATCGCCTCGCACCACCCGCTTGAACACGCGCTCGGCCTGGAGCCCAACACGATGCTCGTGGCGGCGCCGCTCGCCATCGCGGGGCTGCTGATGGTCTTCCGCAGCCACCGCGCGCGGCACTACGTCGAGAGCTCGATCGAGTGGTGGTCGCTGCTCTTCTTCATGATGCTCTTCGCCGTGTCGTTCGCGCTGGAGCACTGCGGCGTCACGGACGTGATCGCGGACGAAATCGCGCCGGACGGCGCCGCGCCGAGCAAGTTCCTGCTCACGCCGCTGATCGTGGCGATCACGGCGGTCGGGTCGGCGTTCGTGGACAACATCGTGTTCGTCTCGACCTTCATCCCGATCATCAAGAAAATCGTGGCGGGGTCTCCGGAAATGTCGCCGCTGTGGTGGGCGCTGCTGTTCGGCGCGTGCTTCGGAGGCAACATCACGGCGATCGGCTCGACGGCGAACCTCGTGGCGATCTCGATGCTCGGCAAGAAGTATTCGATCAAGGTCGCGTTCCTCGAATGGCTCAAGGTCGGCCTCGTCGTGGGCCTCGTCTCCTGCGCCGTCGCCACGGGCGTGATTTTCTGCTACTACAAGACGTCCGCCGCCTGAACGCCATGATCCGAATCAACCCGAACTACGCCAAAATCCAGGCCAACTACCTCTTCGCCGAGGTCGCGCAACGCGTCAAGGCCTACCAGGCCGGGAACCCGGAGGCGGACCTCGTCCGCCTCGGCATCGGCGACGTGACGCGCGCGCTGCCCGCGGCCTGCGTGGCGGCGCTGGAGAAGGCGTCGCGCGAAATGGGAGCCGACGCGACGTTCCGCGGTTACGGGCCCGACTACGGCTACGCGTTCCTGCGCGAGGCGATCGCCGAGGGGGACTTCCGCGCCCGCGGCTGCGACGTTTCGCCGGACGAAATCTTCGTCTCCGACGGCGCCAAGTGCGACACCGGAAACTTCCAGGAGATCTTCGACGGCGCCGCGCGCGTCGCCGTCCCGGACCCGGTCTACCCGGTCTACGTCGACTCGAACGTCATGGCCGGCCGCACCGGCCCCGCGGCGGACGGCCGCTACGCGGGGCTCGTCTACCTCGAAGGCAACGAGGCGAACGGCTACGTGCCCGCGCTGCCGGGCGAACCGGTGGACTTGGTCTACCTCTGCTACCCGAACAACCCCACGGGCGCCGTGGCGACGCGCGAGCAGCTCGCGGCATGGGTCGACTGGGCCCGCGCCAACAAGGCGCTGATCCTCTTCGACGCGGCCTACGAGGCGTTCATCCGCGACCCGGCGATCCCGCACTCGATCTACGAGATCCCCGGCGCCAAGGAGGTCGCGGTCGAGTTCCGCTCGTTCTCCAAGACCGCGGGCTTCACCGGCACGCGCTGCGGCTACTGCGTGGTGCCGGCCGAGTGCCGCGCGTTCGACGCCGCCGGCGCGGCCGTCCCGCTCCAACCGCTCTGGAAGCGCCGCCAGAGCACGAAGTTCAACGGCGTCTCGTATCCCGTGCAGCGCGCCGCGGAGGCGGCGTGTTCGCCCGAGGGTCGCGCGCAGTGCCGCGAGCTGATCGACGGCTACCTCGCGAACGCGAAGATCGTGATCGAGCACCTCGAGGCCAAGGGCTACCGCTGCACCGGCGGGCGCAACTCGCCCTACGTGTGGTTCGACTGCGGCTGCGATTCGTGGGCGTTCTTCGACAAGCTGCTGCGCGAGGCGAACGTCGTCACCACGCCGGGCGTCGGCTTCGGCCGCGCGGGCGCGGGCCACGTCCGCGTCACCGCCTTCAACTCCCGCGAGAACGTCGAGCGCGCGATGGCGCGGCTCGACAAGGTCCTGTAGGCCGGCGGCCCGGCGGCGGAGGGGGGGGGATTCGGGCGATGGCCGGCGCGGAACCGATACCGGACGTCCGGGGGCGCCTCGGCTTCGGGCTGATGCGCCTGCCGCGCGAAGGCGGGGCGATCGACCTGCGGCGGACGCGCGCGATGGTCGACCGCTTCCTCGACGCGGGCTGCACGTATTTCGACACGGCCTACGTCTACGACGGCAGCGAGGACGCCGCGCGCGAGGCGCTCGTGAAACGGCGCCCGCGCGATTCGTTCCTGCTCGCCACCAAGCTCGCCGCCTGGGCCGGCTGCAAGACGCGCGAGGACGCGCTGGCGCAGTTCGCGGCGTCGCTCGCGCGCACCGGCGCGGGTCATTTCGATTTCTACCTCTTCCACAACCTCGGTCCCGGCCGCACGGAGTTTTTCGACCGGTTCGGGCTCTGGGACTGGGCGCTGGAGCGCCGCGTCGAGGGCCGCATCCGGCATTTCGGCTTTTCGTTCCACTCGACGCCGGACGAGCTCGCCCGCCTCCTGCGCGCGCACCCGGAAGTCGAGTTCGTGCAGCTGCAAATCAACTACGCCGACTGGGACGACCCCGTCGTCCGCGCCCGCGAAAACCTCGAAGTCGCGCGCCGCCACGGCAAACCCGTCGTCGTGATGGAGCCCGTGAAGGGCGGCCTGCTCGCGAACCCGCCGGATTCCGTCGCCGCGGTGCTGCGCCGCGCCGACCCCGCCGCCTCGCTCCCCTCGTGGGCGCTGCGTTTCGCGGCCGGGCTCGACGGCGTGCTCGTCGTCCTCTCCGGCATGAGCTCCCCCGAACAGATGGACGACAACCTCGCGCACCTGGCGCCGGGGCGGTTCCGGCCGTTCGGCGAGGCGGAGCTCGCGGTCCTGGCGGAGGCGCGGGCGGCCCTCGCGGCGGTGCCGACGGTGCCGTGCACCTCGTGCGGCTACTGCGAAAAGGTCTGCCCGGCGGGAGTCGGCATCCGCGGCTCGATCGCGGCGCTGAACCAGCTAACGCTCTACCGCAACGAAACGCGCGCCCGCAACTACGAGCAGTGGCAGGTCGTGCGCTCCGGGAAGAAGCGCGCGTCCGGGTGCCTGCGCTGCGGCGCCTGCGAAAACGCGTGCCCGCAGCGCATCGCGATCCGCGACGCGCTCGCGAAGGCCGCCGCCGCGTTCGCGTGAGACGCCGGCGCGGCGCCTACGGCGTCCAGCGGACGAAGTTTTCCAGGAGGCGCAGGCCGACGGGGCCGGACTTCTCCGGGTGGAACTGCGTGGCGGCGACGTTGCCGCGCCCGACCATCGAGGCGAACGAGACGCCGCAGTAGTCCGTGGTGCAGACGACGTCCGCCGCGTCCGCCGGCGCCGGGTAGTAGCTGTGCACGAAGTAGAAATCCGAGCCGTCCGGAATGCCGTCGAGCAGCGGATGCGCCCGGACGATCCGGGCCTGGTTCCAGCCCATCTGCGGGATTTTTTCGGCGTGCGACCGCGCCGCGAAGCGCTTCGCCTCGCCGCGCAGCAGCCCGAGGCAGGGCGTCCCGCCGTCCTCCTCCGAGCGCTCGAAGAGGATCTGCGTGCCGAGGCAGATGCCGAGGAAGGGCACGCCCGCTGCGACGCGTTCGCGCAGGACGGGCTCGAGGCCCGAAGCGGCGAGGTTGGCCATCGCGGCGCCGGCGGCGCCGACGCCCGGGAAGAGGATGCGGCGAGCCGAGCGGATCGCGGCGGGGTCGGCCGTCACGACGGCGGGCGCTCCGATCGACTCGAAGGCGAGGCGGACGCTCGTGAGGTTGCCCGCGCGGTAGTCGACGATCGCGGTCATGCGAGCGCGACCTCGCTCTCTTCGCGCGTGGCGAGGTCCTTCATGCGGGCGCGGCCGGCGGCCACGTCGTCCGGCCCGAGGTAGACCGCGTGCGTGCCGCGTTCGGCGGCGTGGGCGAAGAACGCCTTGGCCTTGAGCGGGCGCAGGCGCAGGTCGACGTTGCGGCCCTCCGCGCGGAGCTTCGCGGCCAGGCGCGTGGCGGCGTCCCGCTGCCCGGGCTGCATGTAGCCCACGCACACGAGGTCCGCGCGCGCGGCGGTCTTGTCGAGGCCGAGCGACTTGAGGAGCTCGCCCACGACGACGTCCCCGAAGCCGAGCCCGACCGCGGGCGTGGGCTTGCCGCCGACCGTGGTGAGCAGGTTGTCGTAGCGGCCGCCGCCGAAGATGGCGCGGAACTCGCCCTTGACGTCGAACGCCTCGAAGACGACGCCCGTGTAGTAGGAGAGGCCGCGCACGACGGAAATGTCGAAGACGACCTGTTTCTCCAGCCCGTAGAGCGCCAGCAGCGAGAAGAGGGCGCGCAGGTTCGCGACGGCGGGCGACTCCGGGCCCGCGATGGCGGCGGCTTCGTCGAGCGAGGAGACGTCCATGAGGTCGAACGCCTTGCGGCAGGCCTCGTCGTCGAGCCCCTCGCCCTTCATGATGTTTTCGATCTCCTCGCGCGGTATCTTGCCCTTCTTGTCGAGCGCGAGGAACGCGCCGGCGTGGAACTTTTCCGGGATGCCGAGCCTGGCGAGCAGCTCGGAGAGCAGCGCGCGGGAGGAGAGGCGGACGCGCCAGGCTTCGTCCGGCACGCCCATGCGGCGCATCGCGCCGATCGCGGCGGCGAGGACTTCGGCCTCGGCGGAGACGCCCTCTTCGCCCACGATGTCGAGGTTGAGCTGGTAGTGCTCGCGCTTGCGGCCCTTGGTCATGCGCTCGTAGCGGAAGCACTGCGCGATGCAGAACCACTTCACGGGGAATTGCAGCGACCCCTGGCGCGCGGCGACCATGCGCGCGAGCGTGGGCGTCATCTCCGCGCGCAGCGCCAGGTCGCGCCCGGACTTGTCCTGGAAGGCGTAGACCTGGTTTTCGACCTCCTCGCCGGCCTTGCGCTTGAGAAGCGCGAGGGATTCCACGACGCAGGCGTCGTAGTGCTCGAAACCGGACGCGACGGCGGCGGCGCGCCACGCGTCGAAGACGCGGTTGCGCAGGACCATGTCCTCGGGGTAGAAGTCGCGCATGCCGCGCGGCGGGGCGAGCGAAATCTCTTCCATGACTCGTGTTTCCGGATGGGCCGCGCATTCTAGCGGAAACGGGCCGTGCGTTTCAAGCGCGCTAGAAGGCGCCGACGGCGTCCACGTCGACCGAGACCGAGACGCGGTCGCGTTCCGCGGCGGCGGCCGTGGCGGCGAGCGCGGCGCGCAGGCGCTCGAGCAGAGCGGCCGGGTCGGGGCCGCGCAGCACGACCTGGAAGCGCCACAGTCCCTTGGCCTTTTCGACGGCCGCCGGCGCGGCGTCCCCGAGCAGGTAGCGCTCCGAGCGCCCGACCGCGGCGGCGAAGCGCGCGGCGGCGGCGGCGGCGGCTTCGCGGTTTCCGGAGCGGAACGTGGCGCAGTGCAGGTGCGCGAAGGGCGGGTAGCACAGCTCGAGGCGCTCCGCGAGTTCGCCGCGGGCGAACGCCTCGTAGTCCTCGCGCGCGGCGAGGCGGATCGCCGGCTCGTCCGGCGACAGCGTCTGCACGATCACGTCGCCGGGGCGCAGCCCGCGGCCCGTCCGGCCCGCCATCTGCGCCACGAGCTGGAACGTGCGCTCGGCGGCGCGGAAGTCCGGCACGGCCAGACCCGCGTCCGCGTTGAGGATCCCGGCGAGCGTCACGTTGGGGAAGTCGAGCCCCTTGGCGATCATCTGCGTGCCGACGAGGATGTCGGTCTTGCCCGCGCGGAAGCGGTCGAGGATTTCCTCGTGCGAGCTCTTGCGCGTCGTGACGTCCAGGTCCATGCGTTCGACCGAGGCGCCCGGGAAGAGCCGGCGCGCCACGGCCTCCACGCGCTGCGTGCCGACGCCGCCGTAGCGGTAGTCCGGGCAGCCGCACGCCGGGCAGCGCCGGGGCGGGCTCCGGAACGCGCCGCACACGTGGCAGCGCAGGACGCCGTCGTCGCGGTGCCACGTCATAGGGACCGAGCACTCGGAGCACTCCTCGCGGTGCCCGCACGAAGGGCACGTCACGGTCGGCGCGTAGCCGCGGCGGTTGAGGAAGAGCATCGTCTGCTCGCCGAGTTCGAGCCGGCGGCGGACGGCCTGCACGAGCGTTTCCGAGAAGACGGGCAGCTTGCCTTCCGCCTTCGCCGCCTCGCCGCGCATGTCCACCACGACCGTGCGGGGCAGCTGCGCCTCGCCGACCGCGCGGCGGGTCATCGTGGCGAGCGCGTATTTTCCGTCCTGCGCGTTGCGCCAGCTCTCGAGCGAGGGCGTGGCGGAGCCGAGAACGACCGCGCAGTGCTCGAAGCGCGCGCGGACGACCGCCGTGTCGCGGGCGTTGTAGCGCGGCGTTTCGTCCTGCTTGTAGCTCGGCTCGTGCTCTTCGTCCACGACGATGAGCCCGAGCCGCTCCACGGGCGCGAAGAGCGCCGAGCGCGGGCCGACCACGACGCGCGCCTCGCCGCTCCGGATGCGCGCCCATTCGTCGTGGCGTTCCCCGGCCCCGAGCTGGCTGTGCAGCACGGCGACCGTGTTCCCGAACCGCGCCGCGAAGCGCTGGATGGTCTGCGGCGTGAGCGCGATTTCCGGGACCAGCACGATCGCGCCGCGTCCCGCCGCCAGTTCGCCCGCGATCGCCTGCAGATAGACCTCGGTCTTGCCGCTCGCCGTCACGCCGCGGATCAGCACCGGGCGCGGCGGCGGGCCGTCCGCGGGGGCGTCGCACGCGGCGCGCACGAGCGCGAGCGCGGCGGCCTGTTCGCCGGTGAGCGGCAGCGGCCGCGAGGGCAGGACGCGCCGCCCCGCGAGCGGGTCGCGCCGCTCGACCTTCTCGAAAATCTCCGCGAGGCCGGCGGCGGCCATCTTGCGCAGCGTCGGGGGCGAGACGCCCCACGCCTTGCAGAACCCCGCCACGTTCTCCTCGCCGTCTCCGAGCCGCTCCAGGATTTCGCGCTGGCGCGCCGTGGCCGGCTTGGCGGCCGCCGAGCCGCGGGCGCGGCGGACCACGAGCCGCCGCTTGAAGCCGTCCTCGCGCGTGCCGTCGCGGACGACGGGCGGGAGCATGATCTTGAGGCACAGCTCGATCGGCGCGAGGTAGTAGGAGGACATCCAGCGCGCGAGCTTGATGAGGGCGGCCGAGAGCCAGGGTTTGCCGGCGGCGGCGCCGAGGACGGGCTTGAGCGCGCCGGGGTGGGCGCTGCGGTCCGACACGTCGAGCACGAGCGCATCGATCTGCCGGCGCCCGAACTCCACGCGCACGAGCGAACCGGGGCCGACGGACGCTGCGAGTTCGGGCGGAATCGCGTAGTCGAACGTCCGCCCGATCGCGGCGTCCGTCGCCACGTGCGCGACGGTCCGCCGCGGAAAAACGCCGTCCGGACGAGGCGTGCGCTGCGTGATTCCGTCCATGCCGCGGATGATACCACACCGCCGCGCGCCGCCGCAAGGGAGCCGCGGTTTCCTCCGCGCCCGGAATGTGGTATCATCCGCGCGCATGAACGACAACACCCGCTTCCTCGTCACCGTCGCCCTGCCCGACCGCGTCGGCATCCTGCGCGACGTCACCGGCGCCCTCTTCTCCCTCGGCGCCAACTTCACCGACCTGCGGCAGACCGTCGTGGGCGGCATCTTCACGCTCTCCGCCATCGCCGAGTTCGAGGCGTCCGCCGACCCCGCCGCGCTCGTTTCCGCCGTCCGCGCCGCCCTGCCCGAGCAGGACGCCTGCGTCGACGTCCGCCCGTGCGCCCCCGCCGCGCGCCGCGCGCCGGACGCCGCCGGCCGAGCCTCCCTCTCGATCACGCGCACGTCCGCCGCCCCCGCCGGCGAGCGCTACGTCGCCTCCGTCATGGGCCCCGACCGCCCCGGCCGCATCCACGAAATAGCCCGCATCTTCGCCGACGCCGGCGTGAACGTCGAGGACTGGCGCCACGACTTCTCCGACCCCGAGCGCACGCTCACGGTCGGCATCGTCACCGTCCCGCCCTCCTGCGACGTGGCGGAGCTCCAGAGGACCCTCGCCGCCGCCCTCGGCCCGACCGGCCTCGCAACCAGCCTCCGCCACGAGAACATCTTCCGCGCCACCAACGAAGTCGGCCCCATCCGCAACCTGCTCGACCCGTCCGTCCCGGACGTCGGCCGCAACGCTGGAACGCCCGGCCAATGATGCGGCACCGTCTTTTTATGTCCCTTCGGTCGCTTTCGTCCCTTTCCGCCGCCCTGCTCTGCGCGCTTTGCGTGGCGGGGTGCGCGCACGGTCCCGCCGCGGGTTTCGCGCCGTCACGCGGCTTCATCCCCGAGGCCGAGCTGCCGGACGCCGTCGCGTTCCTGCCGCCGCCGCCGGCGGACGGCAGCGCCGCGAAGGCGTGGGACCTGGCGCGCCACGAGCTCGCCAAGAAGCAGCGCGAGGACCCGGCGCGCGCGGCGCTGGCGGCGCGCGACGCGGTTTTCACGTGGGAGAACCTCTACGCGTCGTTTTCCCCCGCCTACGGGCGCACGATGTCCGAGGCGGAGACGCCCGCGCTCTGCGCGCTGCTGCACTTCGCCCTCGACACGACGCGCCAGTCCTACCGCCGCGCCAAGCGGACCTACCGCCGGCCGCGGCCGTTCGCCGAACTGGGCGAGCCGCCGCTCCGGCCCGAGGACGTCCGCCTCGGCGCCGATTCCTACCCCTCCGGCCACGCCGCCACGGCGTGGGCCGCCGCGCTGGTCCTCTGCGAAGTGCGGCCCGCGAACGCGGAGGGTCTCCTCGCCCGCGCGTTCGAAGCGGGCGAAAGCCGCCTCGTGTGCGGCGTGCACTGGGCCAGCGACGTCGAGGCCGGCCGGCTCGTCGCCGGCGCCGCCGTCGCGCGCATGCACGCGGACCCGGATTTCCGCGGGCTGCTCGAAGCGGCCCTGCGCGAAGAGGTCGCGCTGCCGCAGGCGCCCGGCCCTTCCGCAAAACCCGTTGACAATGAAATGGCATTGTAATAGTCTCGTCCACATCGGGAGATGAACATGCCGGCGACACTTGGAAAACGAAATGCTTGAAACCTCCGACCTCTCCGCCACGCTGCGCATGATCGGCGAGGAGAACCTCGACGTGCGCACGGTCACGATCGGCGTGAACCTCAACGCCTGCGCCTCCGAGGATCCCGCCCGGATGTGCGACGCCGTGCGCGACCGCATCCGCCGCGCCGCCGGGCGGCTCGTCCCGACCGCGGACGCCGTCGCCGCGCGCTACGGCGTCCAGATCGTGAACAAGCGCCTCGCGATCACGCCCGCCTCGATCCTCCTGGAGCGCCACGCCGGAAACCGCGCCGCCGCGGTCGCCCTCGCCCGGGCGCTCGACGAAGCCGTGCAGGAGGTCGGCATCGACCTCGTGGGCGGCTACTCGGCGCTCGTGCACAAGGGCATGACGCCCGGCGAGCGGACGCTCATCGACGCCATCCCCGAGGCGCTCGCCGCGACGGGCCACGTGTGCTCGTCCGTGAACATCGGCTCCACCAAGGCCGGCATCAACGTCGGCGCCGCGGCGCTCGTGGCGGAGAAGTGCCTCGCGCTCGCCGAGGCGACGAAAGCGAACAAAGGCTTCGGCGCCGCGAAGCTCGTCGTGTTCGCGAACCAGCCCGAGGACAACCCGTTCATGGCGGGCGCGGAGCTCGGCGCCGGCGAGCCGGACGTCGTGATCGACGTGGGCGTCTCCGGCCCGGGCGTCGTGAAGCGCGCGCTCGACCGCCTTCTCGCGCGCAACCCCGGCGCGACGCTCGACGAGATCGCCGAGGAGGTGAAGCACACGAGCTACCGCGTGACGCGCGTCGGCGAGCTCGTCGGGCACGAGGTCGCGCGCTCTCTCGGCGTGCCGTTCGGCGTCGTCGACCTCGCGCTCGCGCCCACCTCGAAGGTCGGCGACAGCGTGGGCGAGATCTACCAGACGATGGGCATCGGCCGCCTCGGCGCGCCGGGCACCACGGCCGCGGTGATGATGCTCAACGACGCCGTGAAGAAGGGCGGCTCGTTCGCGTCGTCGTCCGTGGGCGGCCTCTCCGGCGCGTTCATCCCCGTGATGGAGGACCACGCGATGAGC
>JAFTHC010000061.1 GCA_017457625.1 Kiritimatiellia bacterium
CACCGGCGCGGCCGCGCTCGCCGGGGGCGGGCGGCGGCGGCGCGCCGGCGCGGGCCGCCAGGACCGTGCGGTCGGCCCAGTCGGTCCAGCGCGCCTCCGCCACGGCGCGCGCGATGCGGCGGCGTTCCAGCGCGCGGGGCGAATCCCACGGCGCGGGGCGCTTGCCCGCGGCCTGCCGGCGGAGCCGTTCCCTGATTCGCGCCTCCCGCGCCCGCGCCAGTTCCTCGCGGCCGCGGACGAACGCCGCGACCGCTTCCGCGTAGTCGCGCGAACCCGCGCCGCGGTCGGCCAGCGCGAGGGCACGCGCGCGGAGCCGGTCGCGCAGTTCGCGTTCCGTCTTCTCGAATCCGTAGTGCTCGCGTCGCGTCGACATCGCCGGTCGTTCGTCCGGGCGGCCGGATGAGCCGCCGACGCCCCGGATTATAGCCGCGTCCGGCTCCCCGCGCAAGCGGGGCGGCGCGCTTGCGGCGGCGCGCGCGGCTGTGCTAGAATCCGCGCGCCGAAGCGCACGCCGGCCCGCGCCGGGCCGGACGGAGCGCCGGAAAACGAAGGAACGAACCATGAAGAAGTTTTTTTCCGCCGCCGCCGCGCTCGGCGCCCTGGCCGCCGCCGTCCTCGCTTTCGCCCCCGGGTGCGAGTCGTCCGAGTCCAACGACGTGACGGTTTCCCCGGGGCACGCCACCGTGTCCCGCGGCGGCAGCGTCTCTTTCGCCGCTTCGGGCTGGGACAATTTCCGCTGGTCCCTTTCCGACGGGTCGCTCGGCGTGCTGTCGGCCACGGTCGGCAAATCGGTCGTCTACACGGCGACCGCGTCGGGCGAGGGGACGCAGCGCGTCACCGCGACTGCGATCGGTTCCGGGGCGTCTTCGACCAACGCCGTCGGCTACTCGGGAACCGCGGTCGTCACGCACAAGTAGGATCCGTCCCCATGAGCGAGCTTTTCCTCTCCGGCAACGAGGCCGTCGCGCGCGGCGCCTACGCCGCCGGCTGCCACGTCGCCTCCGCCTACCCCGGCACGCCCAGCACCGAGATCCTCGAGAACGTCGCCAAGTTCAAGGGCGAGATCGACTGCGAGTGGTCGGTCAACGAAAAAGTCGCGATGGAGATCGCGATCGGCGCCTCGATCGCCGGCGCCCGCGCGCTGGTGTGCATGAAGCACGTCGGCCTCAACGTCGCGATGGATCCGCTCATGACCTACACCTACGAGGGCGTGAACGGCGGGCTCGTCGTCGTCTCGGCGGACGACCCGGGCATGCACTCCTCGCAGAACGAGCAGGACAACCGCGTGCTGCAGAAGTTCGCCCGCGCGATCACGCTCGAGCCCTCCGACTCGCAGGAGGCCTTCGACATGGCGCGCGCGGCCTGGGACATCTCCGAGCGCACCGGCTCGATCGTCTTCCTGCGGATGACCACGCGCACGTCGCACTCCTCGTCTCTCGTCGACGTCGGGGACTTCCCGGCCGTGGGGCCGTTCGACCGCGTGCCCGTCAGGCCCTACGTCAAGAACCCGAAAAAGTTCGTCTCGGTCCCGGCCAACGCCCGCGCGATGCGGTTCGAAATCGAGAAGCGCCTGCCGCTCCTGCGCGAAGAATCCGAAAAGAGCCCGTTCAACCGCGAGGAGCCGGGCGAGCGCACGGACTTCGGTTTCGCGGCCTGCGCCGCCGCCTACAACTACGTGAAGGAGGCGTTCCCGGAGTTTCCCGTCTTCAAGGTCGGCTTCTCCAATCCGCTTCCCGCGGAAAAAATCCGCGCCTTCGCCGCGAAGGTCGGCGGGCTCGTCGTCGTCGAGGAGCTCGATCCCGTCCTGCGCGACGCGATCGCGCTCGCCGGCATCCCGGTTTTCGACTACAAGACCGAACTGCGGATGATGGAACTCAACGTCGACCGCCTCCGCGCGCTGCGCCGGGAGCTCCTCGGCGCGGAGGGCCCTCAGACCCTCAGACCCTCAGACCCTCAGACCGCCTTGCCGGCTCTGCCGGCACGGCCGCCGACGCTCTGCGCCGGCTGCGGGCACCGCGGCGTCTTCTACACGCTCGCCAAGCTCAAGGCGACGGTCACCGGCGACATCGGCTGCTACACGCTCGGCGTGGCGCCGCCCCTTTCGTCGATGGACACGACGATCTGCATGGGCGCCTCGCTCGGCGCGGCCTTCGGCATGCGCAAGGCGGGCTTCAAGGGCCGCCTC
>JAFTHC010000062.1 GCA_017457625.1 Kiritimatiellia bacterium
ACGCCGATGTTCTTGCCATGGAACTTGCCGTTGAAGCCGTCCTTGTCGAGCACGGGGCAGTTCTCGGCGGGCGCGGTGAAGCGGCTGTTCTTGTGGGCGGCGACGTAGCCGGCTGCCTTGATCTCGGCCTTGGTCATGCCGGGCTTCGGGCCCATGCGGTAGGGGTCGTCCGCGCAGACGTAGCAGGGGTTGCCCTTCCAGTCGACGCCCTCCTTGGGGGCCTTGACGCCCATGTCCTCCCACCAGATGTCGCCCTCGGGCGTGAGCACGACGTTCGTGAAGATCGTGCCCTTCTTGCAGGAGAGCAGCGCGTTCGGGTTGGAGTCCATCGACGTGCCGGGGGCGACGCCGAAGAAGCCGTTCTCCGGGTTGATCGCGTAGAGGCGGCCGTCGGCGCCGGGCTTGATCCAGGCGATGTCGTCGCCGATCGTCTCGAGCTTCCAGCCCGGGAGCTTCGGCAGCATCATCGCCAGGTTGGTCTTGCCGCAGGCGGACGGGAACGCGGCCGTGACGTGGTAGGTCTTCTTCTCGGGCGAGGTGAGCGAAAGGACGAGCATGTGCTCGGCCATCCAGCCCTCGTCGCGGGCGAGGACGGAGGCGATGCGCAGCGCGAAGCACTTCTTGCCGAGCAGCGCGTTGCCGCCGTAGCCGGAGCCGAAGGAGATGATCTTGAAGTCCGGGTCCTCGGGGAGCTGGCAGATGTACTTCTTCTCCATCGGGGCGCAGGGCCACGCGACGTCCTTCTGGCCCTTCTTGAGCGGGGCGCCGACGGAGTGCAGGCACGGGACGAACTCCGCGCCCTTCTCGATCGCGTCGAGGACCTTCGTGCCGACGCGCGTCATGATCTCCATGTTGACGACGACGTAGGGCGAGTCGGTGATCTCGATGCCGAGCTTCGTGATCGGGTTGCCGAGCGGGCCCATCGCGAACGGGATGACGTACATCGTGCGGCCCTTCATGCAGCCGGCGAAGAGGCCCTTCTTCGGATCGAGGAGGATCTTCTTGAGCTTGTCGGGGGCGATCCAGTGGTTCGTGGGACCGGCGTCGATTTCCTTGGCCGTCGAAATGAACGTGCGGCCTTCGACGCGCGCGACGTCCGACTCGTGCGAGCGGGCGAGGTAGCAGTCGGGCCGGAGCTTCGGATCGAGCTTGACGAACTGGCCCTTCTTCACCATCTCTTCGCAGATGGTTTTCCATTCCTTCTTCGAGCCGTCGCACCAGACGACCTTGTCGGGGGTGCAGAGTTTCTCGATCTTGTCGACCCAAGCGTGGAGCTTGGCGTTGCGGGGGGCTGCCTTCTTGGTGGCCATGTTTTTCTCCTGGATTGTTCCGCGCTCTCGCGCGCGTGTTTTTGCGTAAATGTGCGGCGAAGGATAGTCTTTTCGCCGCGCGAAAGCAAGCGGTTTCGACTGTCGCGGCCCTTGAATCGCGGGGCGTTCTCGGCTATACTCCGCGCGCATGGACACGAAAAAGGCGAAACGGCCGGCATCCGCCGACCCCCGCACGCGAGAGGGGCTCACGCACCTGGGCCGCGCCGGGAACGCGCGGCCGCGGGACTACGATCCCGGACTGCTGGAGAGTTTTTCGAACCGCAATCCCGGCGTCGACGCGACGGTGACGCTGCGCTGCCCGGAGTTCACGACGCTGTGCCCGGTGACGGGCCAGCCGGACTTCGGCGAGCTCGTCATCCGCTACGTGCCCGCGGAACGGCTCGTGGAGAGCAAGTCCCTCAAGCTCTATCTCGTCTCGTTCCGCAACCACGGCGATTTCCACGAGGACGTCGTCGCCACGGTCCTGCGCGACCTGCGCGCGCTCCTCGCGCCCAAATACATCGAGGTCCGCGGCCTTTTCCGGCCGCGCGGCGGCATCGCGATCCACCCCTTCGCGGCGTGGGGCGCCGCGAAGGGCGGCTGGGCGGCGGTCGCGAGGAAACGGCTTCTGGAGGAAGAGCCCCCGGCGCCGGTCTGATCCGGCGCCGTCCCGCGCGCCCGCCGCGGGGGTTGTCGCAACATCCAACCTAAAAAAACTACGGAATGAAGAAATCGACCGAAAACCTCCTCGCGCTCGGCATGGTGTTCGCCGTGGCGCTGGCGCTCTCCAACGTCGTCGCGGCGAAGGTCGTCGCGACGTCCGTCCCGTTCCCGGGCGGCACTCTCGCCTTCCCGGGCGCGGTTTTCTGCTACGCGATCACGTTCCTCGTCACGGACGTGGTGGGCGAGCTCTGGGGCGAGCGCGAGGCCCGCGCCGTCGTGCGCTGGGGCTTCGCCGTGCAGCTGCTCGCCGCGGCGCTGCTCTTCTTCACGCAGGCGCTGCCCGCCGCGGACGCGGAGGTGCAGGCGGCCTACGCGCGGCTTCTCGGCCTCAACTGGGTTTTCGCCGGTTCGAGCCTCGCGGCCTACGCGCTGAGCCAGAGCTGGGACGTGTTCGTCTTCCACCGGCTGCGCCGCGCGGTCCTGAAGCGGCGCCCGGACGGCCGCCGCCACCGCTGGATCTGGAACAACGTCTCGACGGCGACCTCGCAGCTGCTGGACACCGTCGTCTTCGTCGGTCTCGCCTTCGGCTGCGGCCTGGGCTGGCTGTCCGACCTCGCCACGCGCCCCGCGCTGTTTTCGCTCATGCTCGGCCAGTATCTCGTGAAGCTCGCCCTCGCGGCGCTCGACACGCTGCCGTTCTACCTGCTCACGCGGGAGCGCGGCGGGAGCCGCTAGTCGAGGAACAGGCGGATGCCGGGATAGCCGGCGAGGACCGGCTCGAGCCATGGCGCCAGCTCGCTCCATGCGAGCGACGAGGGCGCGAAGACGAGCACGACGGGCAGCTGCCGCGGCGTCTTCTCCTCGAGGAGCGCGGGCAGGTCCGCGGGAGAGGCGAGCGGAATCTCCTCCGGGACAAGCGTCGGCTTGAGCGATTCGCCGTCCCAGATTTCCGCGATGGCGACGAGCGTCGCGCGGACCGCGCCGTCTTCCGTCTTCGCGAAGCGCAGCTCGCAGGGCTGCGAGAGGCGCTTCTCGCGGTCGCGCCACTCCTCGTCCGGCAAGATGAACTGGTAGTAGGGGAAGCCGGCGGGCGGGGCGTCCACGCGGATGCCCGTCTCGTCCTTGTCGAGCGTCTGCAGCAGCGTCGCCGCGTTCTTGAGAGCGCCGAGGGTCACGGCGGGCGTCCAGTCGAACGAGAGGTAGACGTCGCGCTTCTCGTCGCGCACGCGCTCGGAGAGGCGCTTGACGAGGTCGGCGGGGGATGCACCGGGCTTGGTCAGGAGCTCGCCGCAGTCGGGCGCGCGCAGGCCGGCGTAGAGGAACCCGTCTCCGGTGAACGTGGCCTTGTCGTCCGCGACGCGGCGCGGCGAGAGCGGCGCCTCGCGCTTCTCGGGCGCGAACGTGACGACCGCGGGGAGGAAGGCCGCGAAGGCGGCGTTGGTCGAGACGAGCGTCTTGCCGTAGACGACGCCCTGCGGCGCCTTGGCGGGGATGTCGAGGAGCGTCTGCGGCTCGTTGTAGTCGGGGACGATCGAGCCGGGACCCTGCGAGTCGACGTCGAGCGAGCCGTCCGCGAGGCGCGTGCCGCCGACGTAGACGAACGCCTGCGCGTCGAGCGTCGCGCCGGACGCGGCGTCCGACGCGAAGACGCCGAGCGGTCGCGGCGGTGCGCCGTCCACGGACGCGGTCGCGGCGACGCGCTCGCCGGCGCTCCAGAAGCGCATCTCCGGGTAGTCCGCGGACCGACCGGCGGGCACTCCGAGGAACTCGAACGCCTTCGCCAGGTCGGACGCGAACGCGAACGTCTGGAACACGGCCTCGTAGTCGTGGCCGGAGTTGAGCGTGATGAAGTAGAACTCGCAGATCGAGCCGGGCAGCGTGCCGGTCGTGAAGGCGTCCACCTCGACCGTTCCCTTCACGCGGTCGGCGAGCACGCCTTTCGCGACGAAGAAGCGGTTCGTGTCGGCGCACGAGACCGCGCGGGCGGCCAGATCCGCGTCGAGCCGGTCGGAGAGCGCCTTCTTGGCGGCGTCCTTTTTCGCTTCGGCTTCCAGATACGGATCGGGGGCGGCGGGCTCCTGCGCGAGCGCGGCGGCGGCGAGCAGGGCGGAGAGGGGGAGGAGCGCGGTTTTCATGGGTCGTGGTTTCCGTGTGTTTCGGACGGCGCCATTCTACCAGAATCCGCGTCCGCGAAAAAGCGGAAAACCGTCGCGCCGGGTATTCGGTCAGGAATCGGGGGGGGCGGCACCGTCGTCGCATGCGGCGTCGTCGCATGAGAAGCTGTTCCCGATCGCGGGGCCGCTCGCAGACCGCGCGGAGCGGGCGGATTCGCGGGCGTCGCTTGCTCGGCGGGGTGACTCCCGCCGTCGCTCGCGCCGCCTCGCGACTCCATCCCGCCCGCGCGGCCTCCTCGCTGTCCCCCCCGCGATCGGGAACGGTTTTTCCGCCCTCGCGGGCTTGCTTCGCAATCC
>JAFTHC010000063.1 GCA_017457625.1 Kiritimatiellia bacterium
AAGGTCTACGTCCAGTCGGCCTTCGCCATCCCGGACGCGGCCAAGCGCGAGCAGGAGACCTTCTCGCTGCGCCACACCGGCGACTTCTTCCGCAAGATCGTCGTGACCGACGGCTTCCAGCGTCCCCTCTCCGGCGAAGACGGCATCGTCACCGTCGGCGTCGTCCCCTTCCTCCTCGACCCCGGCATCCTCCTCGGCGCCTGACCCCTCCCGCCGCCCGCCGCGGAGCGGCCTTCCCGAATTCCCCGCCCCGCCGCATTCATCATTCATCATTCAGCATTGACCCCGCCCCGCCCGCAATGAAACGCCTCGCTCTCCCTGTCCCCAAGTCCCCTTGATCCCTCACGCCAAGTCCGCGAAGTCCGCAAAGATGAAACGCCTCGCCCTCCTCCTCCCCCTCCTCGCGCTCGCGGTGGGCGGCTGCTTGAATTTGCCGCCGTCAGGACCCGTCTATTGCGTTTCCGACATCGTGTACCACGATTCGGGCTGGGCGACGATCCAGTCGATCGTCATCACGGACGACTTGCAGTGCACCTGCCTTCGTTCGGCGCCGTGGGAGAAGGAGGAAATGCTGCATCGCTTCACAATCCCGCATCGGTTGTTCCGGGAATTGCAGGAGGGCGTGAAGTGGGAGGCGCACGGAACGACCAACCGCTTCGACCGGTACATCGACAATTGGCGCCAGACCGAGCCTCCGCCCGTCGCCGAGCTGAGGCGCTGCGCAGAGGAGGCACGCGACAGGCGCGCATTCCGGGAGATCGACGACGAACTCAAGATGGACATGCTCCACGAACGGTGGTTCGCTGTCGTCGAGGAGAGGAAGATGGAGGTCCGGTTCCAAGCCGATGTCCGGGAATTCCGGAGACTCCTGTCAGGAAAGGAACCCGACGCGGACGGAACGCCGGATGAAGCCGGACGGAGCGGAGAGAGGACGGAAGACGTCCTCGACGAAGAGTTTCCGCTTCGGGACCGCATCGAGACCGTCCCCGAATCCGAACGCGATTCGTTTCTCGAGGACGCCTGGGTGGAGTATTGCGCCGAAGACCGCCGCCTCCAGGCGTCCATCTGTATTCTCCAGGAGCAATTGAGTGTGTTCCCGGCGGATCCCGATTCCGTCGAGGGCCCCGCGGAGTCCGAACCGCACGCGGAGAGCGCGGAGCCCCGTCCCGGCGGAGCCGGCCCCCTCCTTGAGGGGGCTGCCGAGCGAAGCGAGGCTGGGGGAGTCTCCCACGCGGACTCCGAGGAGGACGCGGAGTGAGATTTCGTCTGGCGTCCGGCGCCTGTCATCGGGCGAGACGCCAGACGCCGGATGCCAGCCGGCAAGAATATCACACTTTTCCAGCGCGCCGATTTCGATTCCACCGTGCGTTATTTTGATGCATTTTGCATCTTCCGGAGCGGGTAAATGGCAAAAATCACGCACGGTGGAATCGGTTGGAAGACAAGGCGGGAACGGCAGGCGTTTCGGGGGGCGGATCACGGCGCGGGCGAGGGGCGGAACACCGGCTCGCAGCGGGGGAGGGGGCCGGAGGAGGCTGTTAATAAATTGTGGGAAAGTGTGGGAAATGCAAAATCGGGGTCAAACCCCCTTGACATGCCCCCGCCTCTCCTATATCCTCGCCCTCGTCGCAACCCGCCGTGGCGGGGTCTCCACCCCGCCACACCGAAAAAAGTTTCAAAAAGTTGCAACGATTTGGGCGCGAAATGCATCTATGGGGGTGAGGGGCCCCAGTTCCGCCCGCCGCCGAACAAACCACGGAACACACCGAACACACAGAACGCCACCAGACCCCGCCCGCAATGAAACGCCTCGCCCTCCTCCTCCCCCTCCTCGCCCTTTTCGCGCTCGCCGCGAACGCCGCCGCGTCGGACGGCGCCTCCTCCGCCGCCTCGCCCGCCGGCGAACTGCTCGGCGCGGACGAGCTCGTCGGCTCGTTCGCCGCGGCGCTGCCGGAACCCGCCGCCCCGACGGACGACCCGCGCGACCTCATCGACGAAATCGAGGCGCTGCGCGCCGACGGCCCCGCGCGGCGCGACCCCGACCTGCGCGCGGCGCGCTGGCTCGGGCTGGCGGAGCGCGCGGAGGCGTTCGGCTTCTCCGATCCGCTCGACCCGGACCCGGATCATGTCTGGATGCACGCCCGCGCGCTGCCGACCGTCGTGATGCATCTCGTCGCCGCGCTGCCGCCGCCATCGCGCTGGCCCGCGATGCGCGAGGCGCTCGACGCGCGCGCCGCGGCCGCGGACCCGACGAACCAGCCGCCCGCGCTCTCGGCGCTGCGCCTCAGCCTGGCCCGGCTCTCCGGCGACGCGGCCGCGTCGTCCAACGCGCTCCGCGCGCTGCGCGTCGCGCCGGGCGCCGCGCACGGGCCCGAGTACAAGGCGCTGCGCAAGGCCGTCTTCGGCCGCGACCGCCTGCGGCGCCCCCGCGCGAACGGCGCCGTCCGCTTCTCCGCCCTGCTCCCCTCGGACCCGGACGAAACCCCGGCCGAGGCGTTCGCCCGGCGCCTCGCGGCCTGCGACCAATGGTCCGGAGGGGCCGAAGACGCCATCGTGACGGACGAGGACCTGGAGCTTCCGGACGAAACGCTCGCGACGCTCGTCTCCTCGCGCAACATCCCCTGGATGCTCGGCACCGCCGCGGTGCGCGCCCGCTACCGCGCGATCGTCCGCGCCGCCGGCACGAACGCCCCCGCCACGGCGGTCGCGTGGTCGTTCGCGGACACGACGCCGGACGGCCTCGCCTACTTCGCCGAGCGCGCGGCCGCGCGCGGCGCGCCGGACGCGTGGGCGGAGCGCTTCGCGCGCCTGGCCGCCCTCGGGCCCGACGCCCTGCTCTCCGAGGGCTGGGCGTCGTTCCAGGAGATCCGCCACTTCGGCGGACAGAGGAAGACGGTTCAGTCGGCGCCCGAACCGGACGCCTACCTGCGCGCGGTCGCCACGCTCTGCGGGCGGGACCTCGCGGCAGGGCGCGTCGCGGACGCCGACGCCCGCCTCGACGCGGCGCTGCCCGAGGCGCTCCGCCCCGCCGTGGCGCTCGCCGCCGCCTCGCTGGCGTTCCGCTCCGGCGACCCCTTCTTCCGGTCCTTCCGCAGCCCCGCCGATCCGGCCGCGATCGCGGACTTCGTCGAGCGCCGCGCGCTGCCGCCCGCCGCGCCCGCGACGGAGAAGGCGCTGGAGGTCTTCCTCTACGCCGCCCCGCCCGCGGACGACGCCTCCGCCGCGCGCCTCGACGCGCTGGCCGAGCGCCTCGGGTCCGCCCCGGACGCAGACCCGCGCCTCCTCACCGCCCTCGACCGCGGGCGCCTCGCCGCGGCCCTCGCCGCCGCCCGCTTCGACGACGCCGCCGCGGCCGCCCGCCGCCTGGCGGAACGCCCGCCCGCCGAACGGCGCGCCTGCGCCGGCCGCACCGGAAGCGACCCGCTGCTCGACTACGCCGGGGCGATGCTCGCCGCCGGCGAGACGAACCGCTTCGACGAGGCCCTCGCGCTCCTGCGCGCCGGGGAGGCGGCCGACGGCGCCGACGGCGCCGACGAAGACCTCTCCGAGAGCTCGTCGGCCGAGCTCGCGGAGCTGCTCGCCCGCGCCGGGCGCGCCGCCGAGGCGCAGGCGCTCTACGCGGAGAACGTCCGCGCGCTCGTCCGCAAGCTCGGGGAGACCCCCGACGGGCTCCCGGTCCGCCGGGGGTACGGCAGCCACTGGAGCATCGTGGAGAACCTCGGCGCGCTCGCGGCGCTCTACCTCGAGGCCGGCCGCCCCGCCGACGCGCTCGCCCTGTTCGAGCGCGTCCCGTTCTGGGGCGTCGCCGACGCCGCCGGGCTCCGCGGGTTCCGGGACGCCCCGCGCCTCCTCGCCCTCGCGCTCGACGGCGCCGGCCGCACGGACGACGCGGTGCGCGTCGCCCGCCACGCCGTCGAGGTCGCCGACGGCTACCGCCGCGACTGGCCGTGGGAGCTGCTCCTCGAACGCCTCCCGGCGGAGGAGTTCCTCGCGCTGGCCGACCGCCTGCACGCGCTCGTGCCCTGGGAGGAGCGGCCCGTCCAGTGGAAGGCCGAGGCGCTGCGCCGCGCCGGCCGCCTCGAAGAGGCCGAGGAGGCCGCGCGCCTCGCGCTGAAGATCGACCCCACCGACGGCGAGACACCCCCCGGCGACCGCATCCGCTCCTACGCGATCCTCGCCTCCGTCCTCGAGGCGAAGGGCGGCGCGGACGCCGCGAAGGAGGCCGCCACGCTGCGCAGCGTCGTCGCCGCCGTGCGCCTCGCGGAGAAGGGCGACGAGCTCACGGAGGCGGGGCTCGTCTCGCTCGCGCTCGAGGCCTACGACGCGGCCGCCGCCCTCTTCGAGGACGCCTACTGCGTCCAGTGGCGCCTCGCCGAGCGCCTCCGCGAGCGCGGCCGCCCGGACCTCGCGGCCGAGCACTACGAGGAGACCTTCCGCCGGATGCCGGAGCAGTTCGGGCGCGTCGCCTCGCTCTGCTTCGGGTGCGCGGGCGTCTTCGAGAGCGGCGAGAGCCTCGCCGCCGCCGAGCGCATTCTGCCGGACCTGGCCGCCCGCCCCGGCGCCCTGCCTGCCACGCACCGCCTCCTCGGGATGCTCCGGGCCGAGCAGGGGCGCCTCCCCGAGGCGTGGGACGCCTTCCGCGCCGCGCTCGACGCCGACCCGGACTACCTCGACGCCCTCTCCGACCTGCTCGCGCTGCGCGGCCGGATCGAGCGCCCCCGCGCCGAATGGGCGGACCTGCAGCGCCGCGCCTTCGAGCTGGACCCCCTCGGCCTGCGCCTCCGGATCGAGCCGGGCGACATCCTCGACTGGAAGGCCGCCCGCGAGGCCAACGCCGCCGCGCGCGCCCTGCTGCCCGACGCGCCGGCGTCGGTCCTGCCGCTCCCCGCCTCGGCCGAAGCGCTCGCCGCCGGCCCCGATCCGCGGCGCGACGTCTGGCGCTACCAGCGCGTGGACATGGCCCGCTTCGAGGGCGAAACCCTCGCGGGCAGCTCCTTCGACGCCGCGGCCGCCTTCGCCGCGATGGACGACCCGCCCACCTGGTTCGTCGCCCTCCGCCGCTGGCTCGAGACCTGCGGCTCCCCCGCCGCCCGCGGCAAGAAGCGG
>JAFTHC010000064.1 GCA_017457625.1 Kiritimatiellia bacterium
CCGATGGCGCTGATCCTCTCGACCGGCGTCTCGAAGACCGGCGGCGCGGGCGGTGCGGGCTTCGAGAGCTCGATCTCCGGCTACCCGGCCGTCTACGGCGCGGGCGGCGGCGGCGGCGGCTCCGGCACCTACGCCTCCGGCACGAACGTCGGCGGCGCGGCCGGCGGCGACACGGCCGGCGTCGGCGGTTCGCGCAACGTGGACTTCCGCTACGGAACCGCCGCATCCACCATGAACGCCGCGCCCAGCTTCGGCGGCGGCGGCGGCGGCGGCTGCGGGTCGAACAACGGCGAACTGGCCCACTTCGGCGGTGCGGGCGGCAGCGGCACGGTGATCGTCCGCATGCGGACGCAGACCGCGGCCCAGCCCGCCCCGCAGGTCTCGATCAAGGAGGCGACGGCCGGCGAGGCCGACTGGACCGCCACGCTCGAAATCTACTCGCTCGGCGAGGGCGCCGACCATGTCGACGCCACGCTCCGCGTTTCGCGCGACGGCGCCGCGACAACGAACGACTTCCCGATGGCGCTGATCCTCTCGACCGGCGCGGTGTCGATCGCCGCCGACGGCCTCGCGCCGTCCGCGGACTACGCGGGCGTCCTCCTCCTCGACAACGGCCTCGAGGGCGGCACGTTCGAAATTCCGATCGCGTTCACGACCTCCGACCCGGCCGCGACGACGGTCCCGACCGGCGCAGTCTGGGACTACGGCGCGTGGACGAGCGCCGCCAACGACTTCCACGCCACGAGCCTCCTCCGTAACCAGACGCCCGTGGTGACGGTTGCCTCGACCGGAGCGTCCGCCATTCCGTCCAGCGTCGGGTTCGCCACGAACGGCAAGGACGACGACCTCCGGCTCTCAAACGACCGGCTCTACACGTGGACGTGGGAGAATCCGGTCTACCTTACCTCGTTCCGGATCTTCTACAAGCACTCGACCACATATTACTCCGCCGTGAACGTCGCTTCCGTGGAGGCGCGCGACGCGGACGGCGAGTGGCACGTGATCTCGCCGGAGCCTGGCCACTACATGGGAACGCAATACACCCGCGGCTATCTCCTCCCAGCCGCCGGCGCGACGGCGCTTTGGGACCAGCCCGCCTACGGCATCCGCTTCACGTCCGACGGCAACATGAGCACGGGCGACCACTACCTGCGCGAGGTCGAGGCCGAGGGCGTCGCCGTCGCGGACCTGCCCGCCGATCTCTCGATCGCGACCCTGTCGCGCACGGCGGCCGGCATCAAGGCGCTCGTCGCCTTCTCGCACGAGCTTCCGGCGGACGCGACCGTGACGGCGCTCGTCGCCCCGTCGCACGGCGGGACGAACCTCGCATCGTGGAATGCCGCCACGAACGTGACGGCCGAGACGGGCGCGCTCTCGCAGAATTTCTCGATCGATGCGGAGGACCTCGCGGGCATGAACTACCTGCGCTTCCGCTCCGACGACGGCAACGGCGGCGTCCGCTGGTCCGAAACGGTCTATCTGCCCGACGTCGAAATCCTCTCCTCGATCCCGCCGGCGGTCCACTTCGTCGCGGTCCGCGAGACGACCCCCGGCTCCGCGACGCTCGCGGCGAGCCTCCTCGACGCCGGCACGGCGGCGTCGGGCGACCGCGCGGACCTCTCCGTCCGCTACGCGGCGCAGTCCAACGCCGTGGAGGGCGCGACCGTGCACCTCGTCGCCGCGAACGCCTCCGAGGGCGAAACGGCCGCCGTGCTCGCCGGCCTCCTGCCCGGTCGCCTCTACTGGGCGCAGTTCATCGCCTCGAACGCCGGCGGCGACACCGGCGCATCGGAGATCTTCTCCTTCGCGACCGCGCCCGACGAAGTCGGCGCCGCCGCCGCCTCGGAGGTCAACGGCTGGTTCTGCGACACCTGGAGCAACGCCTCCGTCGTGCCGACGAACAATCTGCTGCGCGGACTCCTCCCGACGGTCGTCGACGGCGACATCGCGTCCGACGGCACGCTTTCCGAACTCACGGACGCCTACATCGCGAACACGTCCGGCCGGTGGTATGGCGTGGGGCGCGGGACCAGTCTCACGTTCGAGCTGGGCGGCGCCTTCTCGCTCACCGAGTTCCGCCTCTACCAGTATTGGAACACCGACCGCCGCACGATCTCGGTCGCGTCCCTCGAATGGCGCGACGAGGCGGGCGAGTGGCACCGCATCGCCGGCTCGCCGCTGGAGTTCACGGCCGGCGACTACAACCGCGCCTTCCTCACGCCCGCGGACGGGGCGCCGTTCCTCGCCGTCGGCGCGACCGCCTTCCGCTTCACGCAGGGCGCGGGCGGCGCGCAGGACACCCACCCGATCCGCGAGATGGAGCTCCTGGGAGTGCCCTCTGGCGCGCACCGCATCCTGACGCTCGACGCCGCCTCGTGGAGCGCCGGGACGCTGACCGCGACGGTCACGCGTCCGCTCACGAACGCGGTCGGCACGATCCACGCCGTGAGCGGCGAATCCTACCACGGCACCGACGCGGCCGCCTGGGCGGCGGACGGAAACGACGCCGTCTTCGGCGCGCTCGCCGCGGACCAGACCACGGTCGCGGGCGGCACGTTCGCGCCCGCCTCGGGCGCCACCTACGTCCGCTTCTACGAGGCGGACGAAAACGGCGCGATCGTCGCGTGGTCCGACACCATTCCGGCCGATTCCGGCGCCGTGCGCGTCGTCGACGGCGGCGTGGACGCGGACGGCGACACCGCGGTCTTCCCGATCCGCGTCGTCTCCGCCGGCGCCGGGGACCTCTCGGTGACGATCCAGCTTGCGGACGATCCGGACTTCGCGAACGCGACCAACATCGCCGTCGCGAACCCGGGTATCGGCGCGTTCACCGTCACGGCCGCCGTCCAGCCCGGCGGAACCTACTGGTATCGCATCGTCGCCGCGACGACGGCGGGCGGCTTCGACGAAACGCCCGTCGCGTCGTTCACGACGCGCGCCGGCTCCGTCCTGGCGAGCGGCGTTTCCGTCACGGGCGCCTCCCACCGCTTCGCGACGCTGAACGGCACGCTGGTGACGCTCGGCGCGGGCGTCACGACGCTCGAGATCCTCCTCGGCGACTCGCACCAGGCGCTCGAGGTTTTCGACACCGTCGTCCTCGACCGCGCCGGCGCGTTCTCGATCCCCGTGACGGTCACCGGCATGCCGCGGAAGGTCTACTACGCCTTCCACACCGTGAACGTCGCGCCCGGTGGCACGACGTGGGAGAGCTGGAGCTCGGTCAGCGCGAACAACACCTTCACGACTTACGACGCCGTGACCTACACGTGGAAGAAGTCCGTGGCCGAAGGCGCATGGAACGACCCGGCCAACTGGACGCCGAGCGTCTCCTACTACTGCACCGGCTACCCGGACAACTCCCAGGCCTCCGTCGTGTTTCCGAGCACGACGACCAACACGGTCCACGTGCCCGGCAAATACCGGTTCGCAAACTGGAGTCTCGGAAACAACAACGGCACGGCCGTGACGTTCGTGGGCGAAGGCGCGGACGTCTCCGGGCTCACCGGCAACATGCAGGGCGGCGGCATGAAGAACTGCAATCTGACGTTCTCCGCCCTCTCGCTCGCGGAGGACAACGGCTTCGAGATCGGACAAGCTTCGGACTTCACGAAGGGCTGGAACACGACCGTCACGTTCTCCGACGGCGCGGACGCCTATTTCAAGGGATGGCTGGCGCTGTCCGGCCGCGACATGAACGTCGCCGTTCTGGACGGCGCGACGCTGCGGTTCTCGACGAGCAACGGCCTCGCGAACGCCTCGGCGAACGGCGGCCTTCGGCTCGACGGCGGCACCGTGCGGGGGCACTACGTCTACACGGACTACGGTTCCCCGAACACGACCAACCAGTGGTTCGCGATCTCCGGCGCCGCGCCGCGGATCGAGCTCGCCGCGTTGTTCCGGAACGCCAGGAACGAGACCGGCCATCTCCAGGACTCCGACACGTCGTTCCTCTTTACCGTGCCCGAGGAGGGCTGGCGGGATCCGGTGATCTGCTCGGAGACCGAGGACGAGATGTTCGCCGGCCTGCTCGGAAACGGCGCGGGCAAATACGCGCTCGGCATCGACCCGGAGAGCCCGTTCTTCCGGACGGCCAAGACGCGGACCGTGACGCTCGTCGCGTGGAAAGGCGGCGTGGACGCGAGCCACGTCACGCTTCTCGACCCGCCCAAGGGCGCCACGCTCTTCTACACCTACGGCTGGCCGTCGGTTCTGACCGAACCCGAAACCGCGGGCGACGCGCCCACCGGCATCGCCGCGAAACTGCGCGGCTACGGCGGCACGGTCCTCGTGATCCACTAGGGCGATTACGGTCGTTCCGTGATCGCGCGGACCGCGGCCGCTACCGGAGACGAGGGTAGCGGCCACCGTTCCGGCCGCCATGCATCGCGCGCCCGCCGGCTCAGCCGGGAAGGGCGGCGAGGAGGACGGCCGCGAGGGAAAACGCGGAATAGACGGTCGTGAGGGCGACGGCGGAGCCGGCGAGCCGGGCGTCGCCGCCCATCGCTTCGGCCATCACGTAAGACGCGACCGCGCTCGGGCAGGCCAGGTAGCACAGCACGATGAAACGGTGCAGCGGCGGCAGCCCCAGGAGCAGGCAGACGCCGAAGCCAAGGCACGGGCAGACGACGAGCTTGAGGAGCGCGGCCTTGTGCGCGTCGGCGACCGACGCCCGGAGCCGGTCTGGCGTGAGCGAGGCGCCGAGCGCGACGAGCGAGCCCGGCGTGGCCATCGAGCCGAACAGCCGCACCGTCCCGAGGAGGGGGTTCGACGAAGCCGCCCACGCGTCCGGAGTCGCGCCGAGCCGGATGCGCAGCGCAAGAAGCGCGAGACCGGCCAGGCACGCGAGGATGAGCGGGTTGCGGAGCATGCCCAGTAGGACGCGTCCGAAGCGACGGGCGGGCGGCGCCGTTTCGTCGGGCCGCGTGAGGACGGCCACCGCCATCGCGTTGTAGAGCAGCAGGCAGGGCGCCAGCGTCAGCGTCGCGAGGGCCATCCCGTCGGCCTCGAAGGGCCGGCCCGCGAAGGCGAGCGCCATCACGGGAAGGCCGACGTAGGCGTTGTTGCTGCGGAAAACGGTCTGGCAGAACGAAGGGCGCGAAGCGCGGGCGACGCCCATCGGGACGGCGAGCAGCCACGCGACGGCGGCGATCCCGACCGTCGAGAGCGCGAGCGCGAGCGCCGCGCGGCCGGAACCGGCGGCCGGGTTCGACCGCGCGATCGAATCGACGAGCAGGCAGGGAAGGGCGCCGTAGAAGACGAGTTTGTTCAGCCCGGCGGCGAACGCCTCCGAAAGGAAGCCGGCGTGCCGCAGGCACGCGCCGAGCGCGAGCAGCGCGAACACGGGGAAGAGGATGCCGGCTACGGAGAGGAACACGGGGCGGGAGACTACCCCTTTTCCGGCGGGAAGGCAAGCGCGTCCGCGCCCGGCGCGGAGGGTTCCGTCCACCGCGGCGCGACGAAGTCCTCGCAGCGCCCGAAGCGGTCGAAGGCGCAGTCGAGCGCGTCGGGCGAATGGGCGTCGGAGGAGAGGACGAACCGGACGCCGCGGGCGCGGAGGGCGTCGCGGAACCGGGCGGAGGGATACGCGTCGTTCATCCACCCGCGCGAAATCGCGCCGGTGTTGACCTCGACGGGGATGCCGCAGCGGGCGATCGCGTCCGCGGTCCGCTCGATCTCCTCCAGATACCACGGGGCGCCTTCGTCGAACCACGGGCGCTTCGCGTTGAACTTCCGGACCAGGTCCGGATGCCCGAACAGGTCGAAGCCGCCGCGCGCCGCCATTTCGCGCTCGAGCCGGAAATACTCGCGGACGAACGCTTCGGGCGACCCGCCGAAGGAGTCGCGGATGCCCGCGAAAAGCGACTCGGGCGACATGTCGACCGGAATCCGGGCGCCGTCCGCCCCCGTCACGAAATGGACCGAGCCGATCAGGTAGTCGAGGCCGAACGCCGCGTAGGCCGCCCGGTCCGGGCTCGCCGCGCCCGGCACGTAGTCGGCCTCGACGCCGCAGAAGATCCGGATCGAGTCCGCGTTGCGGCGGGACAGTTCCCGGATTTCGGCCACGTAGCCGCCGATCTTCTCCCGGGTGAGCGTCCAGCCGAGCGCGGCCTCCGGAAACATCGCGTGGGAGGAAAAGCCGAGTTCGCCGAACCCTTTCGCGACGGCCGCGCGGACCATGTCCGCGGCGGAGGCCGTTCCGTCGCACCACGTCGTGTGGGTGTGGTAGTTGGTCTTCACGGGCGGGTGTTCGCGAGGGGCGGGGCTACATCAGGTCCTTGGCGTCGATCATGATCTCGTTGCCGATGCGGTTGATGATCTCGCCGCCGACGTTGGAGGACGAGGCATCGAAGTCGATGGCGAGATCGTCCAGGACCGACATGAGCGCGGTGCGCTTCTCCTCGTCCTCCGGCATCATCTTGTCCAGAATGAACGCGACGTTGTCCGTCAGGGTCTTGATGCCGCCGCCGCTGAGAACGGCGTTGGCGACCAGCCGCTCGCCCTGGCCGCCAAGCCCGAGGTCTTCCAGCTTGTCCTTGGCGCTCTGGATGGCCTTCTTCTGCGCCTCGGTGAGGTTCTCCTTGCGGATGCCGGGCGCCTCCTTGGGCGTGAACCAGGATTTGAAGAGCGAGGCGCCGTGCTGGATCGACTCGAGGATGTCGCCGGGCCGGTAGCCGCGCGTCTTCATGCCGTCGCTCTTCGCGTCGGCCTTCCGGAAGGGGTGCAGGTGCGCGGTGGAGGCGAAGATGCCGAACGTCTCGCACTTGAGGAAGAGGCGGCGCTTGGGCCCGCTGCCGCCCGCTTCCTTGATGTGGTCGGTGTCGGGGATGGTGAAGTAGTGGAAGGTGCGCATGCCGTTGAGCAGGCCGCCCGCGCCGGTCGGCACGTCGTAGCCGCGCGGCATGTTGAGGTGGCCGTCGACGTTCACGGCCTGGTAGGGCTTCGCGTGGGTGGAGGTGCGCAGGTACACGTCGTCGGCGCGGTCGAGCCAGCGGGCGATGTTGCCGTCCGGGTCCTCGATGCTGAAGGAGCCGCGATACATGTACTCGCCCTTGCGGAGGGCGGCGGCGTGGACCGCGTAGGTGAGCGCGACGATGTTTTCGCGGGTCGGTTCGAAGAGGTGCGCCTTGCCGCTCATGAGCGCGCCGAGGACCTCGTTGCCGCGCTTGATCTGGGACTCGAGCAGGAAGCGAAGCTCGCCGATGTTGCGCGGGCGGTGAACGGACGAGCGCGTGGTGACGAGGTCGGCGAAGTGGGTCTTGGGGAGCCGGACGGTCATCGTCCGGCCGCCGTATTCGACCGGCACTTCGAGGACGTCGGGCAGCGTCGCCGGATCCAGGAGCGGTCTCGGGTCGGCCTTCGGCGCCACGTATGGGACTGGACGGTATATCTTCGCGCCCTCGAGGCCGTCGCCGCCCGACTTGCGCGCCGCGTACTCGTCGGGATGCGTGAGCTTCTGGACGTTCTCCTCCGAAAAGGCCGCGAAGAACGCCTCGGCGCGATCCTTGGGGACCAGAATGCGCGTGAAGCCGAGCTCGTCGGCCTCGAAGCGCGCGCCCGCGCCCTTCGCGATGGCTTCCAGGAGCTTCTGCGTCTCCCGGGACATCTTCGTCTCGCAGTAGTAGGCGATGTCGTCGCCCCGGAGGGCGGCCTTCCACGGGACGCGCGTCTCGGGGACGACCTCGAGGTGCTCGAGCGCGACCTTGCCCTTCTTGCTGACCCACGTGGTCGGCGAGGTGAGCTTCTCGAGGTTGGCGACGGTCTCGATCGCGCCCTGGCGCACGGCGGGCGGCCGGTCGGCCAGGTCGTCGTAGAGCTCGAGGCTGTTCGCGGTGACGTCGAGGATCTTCTTCAGCGACTCGTTGAACTCGGCCTCCTTCGCGTCGATGTCGGCGCAGATCTTGGTGCGAAGCGCCTTCTCGGCGTCGGAGATGCCGGCCTCCTCCGGGTTGAAGTGGGCCCGGTATTCGTTGAAGACATTCCGGAACTCGCCGTGCTCCGCCTTTTCGCGGAGGGCGAGGACGCCCTCCATCTTGGAGAAGAACGTGTCGTCGTCGAAGACGGAGAAGTTGTTGAAGCGCGGCTTCGTGCTCTTGCCGTAGGTGTCCTGGAAGGAGAGGTCGTCGGAGACCTTCAGGTACTTGCCGTTGCCCTCCAGCGAGTGGCCGGGGTCGATGGCGAAGAAGCGCCCGCCGACGAACCCCTTGTTCTGGCCGCGCTTGCCGATGCCGTCGCGGTCGGCCGTGACGAGGAAGAACGCCTTGTATTTTCCGAGGCTCTCCATCCGGAGGTTCGGGTCGGCGCCCTTGGGCTTCACGACGCGGCCGTCCTTGAGCATGCCGGCCTCGAGGTCCTTGTAGCCGTCGGCGAACTTGGCGGCGAGCATGATCTTCGGGTGGCCGTCGGAATACGTGCCGCGGACGATCTCGAGCTCCTGCGCGGGGACGCCGGCCACGCGCGTGAGGTCGTTGGCGAGGGCCTCGGTGACGGCGCCGGCGGAGATGGTATCGGCCGACTGGCGCGAGGTGAAGCGGTAGAGCTGCCCCATCTTGCGGTTCATGGCCACGCGCTCGGGGCGCATGAAGGTGCCGGCGTGCGCCGCGTCGCCCTTCGAGAACTTCTCGCTTTCGTTGTAGTCCAGCTTGACGATGGCGCGCTCGGAGAAGTGCCTGAAGACGGGCGAGAGCCCGTGGTAGTCGTCCCCCGGGCCGACGTTCATCACCGCGTCGCGGATCTGCGCGAAGAGGCACTGCTTGGCCTCCTTGAGGAGCGCCTTGTCCGGGGTCCCGGCGGCGAGCTGCCTGAGGTCGACGTCCGAGAACTGCCCCTTGAGCGCCTGCGCCAGCTCCCGGAAGACGTAGCCCGAGGAGACGCGGCCGTTGCCGGCGAGAAGGTTCTGCGCGGCGTCCTGCAGCGCGAACTCCGCCACGGCGGCCATGCCCGCCGAATGCGCGCGCCCGGCGAGCATGATCTGCTCGCGGACCGTCTTGCCCTCGCACTTCGCGGCGAAGGCGGGGTCCTTGGCCTTGAGCGCGTCGAGTTCGGCGAGGCTCGCGTCGGAGCCGATGTCGGCCATCAGGCCGCGCGTGTCGTCGGTCGACCAGTCGTTGCGGTAGAGGAAGCCGGGCTCGACGCCGTTCGACTTGAGCTTCTCGAGGAGGACGGGGTTGGTGCCGGAGCGGTTGACGCGCATGCCCTCGCCGAGACGGCCCCGCTTCACGAGATCGGCGATCGAGGTCTCTCCTTCGGAGAAGGTCTGGCCGAGGTTCCGCAGCCCGGTCGCCTCGGCCGGCTTCGCCTCCTTCTCGAGCTTCTCCCGGGAGCCGAGCTTGTGCGTCTCCAGGCCGCTCCGTTCCAGCTGCAGCTTCGAGATCGCCGCGTCGATGGTCCTCTGCGCGGCGGCGGAGACCTCCTGCTTCGTCTTGAACGACGAAAGGTCGACGCCCTTCGAGATGCTTTCGGCGACCTTCCGGCGGACCTCGAGACGGTCCTCCTTCGAGAGCTCGAGCATCTTCGGCGCCGTGTCGAGCTGGCGGTTCGCCTCGGCGACGAAACGGTTCTTGCGGACGGTCGCCAGGCTGGAGAGCGTCG
>JAFTHC010000010.1 GCA_017457625.1 Kiritimatiellia bacterium
AGGAACGCGATGGCGTCGAGGCCGGGGACGTCCACGCCCTCGGACAGGCACTTCGCGTTGGACAGGATGCGGCACTCCGTGTTGCCGGGGTCGTTGCCGCGACGCAGCCAGTCCAGCTCGTTCCCGCGGACGAGGGCGTTCATCGTGCCGTCCACGTGGTGGACCGCGGCCGGCCGGAGTCCGTCGGTGCCGGCGAACGTCTCGACGAGCTTGTTGAAGCCGAGGGTGAAGGTCTTGGAGTCGCGGATCGAGGACGAGAACGCCACGGCCGAACGCATGGGGGCGCGGTCCGATCCGAGGTGTTCCATGTCGGCCGCGACGAGCTTCTTGTTGAACGCCTTCCAGCAGCCGATCCACTTGCCGACGTCATCCACGTTGTCGATGGTGCCGTCGCCGTCGTAGTCGCGGAGCCCGTACGCCTTGATGTCCTCCTCGGACACGGCGAGGATCTGGACCTTGTAGTCGGACAGGAGGTCCTGCCCGACGGCGGCCGAGAAGGACAGGTGGTGGAACTCGCGGCCGTAGACCTTCTCGTCGTCCATCGACGCCAGCTCGATAAATTCGTCCTCGGCGCGCTTCTTGGCGTTCTCGCCGTAGACGCGGGGCGTGGCGGTCATGTAGAGTCGCCGTTTGCCCCGGACGTTCTCGTCGCTGTGTATCTTCGTGAAGTTGGACTGCTGCGTCCCCTCGAAGGTGGCGCCGGTCGTGCGGTGGGCCTCGTCGCAGACGATCAGGTCGAAGGTGCCGAACGCGCCGGACTGCTGGGCCTCGGAGACGGCGTCGACGGACTGGTAGGTCGAGAAGACCACCGTCATGCCCTTCGGCGGCTTGAACTTCAGGGCGAGGCCGTACTTGACGAGCCGATCCGTAGAGGTGGTCGCGGGGAAGCCCAGGTCGCAGACCGGGATGTCGCCTTCCTCGCGGTCGGCCTTGCTGTCGGAGCAGACGGCCAGCGTGGCGATCTCGTCCTTCGCCTGTTGCGCCCAGACGCGAAGGCTCTGCGAAAGGAGCGAAATCGACGGCACCATGAACAGCACCGTCTTGCACTTCAGCTCTTCGGCGATGCGGAGCGCGGTGAAGGTCTTGCCCGTGCCGCAAGCCATGATGAGCTGGCCGCGGTCGGCGGTCTCGAATCCCTTCAGGACGTCGTTGATTGCCTCGGTCTGGTGGGGGAGATCGTCGAACCGCTTGATGATGGCCCGGCCCTTCTCGAAGTCGAAGGTCCCGGCGTCCTCGATGGTCTTGCGGAGGAGGGCAAGACCGATGCGGGTGACGGGCGGGTTCTGTAGTTTGATCGCGTCCTCGGCGTTGGCGGACCAGTTGTCGTTCGTCGAGATGAGGATGCGCTGGACGAACTGCGTCGGCCGGCCTTCGACATAGAAGGTCTTGCCGGACGCCGAGAGGAACGTGTCCACGTCCTCCTTCGAGACCGCCGTCCCCGGCTGGTAGCACTTGCATTGGACCGCCGTGAAGTCGCCGAAGGAGTCGCGCGCGACGAGGTCGATGCCGACGTCGTGCCCGTGCTGGTAGGGGAACTCGCTCCACAGCCAGACGTCCGTGAAATGGACGCCGGTGTAGGAAGGGGACTGGAGGTACTGCTTGACGAACCGCTCAAACTTGGCGCCGAGGTCGGCGCTGTGGTACGCCTCCTCCCGGATTTTCTTCAGGAATTCGTCGAGTGTCATGCTTCCGTTCCTTCTTCCCCAGGAACGGAAAGCGGCTTTCATGGCCGACGGCTACAAAAAAGAGCGCGTCCTCGGATCCATGCCCTCGCTGAAGGCCCTAGGACAGGCCCGTGTGCTTCGCATGGTCGGGGACGCGCCCGGTTGGGCGCGTCCTGCAAGATGGAAGCACACAAGGCTTTGATGGGCCTTGAAGCGAAAAACGACTTCGGAAAATGTCCTAGGTTTTCAGCGAGGCGTCGTTAGCAGTTCGCTAAGGGTTCGTTTGTGGGTTCGTCAGATGGGTTGTGGCGGATTTCTCCGTGGGTTGCGTGTGAGGCGGATTCTAGCAGGAACCGCGCCGGAGCGCAAACGCGGTTTCCGGCGCACGATGCACGAGGCCGTCACCCTTCCGTCTCTTCTCCTTTCGGCTCGACCGGCCAATCGGGGTCGAATTCAATCGTCACGGCGTCCGGCGGCAGTTCGTCGAGCATCTGCCAGACGGCCTTTCCGAGTTGCGGAACGACGACCGAGAGCATCTCCCGGAACGAATCGCCCGCGAATTCGAACTCCTCGCCGCCTTCCGGCGTGAAGAGATAG
>JAFTHC010000065.1 GCA_017457625.1 Kiritimatiellia bacterium
CGCTGCGCGGCGCGGTCCACGAACGGGCCGCGGCGCGGCTCGCGCCCGAGGAACATGTTCTCCGCGACCGTGAGCGTTTCGACGAGCTGGAACTCCTGCGGGACGAGCGCCGCGCGGCCCGCCAGCGCGACCTCCCCCGCGTCCGGGGCGAGGAACCCCGCCACGCAGCGCACGAGCGTCGACTTGCCGGCGCCGTTTTCGCCGACGAGCCCGAGGATGCGGCCGCGCGGCAGCTCCAGGTCGACGCCGCGCAGCACCTCGACCGGCCCGAAGGACTTGCGCAGGCCCCGCACGCGCAGCAGCGGCGGCGCGCCGTCCGCGCCGCCGCCGAAATCGCGGGGATCGAGTGTCGTTGCCATGCCGGGGAGTCTACCGCATCCGCCCCCGCCGCCACAAGTGCCCCCCGCCCGCCCAATTCCTGACCGAGTACGGCTGCCCGGGGAAAACGCTTGATTCCGGGCGGCGATTCGGCTATACTCGCCCTCCATACAGGAGCACACCATGGCCAAGACACTCAAAATCAAGAAGGCGGAACCCACCATTTCGGCCAAGCCGGTGGTTTCCGCGTCGGCCGAAGGCGGGGCCGCGCCCGCCGGGGAAGCGGCTCCCGCGCAGCCGTCGGGCGGCATCTACGTTTCGTCCCGCCACAAGATCGAGAACGCGGGCGTCGGCGCCGCCGCCGCGCGCCCGGAGCGTTTCGGTTGGGCGGCCGTCCTGGCCGTGATCGCGACGGTGCTGTTCGTCTGCGTGCTGATCATGGAATTCGCCGACTGGTCGGCGCTCAAGTTCGCCTAGCCGCCCGGCCGGAGTCCGCGCATGCCCGCCTCGGCTCTCGCCTGGACTTCGGTCCTGCTCTGGGCCGCCGCAGCGGGCCTGTTTTCGTGGTGCGCCGCGGCCGCCGCGTGCCGCGCCACCTACGTGACGCTCGCGGACGGCCGCCGGCGCGAGCGGCGCCTGCCGTTCTCCTTCCGGCTGCTGCTGCCGCTCGCCCCGAACGTCGCCCGCCCGTTCCGCTCGCCGGCGCTGGCCGGCGCGCGCGAACGCGTCGCCTCGCAACTGGCCGCCGCCGGGGTCGACGGCCTGCTCGCGCCCTGGGAGTTCCTCTCGCTCAAGCTCCTGCTGCCGCTCTGCCTGGGGCCGTTCTGCCTGCTCGCGCTGCACCTGGCGCTGCGCGCCGCCGGGCCGGACGGGGCGCGGCTCCTGCCGCCGCTCGGGGTCCTGGCGCTCGTGCTGCTGTGGTGCCGGCCGGCGCTGTGGCTGCGCGCGGCGGTGCGGCGGCGCAAGGCGGACATCGTGAAGGCGCTCCCGTTCGCGCTCGACCTGCTCACGCTCTCGGTCGAGGCGGGGCTCGACTTCATGTCCGCGCTGCGGCGATGCGCCGAGCGCCCGGGGGCCGCCGACCCGCTCTCCGAGGAGCTGCTGCGCGTCGTGCGCGAAACTCAGGTCGGCACGCCGCGGCGCGACGCGCTGCGCGCCTTCGCCGCGCGCGCCGGCGTGCCGGACGTCCGTTCGCTCGTGGGGGCGCTCGTGCAGGCCGACGAGCTGGGCGTCTCCGTCGGCGCGATCCTGCGCGTGCAGGCCGCGCAGATCCGGCAGCGCCGGTTCGAGCGCGCGGAGAAGCTCGCCAACGAGGCGCCCGTGAAGCTGCTCGGGCCGCTCGTCCTGTTCGTGTTCCCGGCCGTGTTCCTCGTGCTGCTCGGACCGGTCCTCTTCCGGCTCTCCGGGCAGTTCTAGGCGGCGGAGCGCCGCCCCGACCCATGCCGGAAAACGAGAGCCCGCAACCGCGGATCCGCGTCCTGCTGCGCTACCTGCGGCCGCACTGGCCCTGGCTCGCGCTCGCGCCGGCGGCGATGCTGCTCGAGACGGCGATGGACCTGATGCAGCCCGCGCTCATGGCGGACATCGTCGACGTCGGCGTCGGCCAGCTGCGCCCGGAGGCCGTCCGCGCCGCGGGCTGGCGGATGCTGCTGTGCGCGGCGCTCGGCGCCGCCGGCGGCTTCGCCTGCACGCTCGTGTCGGGCCGCGCGGCGACGGGCTTCGGCGACGGCCTGCGCCGCGCCGTCTTCGCGCGCGTGCAGCGCCTCTCCTTTTCGCAGGCCGACCGCTTCACGGCCGGGTCGCTCGCGACGCGCCTCACCAACGACGTGACGACGATGCAGTTCGTCGTCGTGATGTGCACGCGCATGCTGCTGCGCTCCCCGCTGCTGCTCGCCGGCAGCGTCGTGCTCGTGCTGCGGACGGACTGGCGCCTCTCGCTCCCGCTCGTGCTCTCAGCGCCGCCGCTGGCCTGGATCGTGGCGCACTGGATGCGCCGCATGCTGCCGCTCTTCGAGGCCGGGCAGAAGCGCACGGACGAACTGTCCTCCTCGATGCAGGAGACGCTCGAAGGCATCCGCGTCGTGAAGGCGTTCGCCGCCGAGCGCCGCGTGGAGGCGGCGTTCGGGGCGCGCAACGACGCGCTCGCCGAAACGGGCCTGCGCGGCGGCCTTCTCGGCGCCACGCTCGGGCCGGCGCTGCAGCTCGTGCAGCAGGCCGCGCTCGCGGCCGTCGTCCTGCTCGCCGCGCGCGAGGCGGACGCGGGGCGCGTGATGGTCGGCCAGGTCGCCGCGATCGTCAACTACGCCACGCAGGTGATGATGGCGCTCGTGATGCTCTCGTTCCAGACGATGCACCTCTCGCGCGCCATGGTCGGCGCGCGCCGCCTCGCGGAGGTGCTCTGCACGGAGCCGGAAATCCGGGACGGCCCGCGCCCCGCCCCGCCCGCGGAGGGTTCGGTGGAGCTGCGCGGCGTCTCGTTTTCGTATCCGGGCGCGGCCGGCGACCCGGTGCTGCGCGGCGTCTCGCTGCGCGCGGCGCCCGGCGAACGCGTCGCGGTCGTGGGCGGAACCGGGTCGGGCAAGTCGACCCTGCTCTCGCTCGTGCCGCGCTTCCGCGACGCGACGGCCGGCGAGGTCCTCGTCGGCGGCGCCGACGTGCGCGCCTACCGCCTCGACGCGCTCCGCGGCGCGATCGGCGTCGTGATGCAGGAACCGCGCCTCTTCAGCGGAAGCGTCGCGGACAACGTCCGCTGGGGCCGCCCGGACGCGACGGACGAGGAGGTCCGCCGGGCGCTGCGCCTCGCGCAGGCCGAACGCTTCGTCGAGGAGCTTCCGGACGGCCCCGCGACGCGCGTCTCCCAGGGCGGCACGACCCTCTCCGGCGGCCAGCGCCAGCGCATCGCCATCGCGCGGGCCGTCCTGCGCCGCCCGCGCGTCCTGCTGCTCGACGACGCGACCAGCGCCCTCGACGGCGCCACCGAGCGCGCGCTCCTGGCCGCGCTGCGCGAAGAGCTCGCCGGGACGACCGTCCTCGCGGTTTCGCAGCGGATCGCCACGGTGCGCGACGCCGACCGGATCGTCGTGCTGGACGGTGGCGCGGTCGCCGGCGCCGGGACGCACGCGGAGCTGCTCGCCTCGTGCCCGCTCTACCGCGAAATCGCCGAGTCGCAGTCCCTCGCCGCCGGCGACGCCCTCGCGGGCGCCGCGCCCGCGCACTGACTGCGGCCCCGGCCGACAACGACGCCGACGGACGCAAGGGCAGGCAAGGGAAAGGAATTTCGAGAACGGCGCGCTAAAACGCCACGCGCAGCAGGGGCAGGAACGGCGCGTCCGACGCCGCGTCGGCGTTCGCGAGCCCGATTTGGACGCCGCGCAGCGACTTGGCCGAATTGTAGAGCCCGACCTGCCAGCCGCGCGCCTCGCCCGCGAGGTTCACGAGCCCGAGCTGCAGCCCGCCGTCGAGCGTCCGCGCGCTGTTGGCCGCGCCCAGCTGGATGCCGGAAAAGCGCCCCGGGCAGCCGTTGAGGAGGCCGAGCTGGATGCCGGCGAAATCCTTCGCGCCCCCGTTCGCCACGCCGAGCTGGACGCCGCGCACGTCGTCGCCGTCCAGGTTGACCGCCGCCACCTGCACGCCGCGGAACCGGTCGGAGAAGTTGCAGACCGCGGCGAGCTGCGCGCCCGCGGCGCGCGAGGCGCGGTTGAGGGCGAGCCCCGCCTGCACGCCCGCGAACGAATCCGAGTAGTTGACGAGCAGGCCGATCTGGAAACCGGCCGAGTCGGACCCCTCGAGGACGCCGGAGACGTTCACGAGCCCCAGCTGCGCGCCCGCGAGCGGGCCGTCGGCCGCGTTCACGGCCCCGAACTGCAGCGCGGACTCCGCGCCGGACGCGCGCCCGTAGAAGAGGTTGAAGTCGAGCAGCGAGACGTTGCGGTTGCGCGAACCGAACAGGCCGAAGCGCAGCAGCGTCGCGTCGTCCTCGACCGAGCCGGTCTGCAGGCCCGGCCAGAGCGCGAGCACGACCGGGCGCGCGGCGGCGCCGCGCGCCGGCGAAAACGCGGGCGCCCGGCGCGGGGCGAAGCGCTCGGAAGCGGGCCGGTCGAAGCGCGCCGGGACCGGCGGGTGGCGCGGCGGCGGCGCCCGGAGCGGGGCGGCGGCCTCGCCCGGAGCGGCCAGGGGTTCGAGGGCGCGGGCGGAAAAGACGGCCAGCGCCAGCGCGCAGGCGGCGGGAAAAGTCGTTTTCGCGTTCATGCCCCGGAGTCTAGCACACCCCGCCGCGCCCGCGCAAACCCGGCCGCGGCGCCCGCGCAAACCCGGCGGGCGGCGGCGGTTGCGGGGCGACGCCGGCGTGTGGTAGACTCCGCGGCATGTCCCGCGAACTTCTGCTCGTCATCGAAGCCGCCTTCGGCGGCATCGGCATTTTCCTGCTCGGGATGCGCTTCCTCTCCGACGGCCTGCAGGCCATCGCCGGCGCGCGCCTCAACCGCTGGATCGGCTCCGTCGCCGGCAACCGCTTCCTCGCCCTCCTCGTCGGCATCGGCGTCACCTGCGTCATCCAGAGCTCCACCGCCACGACCGTCATGGTCGTCGGCTTCGTGAACTCCGGCGTGATGACGCTCCTGCAGGGCGTCGCGGTCGTCTTCGGCGCCAACGTCGGCACCACGCTCTCGCTCTGGCTCCTCACGCTCGACGTCTCGCAATACGGCGAGTTCCTGATCGGCGTCGCGATCTTCTTCTACCTCTTCTCCAAGCGCGAGAAGGTCCGCAGCGTCGCGATGGCGCTGATCGGCCTCGGCATGCTCTTCTTCGGGCTGGAGCTGATGAAGAACGGCTTCGCGCCGCTGCGCGGGATGCCGGAAATGCGCGAGGCGCTGGCGTTCTTCAAGGCCGACTCGGCGGCCGGGTTCCTCGGCGCGGCCCTCGCGGGCGGCGTCGTGACCGCGCTCATCCACTCCTCGGCCGCGGTCGTCCTGCTCGTGATGGGCCTGGCCGGCGCCGGCGCGATCGACTTCCCCACCTCGGTGGCGCTCGTGCTCGGCTCCAACATCGGCACGACCGTGACGGCGCTCATCGCCTGCATCGGCGCCACGCGCAACGCGCTGCGCGCCGCGCTGGCGCACACGCTCTTCAACCTGATCGGCGTGCTGATGGTGACGCTCGTCTGGCACCCGTTCTCGGACGCCTGCCGCTCGTTCTCGACCTGGGCCTACGCCGGCGAACCGGACGGCCCGTCCTACTACACCTTCGCGATCGCGTGCGTCCACACGTTCTTCAACGTCGGAACGACGGTCGTGCTCTTCCCCTTCATGCGCGTCTTCGTCGCGGTCGTCACGAAGCTCGTCCCGGTCCGCGAATCGGAAAAGAAGGAAGAAGGCTGGCGCCCCCGCTTCCTCGACGAGCACCTGATCCCGCAGACCGCCGTGGCGCTCGGCCAGGCGCAGAAGGAGATCCTGCGCATGGGCGAAACGTGCCGCGCGATGCTCGCCGACCTGCGCGCGATCCTCGCCTCGCCCGGCCGCGACGAAGACCGCGAGGAAGGCGTCTTCCGGCAGGAGGACGCGATGGACATCGCGCAGAAGGAGATCAGCGAATACGTCGGGCGCGTCCTGCACGACAACGTCTCGCGCTTCCAGTCGGACCTGGCGCGCCGGGAGCTGCGCCAGGCGGACGAATTCGAGTCCGTCTCGGACTACGTCCGCAACGCGCTCAAGGCCTACCTCAAGATCCGCAACGCGGGCGAGGACCTCTCGGACGCCGCCCGCGCCGAGACGCTGGAGCTGTGCGACGCCGTGGCCGCGTTCCTCGGCGACGTGCTCGACATCGTGCAGATCGGCGACCCGTTCAACGTCGCGCGCGCCGAGGAGAAGAGCCGCGCGATCGAAGACCAGGCCAAACGCTGCCGCGAAGCCCACCTCTCGCGCCTGGGCTCCGTCTGCAAGTCGCCCGTCAAGTCGCTCGTCTACTCCGACCTGCTCGTGGCCTTCCGCCGCCAGAACGACCACCTGCTCAACATCGCGCAGACGCTCCGCGCCTGACGCTCCGCGCACGCGCGGCGCCCTTGACACGGCGCGGACGCGCGCGCTAGTATGTCCGCCGGAACCCCGGCCCGGCGCGGGCGGGGGCGAAACGGAACGCAACGCACCATGAACCCGCCCGACAAAGACCTCGACGAATATCTCGCCCGGATCCGGAAAACCATCGCCGAATCCGAGTCTCTCGTCCAGCAGACCGAACTGCGCATGGCGGAAACCGACCGCCTGCTCGAGGCGCAGGGACTCACACGCGAACGGGTGATGGCGATGCGCTTTTCGAAGGAGCAGAAGCTCGCCGTGAACGAAGAGCTCAAGCGCCGCGGCCTGCCGCCGCTCGACGACGCGGGCGAAACGCCCCTGCCCGACCCCGACGCCCCCGCGCCCGTCGGCATACCCGCCGCCTCGAACGCCCCCGTCCCCGACTCCCAGGGCGACCTCGACAACCGCCGCAAGAAGTTCGGGATGATGATGAAACCCTTCTCGATCTAACCCTCCGGCGTCAGTGCGCTGGGGGGCAGGACGGGCGCCGGGGGAAGGCCCGAGTCGAACGCCACGATGCACATGCCGAGCTTGTCGGCGCGGCGGACGACGGCCGGCAGGTCGATGAAGAGCGTGCGCCCGGCCTGGACCGCGAGCGCTGTGCAACGCGCCTTTTTCATGACGGCGAGCGTCTTGAGCCCCACGACCGGGATGTCGAAGCGCATGTCGTGGCCGCGCTTGGCGACCTTCACGACCACCGCGCCGCCGCGAGCGATGCGGCCGCCGCGCAGGATGGTTGCGTTCGTCCCGTCGAACCCCTCGACCGCGAGCGCCACGCCGTCCTTGGCCACGACCGTCTGTCCGACGTCCAGGTCGCAGACCGCGAGCGCGATCTTCGCGCCGAACGCGGCCGCCGCGCTCTCGGCCTCGGTCGGCGGACGCGCGGTGAGAACGCCCGCGGCGGGGACGTGGGGCCCGAGGAAAAGGGACGAGGGCAGCACCTCGCAGCCGAGCGCGGCGAGCTCCTCGACGAGCCGGCCGAACATCGTGTGGGCGTTGTGGGCGCCCATGCCGGCGAGGATTGAGCGGATTTCGGGGTCGAACGCCGCGCGGAAGAAGGCAAGCGGGCTCACCTGCCCGGCGAGGATGGCATGGCGGAACCCGGAAGCCCGGACCGCCTCGCGGAACTTCGCGACCGAACCGAGCGAAATCTTCCCGCGCCAGTCGGCGCCGCGGAAGGAGCGGCCTTCGACCGCGCCCTTCACGCCGAGCACGCCGACGCGCGGCACGCCGGCGCGGCGGGCGCCTTCCACGACGAGCCGCGGCAGGGCGCCGGCGCCGGCCAGGACGAGAAGGTCGTCCGGCCGGACGGGCGCCCGGGGCGGCGTGGCGGGGTCCTTGTCGCTTTGCATGCGGCGGAGTATAGCGGAAGCGCCGCCCGAGCGCAACGGCGCGTTGCGCCCGCGGCGCCTTTCTGCTAGAATGGGACCCGTTCCGGCCGGACTCCCCGCACCGCCCACCAACCGATCACAACCATGCACACCGTCGTCCAACACCCCCTCCTCCAGCACCGCCTCGCGATCCTGCGCGCGACGAAGACCGACCCGAAGCTCTTCCGCGAGCTCGTCCACGAAATGACGCGCCTGATCGCGTTCGAGGCGCTGCGCGACCTGCCGACCGTGCCCGTGTCGGTGCGCACGCCGATGGGCGACGCGGCGGGCGTGAAGATCGAAGGCCACGTCGTGGTGGCCCCGATCCTGCGCGCCGGCATGGGCATGCTCGAGCCGATGCTCGAGCTGCTGCCCTACGCGACCGCGGGCGTGATCGGCACGAAGCGCAACGAGGAGACGGCCGAGCCGATCCCCTACTACCTCAACCTCCCGAAGCCCTTCCCGGACAGCTACGTGGCGCTCGTCGACCCGATGCTCGCCACGGGCGGCAGCGCGTGCGACGCGATCGCGACGCTGAAGAAGAACGGCTTCAAGCGCATCGTCTTCCTCAACATCATTGCCTGCCCCGAGGGCATCGCGCGGCTCGAGCGGGAGCATCCCGACGTGCCGGTCTTCACCGCCGCGGTCGACGACCACCTCAACGACCGCCACTACATCGTGCCCGGCCTCGGCGACGCCGGCGACCGCCTCTTCGGGACGCTCTAGCCATGACCATGACCGCGGGAATCTTGATCGGGCGGCTCGCCCTTGCGGCCCTCTTCGGGGCGCTGATCGGCCTGGAGCGCGAATTCCGCGCCAAGGAGGCCGGTCTGCGGACGCACTACCTGGTGGCGCTCGGCTCGTGCCTGTTCATGATCGTCTCGCAATACGGATTCGACCTGGCGGACGTCTTCTCGCTCCATCCGGCGGCCATGCAGGCGTCCGTGCGCGTGGACGTCTCGCGCGTCGCCGCGCAGATCGTTTCGGGCGTGGGCTTCCTCGGCGCGGGCATGATCGTACTGCACAAGCGCTTCGTCGTGGGCCTCACCACGGCGGCGGCGATCTGGACGACGGCCGCGATCGGCGTCGCGGTGGGCGGCGGGATGTGGGCGGTCGCCGCGGTGGCGACGGCGCTCACGCTGGCGGGCCTCGAGCTGTTCCGGCTCGTCGACCGCAAGATCGGGACCGCCAAGCACGAACTGGACGTCGCCTTCTGGGCGGCGGACAACGCGGCCGTCGGCCGCGCGCTCGCGGCGCTCAACGCGATCCGAGGCGCCGCCATCGCGGGCTACGAGGCCTCGCGCCACGGCGACACGGGCGTGCACGTTTCGCTGCAGCTCGTCTCCACGGCGCGGGGCGCCCGCCCCGGCGCGGTCCTCGCCGCCCTGCGCGAAGTCCCCGGCATCGAACCGGAGCGCGTGGAGTAGCGCGCGCCCATCCCCCGCCCTACCACTCGACGAGCGCGACGGAAAGCGGCGCGAGCCGCAGCACGAGCGCGTCGCCATCGACGCGGAACGGCGCGGGCTCGAGGTCGCGCTTCGCGTCGAGGACCGAGACGCGCGGGTTCTTCCACGCGCCTCTGGCGAGCTTCAGCGCGACGCTCTTCGGGCGCGCCTTCTCGTCCTCCTCGACGAACCGCGCGACCAGGACGGCCTTGTGCGCGCCGCTCTTGCAGCGCGCGGCGGCGGCGTAGACCTCCTCGCCCTTCGCGAGGTCCGGCGATGGCTCCGTGCGGACGTGGTGGCCGAGGCGGCGCAGGCGGCGGAACGCCTCGAACGCGTACCAGCCCTTGAGCGGCTCGTAGGCGTACATGTCCCAGATGCCGTTGAACCCGGTCGGGCGCGCGTCGTAGTACATCAGCATGTCGATCGGCGCGTTCTGGCAGTCGCACATCGCGGCGGCGGCGTAGGCGGCGCCCTTCACGCCGATGATGTTCTTCACGGTGTAGACGAAGCCGTCCGTCCAGTTGCGGACGTAGTTCCACTCGTTGCAGTGGCTTTCGGTCTTCGCGTAGCCGTTCGCGTCCAGAAGCTCGCGGATGCGGCGCGCGTTCCACGCGATCCACTTGGGCTCCTTGGCATAGACGTGCCACGAGAAGAAGTCCATCGGGACCTTGCGCCGGCCCATCTCCTCGACGAACGCCGTCTCCCACTCCCACTTGCCGCAGCAGGCCGGGCCGCCGATCCTCAGCCCCGGGAAGCACTTCTTGAGGTGCCTCGCGGCCGTCTCGAAGAGGTCGTAGAACTGCTCCGCCGTGCCGGTCCAGGTCTTCTTCTCGGAAACGGGCAGGCCCATCCAGTCGCAGAGGTCGGGCTCGTTCCAGATCTCCCAGTAGCGGATGCCATAGCGGTGCCCGCCCGCCCAGCCTTCGTTGAGGTGGCGGATCACGTGTTCGCACACCACCGCCCATTTCCGGAAGTCCTTCGGTGGAAAGATGTAATACTTCTTGGGCAGGTGCTCGATCTTCTGGCCGAGGCGGAAGTAGGGCTCCGTACCGGCCGAGAGGATCTGCTCCATGTACATGTCCGTGAGGTCGAAGTCGTAGCTCGCCGGGTCGAGCGGATCGGCGTCGAAGTCCGGGAAGACGGCCGAGATGTCGACCGTGTGCTCGCCGCCGTAGCCGTTGAAGAACGCGGCGTCGTGCGTGCGGGCGAAGGGGATCTGCAGCGCCCGGTAGGTGGCGAGGTTGCCGCGCGTCTGGTCCTTGCCGGCGACGACGGGGCCGTTGTTCACGGCGTTCATCGCCTTGACCGGCCCGAGAATGTCCGATGGATGGATGGTGATCGTGTTCATGGCGGAAAACGGAGGAGAATCAGCGGGCCGCCGGCGACAGTTCGAAACGGGTCCGGACCGGATAGTGGTCCGACGGGAAGCGGCCGTTGGGGCGCAGCGTGCGGTCGATGTCCGCGGAAACCGGGCGCACGCCGGGGCCGGCGAAGAGCACGTAGTCGATGCGGTTGTCGTTGGTCCATTCGCCCCAGTGGTGGAACGTCCGCGCGTCCCGCTCGCCGGGATGGCACTCGCGCCAGGCGTCGCGGAACGGAAGCGGCGCGGGCCGGATCGCGCCGGGCAGGACCGTTTCCCCGAGCAGGTGGCGAACGGGCCACGAACGTTCGTAGGCGTTGAAATCGCCCGTGAGGAAGACCGGTTCGCCGGGCCGCGCGCGCTCCGCCAGAAGGCGGTCGCTGAGCTCGGCCTGGAGCAGCATCGTGTGTTCGAAGATGTGGTCGAAATGCGTGTTGGCGAAAAGGACGGTGCGGCCGGTGGGGTCGCCGCCGGCGAGCTCGCGAAAGCGAACCCACGTCATCGCCCGCGGGCACTGCGAATCCCAGGAGCGCGAATCGGGGACGTCCGGCGTCTCGGAGAGCCAGAGCGTGCCCTGCGCGTCCGGGTCGGGCTCCCAGCGGTCGAGGCGGTAGAAGACCGGAGCGCCCTCGCCGACGTCGGGTCTCGCCTCGCGCGACCGGCCGACCATGCCGTATCCGCGGGCGGCCAGGCCGCGGCGCAAGTCGCCGGCCTGGTCGCAGTCGGGGTCTTCGGGGCGCCACTGCACTTCCTGCAGCCCGATGAAGTCGTAGCCGCCGCCGAGCATGAGCGCGATGCAGTCGCCGCGCCGCTCCGCCCATGCGTCGGGCGTTCCGCGTTCGCACGTCCCCGTGCGGACGTTGAAAGTGACGATGCCCAGATCGTCCGTTCTCGTTGCGTTCATGAGGTCGCATTCTACACGATTGCGCCCGCCTCGCGCAACCGCGGCCCGTGCATCCGGACGGGGGCGGAACGGAAAAGCCGCGGATGCCCTGACAGAGCGGCAGCGGAAAAGTTTGCATGTCGTTCTCCGTTCTTCAATCGGGTTGGAAGAACGGAAAATACACGAGCATCCACGCTTGAATCAATGAGTTGCGCGCCCTTTTCCACGGCCATTCCAGACTATGCTTTCCCCTCAACTGCAGAAGAGCCGCTCCGCCTCCCCCGAACCCCCTCCGCCGCCGGAGCGGGACTGCGCGGGAACGCGGCCGTGGCGGGGTGCGGCGGCGCCGCACCCCGCCACGGGGCTTCAGTAGAGGAAGAGCATGTCCCTATATTTCGGCAGGGGCCAGCGGGCCGAGGAGACGCGGCGCTCGAGGGCGTCGACGGTGGCGCGCAGGGACGCCATGTCGGCCAGGATCGCGGCCTCGTCCGGGCCGGCGAGCGACGCCTCCAGGGCGCGGATGCCGACGCGGAGCGCGTCGAGCCCCTCGCCGAGCTCCTCGGCGCTGGCGCGCAGCGCGGTCGCGCCGGCGGCGGCCGCCGCCTTCTCGGAGCCGACGAGCGCCTGGACGGTCTCCAGGTACTCGGCCTTGACGGCCGGGAAGACCATCTCCGCGGCGATGTCGCGGGCGCAGGCGCCCTCGATGCGCACCTTCTTGGCGTATTCCTCCAGGAAGATCTCGTGGCGGCTCGCGAGCTCGCGCCTCGTCATCACGCCGTACTTCTCGAAGAGCGCGGCGTTCTCCTTCTTGGCGAGCGCGGCGAGGGCGGCGGGGGTGTCCGGCGCGTTCGGGAGCCCGCGGCGGGCCGCCTCCTTGAGCCAGCCGGGCTCGTAGCCGTTTCCGTTGAAGACGACGCGCTTGTGCTCCTTGAGCGAGGCCTGCAGGATCCTCTGCAGCGCGGCGTGGAAGGCGGGCGTGTGCTGGCCGGGCTTCGCCTTGCCGGCGACCTTGGCCTTCTCGAGCTCGGCGGCGATGCGGTCGACGGCCTCGGCGACGATCGTGTTGAGGACGGTCATCGGGCCGGAGCAGCAGATGCTGGAGCCGGGCGCGCGGAACTCGAACTTGTTGCCGGTGAAGGCGAAGGGCGAGGTGCGGTTGCGGTCGGTGGCGTCCTTGGGGATCGCCGGGAGGGTGTCGACGCCGAGCTTCATCGCGTCGCCGGTCCGGGCCTTCTCGCCGCCGCCCTTCTCGAGGCGGTCGAGGACTTCGGCGAGCTGGTCGCCGACGTAGATCGAGATGACGGCGGGCGGGGCCTCGTTGGCGCCGAGGCGGTGGTCGTTGCCGGCGCCGGCGACGGAGGCGCGCAGCAGGTCCGCATGCTTGTCGACGGCCTCGATCACGGCGCAGAGCATCGTGAGGAAGAGCGCGTTCTCGGCGGGGTTGGTGCCGGGGTCGAGGAGGTTGCGCCCGCCGTAGGCGACCGACCAGTTGTTGTGCTTGCCGGAGCCGTTCACGCCGGCGTAGGGCTTCTCGTGCAGGAGGCACTTGAGCCCGTGCTTCTCGGCGATGTTGCGGAGGGCGTCCATGACGAGCATGTTGTGGTCGATCGCGAGGTTGAGCTCCTCGAACTGCGGCGCGAGCTCGAACTGCGCGGGCGCGACCTCGTTGTGGCGCGTCTTGGCGGGGATGCCGAGGCGCCAGAGCTCGCGCTCGACGTCGTTCATGAACGAGAGGACGCGGTCCGGGACGGTGCCGAAGTAGTGGTCCTCGAGCTGCTGGCCCTTGGCGGACGCCGCGCCGAAGAGGGTGCGGCCGGTGAGGACGAGGTCCGGGCGCCTCTTCCAGAACTCCTTGTCGACGAGGAAGTACTCCTGCTCGGCGCCGAGCGTGCAGCCGGTGTGGGCCTCGGCGACGCCGAAGAGCCTCATCAGGCGCTTGAGCGAGCGGTCGAGGGCCTGCATCGAGCGCAGGAGGGGCGTCTTCTTGTCGAGCGCCTCGCCCGTGTAGGCGCAGAACGCCGTCGGGATGCAGAGCGTGGCGCCGTTGGAGTGGCGCTTGATGAAGGCGGGCGAGGTGGCGTCCCACGCCGTGTAGCCGCGCGCCTCGAACGTGGAGCGGATGCCGCCGCTCGGGAACGAGGAGGCGTCGGGCTCGCCGACGATGAGGTTCTTGCCGGAGAACTGCATCACGGGCTCGCCGTCCTTGAGCTCGAGGAAGGCGTCGTGCTTCTCGGCGGTGGAGCCGGTCATCGGCAGGAACCAGTGCGTGTAGTGCGTGGCGCCGCGGTCCATCGCCCAGTGGCGGATGCCGTGGGCGACCTCGCCGGCGATGGACGGGTCGAGCGGCTTGCCCTCGCGGATCGTGGCCTGGAGCTTCTTCGCGGTCTCCTTCGAGAGGTAGGTCCGGATCGCCTCCTCGCCGAACACGTCGGCGCCGAAGTCGGTCGCTTTCTTCGTTTCTTCCGTCATGGGATGGGTCTCCTTGGTGTTGGGGCGTGCTGCCCGAAAGACGTGGTAGCAAAGGGCGTGCCAAGCCCCGCCACGCGCGGACGCGCGCAACGGGGCGGCACGCCCGTGGCAATATCGCGTAAAACCGGAACAGGATGTTTCCAGTTTTTGTCAACTTTTACATTTTTGGTGAAATCGCCCCAAATGGAAGGCAAACCCATGCCGTGGCAGGGTGGACACCCCGCCACGGAGGTCGCCGTCCACGCGTGTTCGCGCGGAGGACCGCGGCGTTCAGGGGCGCAGGGAGGAAAGCGGCGCGACGACGACGCCGTCCTTGCGGCGGTAGGCGGCGGACGAGAGCCCGAGAAGGACCACGAGGGCGGACGGCGGACGTCCGCCCTTCTGCCGCGCGATGTCGTCGCGAATCGCCAGAAGCCCGGCCGCGGCCTCTTCCTCCTGGTTCGCGCCGAGTTTGATTTCGATGGCGGTCCAGTCGCCGTTTTCAAGCTCGATCACGGCATCGATCTCCCGGTTCGCGTAGTCCTGGTAGTGGAACAGCGACGCGCCGAAGCTTTCGCAGTAGACGCGAAGGTCGCGCTCGGCCAGCGCCTCGAACAGGAATCCGAACGTGTTCAAGTCCCCAATCAGCCGATCCGGTCCGGCCTGTATCCCGGAATATCCATCTGGAGGTCTCCAACGGCGCACAAGACTAGTCCATTCGGTCGAATTTGTCAACTCCATTCGGTCAGATTTTAAAAATTCATTCGGTCATATTTGACTAATTCATTCGGTTGAATTTGAGCGCAGCGAAAGCGGTTCCACGAAACGTGTGGCGTGGATCAAGGTGCCGGTTCGGACCGCCTCAAAGGGATCGGAATGTAGATGGACTGGCCGACGCGGACGAGGTCGGGATCCGCAATCTGCGGGTTGGCGGCGAGGAGTTCGGCCGGGGTGATTCCGCGCGACGGACCGATTGTGAATGTTCCGTGAATTCGTCCGCGGGGGATTGCGCGAGGCCGGGCGGGTATGGCAGAATCCGCGCCATGCACGACACACCGAACGATCGCAGGGACGCGGCGCCGCCGCCGGAGCCGTGGATTCTCCTCGGCGTCCCCGACCCGCCGTGGCGCGCCGCGGTGCGCGCCGCCGCGTCGGGGCTCGCCTGGCGCGACGCGCCGGACGCCGCCGCCGCCCGTTCCGCGCTGCGCGGCGCCGGCGAGCCGCCCGCCCTCGCCGCGTTCGACCGCGACGCGCTCGGCGCCGCCGCGCTCGCGCTCTGTCGCGACGTCCGGGCGTCCGCGCCCGCGGCGCGGATCGCCGTGCTCTCCGCGGACCTCGCGCCGGAGGGCGTCCGCGCCGCGCTCGAAGCCGGCGCCGACTTCTCGATGCCGCGACCGCCGCCCGAATCCTTCGCCCTGCTCGCCGCGTCCTGGCTCCGCAAGCCCGTGCCGCCGCGCGTCCTTGAAAGCGGCCCGCTGGCGATCCGTCCCGAGTCCGGCGAGGTCGAGGTCGACGGCGCGCCCGTCGCGCTCACGCCCACGGAGGTCCGCGTCCTGGCCGTTCTCGCCTCGAAGCCCGGGCGCGTCGTCGCCCGCGGCGCGCTGCTGCGCGAACTGCACGGCGAAAGCGGCGGCAACACCACGCCGCGCGCCGTCGACGCGATGGTGAAGGCCCTGCGCCGCAAGCTCGGCCGCGCCGCCGCCGGCATCGAGACGGTCCGCGGCTACGGCTACCGCTGGAACCCCGAATGCTCCTCGACCTGGCGCCGCGCGGCGCTGCGCTTCGCGCCGCTCTTCTTCGCCGCGTTCTTCGGCGCGCTCGGCGGCGCGATCTTTTCGCCGCTCGGCGGCGCGCGCCCCGCCGCGGGCGGCGCGCGCGAGGACGCCGCGCCCTGCGTCGCGCGCCGACCCGGCGCCGCCCCCGGCGCGTTCCCGGCCGCGGTCGCGTCCACGAACGCCCCGGCCGCGCGTCCGTCGCTTCCCGCGGACCGTCCCGCGGACCCCGCCACGAACGCCGCGCCCGCCGCGTTCTTCGACGAGCCGCCGTTCTTCGCCGCCCCGGACCGCCTCCTCGCACGCCTCGGCGCCGCCCCCTTGCGAAAAAATCTTGCTTGACATGCCATCCCGGCATCGGCAATTCTCGCCGTCAACGACCCCCCCCCCTTAACAAGCCGCGACAAGCGTCCGCCGGGCCGTTTCCCGTTTGCGGGCCGCATCCGCGCCGCCGGCGCCGCCGGGCGAGGCGCCCGCGGGGGATCAGCTGCGGCGGTCCTCGCGGAAGAACGCAACGGCGGGGCCGGGCACCTTGCGCTCGCCGGCGCGTAGGGCGTCGCTCCAGTCGAGGTAGGAGACGAGGGTCGCCGTGGCGTCCACGCCCCGGAAGACGACCGGCAGCGGCACCTCCGGCAGGAGGGGCGCGTTGCCGTGGCTCGCGAGGAAGACCCGACGCGCGCGCGCGGCGCCGCGCGCGGCGAGAAGCGCGTCGCAGAAGGGCCGCAGGAGGTTGTCGTTGAGGACGGCCACGGCGTCGAACGCCGCGAGCGGGTGCGAGACGAGCAGGTCGAACAGGCGCCGCGTCTGCGCGGGGTCGGTGAGCGAAAGGGTCTGGAATCCGAACGGACCGCACCGCAGGCCCGCCCGCGCGGCGGCGGCCCGCAGCGCAGCTTCGCGCTCGTTCGGCTCGTTCTGCGGGGTGCGGGCCGCGAGGAAGACGATCTGCCGCCGCCCGGCGGCGCGGCATTCCTCCACGAGGGCTGCGGCGACGCGGTCGGGGACGCCGCCCCAGCCCTCGACCGGGAGGACGCGCGGGGAGATGCGGCGGGGTCGGAGCCAGCAGCCGCTCATCGGCAGTCCGGGAAGCCGCGGAATCGACGCGGGATGGTCCGTTTCCTCCGCGGCGAAGTTGCGGAAGAAGACGCCCTGCCAGCGGCGGCGCAGGCAGTCGGCCCGGAGCCGCGCGTAGTCGGGCGCGGAGACATCCCGCCCCGGCCGGGCCTCGTCGAAGGCGACGCCGCGTGCGGCGCCGAGCGCCTTCGCCGCCGCACGGAGCGCGCGGTCGAAGCCGTCGAGACTCTCCGGGGTCTTCGGGGCGGCGCCGAGGACGAGCAGGTGCCGCCCGCGGTCGGGCGCGTCGTCCGCCGCGGCGGGGCCGGCGCCCCGGGCCCCGGGGACGAGAAACCCCTCGCGCTCCAGCGCGCGGTAGGCGCGGCGGAGCGTCGTCTCGCCGACGCCGCGGCGCGCGGCTTCCGCCGCCGGCGCGGGAAGGCGCGCGCCCGGCCGGACCGCGCCGGTGGCGATCCGGTCGCGGATGCGCCGCACCAGCGCGTCGAGCCGGACGGCGCCCCGCGGACCGCCGGCGCGGCCGCCGCCCCGCGCAGAACGGCCGCGCGGGCGGCCCCGCCCCGGACGGTCCTCGAGGCCGGCGACGCCCGCCGCCGCGAAGCGCCGCAGCCAGAGCCGGACGGTGTTCCGGTCCACGCCCTCGCGCCGCGCCAGTTCGCGGATCGGGACGCCGTCCGCCGCCGCGAGCACCATCCGCGCCCGCCGCGCCGCGCGCGCCGGGTCGCGCGCGGCGATCCGTTCGAGCGCCGCCCGGTCGGAGGCGCGCCGGAGAAGGCAGTCCGGTTTCATGCGGTGGGATTCTACCGCAACGCCCGGCGCATTTCAACTTGAAACTCACCCAGACAAGAAAAAAAATCACCCTTGCGGCGGTCGGCGGTTTCTGCGAGAATCGCTTTTCGTCGGGCGCGGCGGATTCGCGCCACGGACCCCGCCACAAGAATGCAACGCCCATGAAAGACCGTTCGCTCCGTTCCGTGTTGACCGCTCTCGCGGCGCTGTCGGCGCTCTCCGTTCCGGCGCCGGCCGGTCCCACGGACTCGGTTCTCTTCGACGGGCGACAGGACATCACCGGGACGCTCGACCCGGCGCTCGACGATTTCGAAGCGACGAAGCTGGACCTCTCGGGCTGCACCGTGACCGCGTCCGCCTCCTACTCGACGTTCACCGGGGAGCGCCTGTTCGACGGCGACGTTTCGAGTTCGGCCGGCCGATGGCTCGCGATCCCGACCGTGTTCGGCACGATGCCGGACCTCACGGACGGGTTTCCCGGAACCGTCGCCGGCTCCGCCACGCACAACACGTTCA
>JAFTHC010000066.1 GCA_017457625.1 Kiritimatiellia bacterium
ATGGGGGGGGGCGGGGGGGGGGGGGTAGGTGGGGATGGGGAGGGCGCGGAGCGCCGCGGACGGGGCCTGAATCATACCCGAAACCGGCGCCGCCGTGAAGCGGAAAATCGCTATTGACTTCGGGTGGCGCATTTGGTAGTTTTCCCACCCGTCGCCGCGCGAGCGGCGGCGCTTCGGAACACCGTCGGGGCGTGGCGCAGCCTGGTAGCGCGCTTGCTTGGGGTGCAAGAGGTCTCGAGTTCAAATCTCGACACCCCGACCATTTTCCGATGCGCTCGGGGTCCGCGCCGCCGGCGCGGACTTTTCACGCAAGAACCAATGGAGGGGAACCCTCCGCAGCACTCGGGGTCATCGACGATGGACGATTTCCTGGTGTTCAAGGGCGTGACGAAACGCTTCGGGGCCATGACGGCCGTGGACGACGTCACTTTCAACGTGAAACGGGGCGAGTTCTTCTCGCTCCTCGGGCCGAGCGGGTGCGGCAAGACGACGCTCCTGCGCATGCTGGCCGGCTTCGAACGGCCGGACGCGGGCCGCATTTTCCTCGACGGCAAGGACGTGACCGCCATGCCGCCGGACAAGCGCCGCGTGAACACGGTCTTCCAGAACTACGCGCTCTTCCCGCACCTGACGCTCTGGGACAACATCGCCTTCGGCCTGCGGCTGCAGCGCCGCCCGAAGGACGAAATCGAGGAGCGCGTGCGCCGCATGCTCCGCCTCATCCAGATGGAGGGGCAGGAGTGGAAGAAGCCCACGCAGATTTCCGGCGGCCAGAAGCAGCGCGTCGCCATCGCCCGCGCGCTCGTCCTGGAGCCGCAGGTGCTGCTCCTCGACGAGCCGCTCGCCGCGCTCGACCTGAAGCTGCGGCAGCACATGCAGATCGAGCTGGACCGCATCCACGACCAGGTCGGCATCACGTTCCTCTACGTCACGCACGACCAGGGCGAGGCGATGAGCCTCTCGGACCGCATCGCGGTGATGAACCGCGGCAAGGTCGAGCAGATCGACAAGCCCGCCGCGCTCTACGAGGCGCCGCGCAGCTCGTTCGTGGCGGCGTTCATCGGCGACACGAACTTCTTCGAGGGGACGGTGACGAAGCTCGTCGACGAGAACTACTGCCGCGTGTCCGTGGAGGACTTCGGCGAGATCGTCTGCTTCAACGACAAGCACATCAAGGCCGGCGCGAAGGTCTACCTCTCGGTGCGCCCGGAGAAGATGCACCTCACGCACGAGAAGCCGGCCGACCTGCACGGCGGCAAGGTCAACGTCTACGAGTGCACGGTCGACCAGAAGATCTACCAGGGCGCCTACACGCGCTTCTGGGTGTGGCGCGGCGCGAGCAAGGACGACTGCTGGGAGCTCTCCGTCATGCAGGTCCACAACCGCTACCTCCTGGACCAGCAGGAAATCGGCTGGGACGAGAAGGTCTGGCTGTCGTGGCACGCGGACGACGGCTTCATGCTCGAGAGCTACGCCGAGCAGGACGAGGCGATGCTGCCGCACCCGACCGAAGAGGCGTCCGACGCGGGCGCCGCCCCCGCCCCCGCGCCGGCCCCCGCCGGCGCCGCAGACGCCGAGGCCGCGAAATGACGGACGCGGCCGGCCGCCCCCGCATGGGGCTGTGGCGGCGCATCCGCCACCACGGCGGCGAGCTCGCGCTCACCGCCCCCTCGTTCCTCTGGATGACGTTCTTCTTCGTCGTCCCGACGGCGATCGTGTTCATGCTCACGTTCCGCCCGACCGCCGTGGACGGCGGCATCGGCACCGGCTGGACGCTCGAGACGTGGAAGACGATCTCCAACCCGAACTACCCCTCGATCGTCTGGCGCACGATCTGGCTTTCGGTCGTGGCGACGGCGCTTTCGATCGGGATCGCGCTGCCGTGCGCCTTCGCGATGGCGCGCACGAGCGCCAAGTGGCGCTCCGTGCTCGTGGGCTTGGTGATCCTGCCGTTCTGGACGAGCTTCCTCATCCGCGTCTTCGCGTGGAAGAACCTCCTGCACCCGCAGGCCGCGCTGGCGCGCGCGTTGCACACGGACCTCGGGGCGGCGGGCTTCCTCGCGCTGCAGGACGTGATGCTCTTCGCGCTGCTCTTCGGCGCGGGGTGTCTCTCCGTCTTCCTGCTCAACTCGTGGCGGATGTCGTCCACCGCGCGCGGCAAGGCCGCGTGCGCGGCGCTGCTCGCCGCGACGGTCGCCGGCGCGCTCTGGTGCGCGAAGCTGTGGATCGCCTTCGCGTCCGCCCGCATCGGCGCGGGCGTCTGCTCGATCGTCCCGCCCGGCGCGCCGCTGCTCTACAACTCGCTCGCGATCCTCGTGGTGATGGTCTACACCTACCTGCCCTTCGCGATCCTGCCGCTCTACGCGGCGGCGGAGAAGTTCGACTTCGCGCTGCTGGAGGCCGCGCTCGACCTCGGCGCGCGGCCGGTGCGCGCGTTCGTGAACGTGTTCGTCCCGGGCGTCAAGGCCGGCATCTACTCGGCGGTCCTGATGGTGCTCATCCCGGCGCTGGGCTCCTACGTCATTCCCGACATGGTCGGCGGACCGGACGCCGAGATGATCGGCTCCAAGATCTACCAGCGCGCGATCCCGGACCGCAACCTGCCGCACGCCAGCGCCCTCTCGGCGCTGCTCATGCTCGGCGTGCTCGTGCCGCCGGGGATCGCGTGGCTCGTCTTCCGGCGCCGGCACATCGGCGCGACCGAAACGGACGTCGTCCGCTCGCTCGGCTCGTCGTCCAACATGGGCAACTCGGGCGGCCGCCGCCGCCGGGAAGGAGGCGCCTCATGAAGCGCATGGAACGCCGCTCGCGGGGCGTCTTCTGGACGATCCTGCTCTTTTTCTACGTGCCGATCGTCGTGCTCGTCGTGAACTCGTTCAACACGGACCGCTACTGCGGCCCGTGGAAGGGCTTCACGTTCAAGTGGTACGACCGGCTCTTCCACGACCACGAGATCTGGCAGGCGCTCGGCAACACGATCGAGGTCGCGGTGGGGGCGACGGTCGCGTCGGTCGTCCTGGGGACGCTCGCCGCGCTGGCGATCAGCAAGTTCAAGGGCAAGATCCAGGGCGCGCACTACGGGCTGCTCTACACGCACCTGGTGCTGCCGGACATCCTGATGGGCATCTCGCTGCTGCTCTTCTTCATCTCGATCGGGCTGGAGCTGAGCCTGCTCACGGTGTTCCTCGCGCACACGACGTTCTGCGTGAGCTACGTGGCGATGGCGGTGCTCGGGCGCCTGGAGGACTTCGACGGCGCGCTCCTGGAAGCCTCGCGCGACCTCGGCGCCAACCCGTGGCAGACGTTCTGGAAAGTGCAGTTCCCGCTGCTGCTGCCCGGGATCGCCGCGGGCGGCATGCTGGCCTTCACGCTCTCGATCGACGACTTCGTGATCACGTTCTTCGTGAACGGCGCGGGCGCCGAAACGCTGCCGGTGAAGGTCTACGGCATGATCAAGCGCAGCCCGAACCTGCCGGAAATCAACGCGCTCTCCACGCTCATGATGCTCGTCACGGTCCTCGCCGTGGTCGCGAGCCGCATGATGCAGCGCTCGCGCAACCCCTCCGCCAAGCCGGCCGCCGCCGCCGCCGCCCTGCCCGAGGGCCAGGGCGGCCGCATCCGCCGGTAGGCTTGCGCGGCGCGCCGCGCCTGCGGTAGAATGGGGCGCCATGAAGAAACCCGTCGTCCTGCTGCTCAACGGCCCGAACCTCGACATGCTCGGCAAGCGCGATCCCGCGCACTACGGGACGTTCACGCTCGCCGACGTGGAGAAGGCGTTCGCGGAGAAGTGCGCCGAGCTCGGCGTGGAGCCGCGCTTCTTCCAGAGCGGCTGCGAGGGCGAGCTCTGCCACGCGGTCCACGAGGCGATGGACTACGCCGCCGGCATCGTGCTCAACGCGGGCGCCTACACGCACTACAGCTACGCGCTGCTGGACGCGCTGCTGCTGGCCCGGGTCCCGACGATGGAAGTGCACATATCCGACGTCGACTCGCGCGAACCGTTCCGGCGCGTCTCCGTGATCCGGCCGGCGTGCGTCGGCCGCGTCGCCGGGCTCGGCCTGCGCAGCTACACCGAAGGGCTCGAACGACTCGTCCGCGACCATCTCCGGCCCGCCGCGGCGGCCGCGCCGCGCCGGTAGCGCCCCGCGCTACACGTGGCAGAGGTCGGGGAAGAAGAACGGCGCGGTCGGAGCGCCGTCCGGGCGCGGCCCGAAGAAGGCGCGCACGAACGCCGGCGACGGCAGCGACGGGTCCGGCAGTGGCGCTCCCGCCGGGAAGAGCGGCGCGTAGGCGTCGAGCAGGGCCGCGTTGTCGAGCGAAAGCAGCATGCCCATCCCGAGGCCGATCCCGCCGGTCCAGGGACGGAGGGCGTCCATGAGCCCGACGTCGGAGGACCCGACCGTGACGATGAGCGAATTCGCGATCTTGACGGTCTCGGCGGCGATTTCCAGGATGCCTCCGGGCGCGCCCGCGTAGTCGACGATCTTCTTGTGTTCGGCCGAGTAGACGGCCCAGGCGTCCGGTTCCGCGGCGCCGGCGGGCGTGGCGGTCCAGACTTCGCACTTGATGCGGCCGAGGCGCTTGCGCCAGCGCTCGAACGGTTCGTCGACGAACGGATCGGTGCGGCGGCGCAGTTCCCACATCGCGGGCGTGACGGGCGCGGCCGGTCCTTCGCCGATCTTCGCGACGGCGCGCGAGCGCGGCGCGCGTTCGAGCGAATGCGAATCGAACCAGGCGCTCTGGAACCAAGCCGCGGCCTCGAAACCGAAGTGCGAGTAGCGGTCGTGGCGGCCGCCGAGCCAGACGAGCTTCACGCCCTCGCCCTTCAGGCGCTCGAGCTGCGCCTTCAAGAGCGCGCTCATGTACCCTTTTCCGAGAGCCTCCTTCGCGGTCGAAACCTGGCCGATGCCGGCGAAACGGATGCGGCACCCCGCCAGGTGCAGGTCCATCGGGTAGGCGCCCACGCAGGAAACGATGCGGCCGCCTTCGCGCACGACGAGGTGGCGGCCCATGGTTTCGTCGTCCGGTTCGAAGAGGTCGTCACAGAACGTCTCGAAGCGCGGGTGGTTCGGGTTGCCGCGCGTGAAGACGGCGTAGAGGAAGTCGAGGAGTTCGGCGCGGTCGGCGCCCTTGGCTTGTTCGATCAGCATGGCGGGGCGGTATGCTACCCGAGATGCCGCGCCGGCGTCAAGCGGCGCGCGGCGCGCCGCGGCGTATTCGGCCGGGAATCGGTGGGCCGCACCGTCGTCGCATGCGGCGGCGTCGCATGAGAAGCTGTTCCCGATCGCGCGGCCTTCTCGCTGTCCCCCCCGCACGCGCCGCATCCCGCCTCGCATTCCCCGGCCGTCGCTTCGCCGCTCGCAACCCCTTGAAAACATCCAATTCCACCGTAGTTGATTTTTGTAGACGAGCGGCTCGGCCGCGAGCAACCGGACGAAACGGGGCGGCGAAGGCGCGGCAGTGACAAGCCGCCCCGTGAATCCGCGAACTGGAGGGGACTCCCGCGCGGGCGTCCCGAACGCGCCGACCCGGCATTTTCGGCTACGCCTCCAAGTGCGGCGCATGAGACCGTGCGCCCGCCCCGCCTCATGCGCCGCCCCCAACCCCGACCAAATACGAAACGCGTTTCCAGGCGGGTGACAAGCCGGGGCTTTCGTGCTAGAATGCGGCGCGTCATGAATCCTCCACCAACCGTCAAAATCAGCGTCCGGCGAGGCGGGCGGACCGTCACGGAAACCGTCCCCGCCGGCACGCGCATGGGCGAGCTGCTGCCCTCCGCCGCGCCGGACGGCCTGCCGCACGTGGCGGCGCTCTTCAACAACGAAGTCGTCTCCCTGCGCGCGCCGGCCGCCTTCAACGGGACGCTGGTCGGCCTCACCGCGCGCGACGGCGACGGCCGCCGCGTCTTCCGCCGCACCGCCTGCATGCTGCTCGCGATGGCCGCGGGCCGCGCGCTGCCCGCGCTGCGCCTGCGCGTGCGCCATTCGCTGTCCGGCGGGATGTTCTTCACGCTGCGCGAGGGCGACCGCGGCGCCGAACGCCCCGTGTCGGCCGCCGAGGCGCGCGCCCTCTCGCGCGAGCTCGCCGCGATCGTCGCCGCCGACCTGCCGATCGACGAAATCCCCTGCGGCTACGAGGAGGCGCTCGGCCTGTTCGCCGCCGCCGGGCAGCACGACAAGGTCGGGCTCCTGCGCCACCGCAACGACCCGGTCGTCCTCCTGCAGGCCTGCGCGGAGTTCCGCGAGCTGCACCAGGGGCCCGCGCTGCCGCGCACGGGACTGCTCTCGCCCGCGGAGATCGTCCGGCACGAGGGCGGCGCCGTCCTGCGCCTGCCGCCCGCGGCCGACCCGCGCGGTCTCGCGCCGTTCGCCGCGCAGCCCGGCCTGATGCGCATCCACCGCGAGCACGCGCGCTGGGGCGAGCTGCTGGGCGTGCGCTGCGCGGCCGAACTCAACGAGGCGATCGCCGAGGGCCGCATCCGCGACGTGATGCAGATGAGCGAAGCGCTCCACGACAAGACGTTCGCGCGCCTGGCCGAACGCATCGCCGGCCGCCGGCCGCGGCCGCGCCTCGTGCTCATCGCCGGGCCGTCCGCCGCCGGCAAGACCACGAGCTGCAAGCGCCTCGCGATCCACCTGCAGGTGCTCGGGCTGCGGCCCGTGACGCTTTCGACCGACGACTACTTCGTCCCCGAAGACCAGGATCCGGTCGGGCCGGACGGCAAGCCCGACTTCGAACACATACGCGCCGTCGACGTCCCCGCGCTGCGCCGCGACCTCAAGGCGCTGCTCGCGGGCCTCGAAATCCGCCGCCGCACGTTCGACTTCAAGGCGAAGGCCCCGAGCTGGCCCGGCGATTCGCTGCGCCTCGGCCCTGCCGACGTCCTTCTCCTCGAGGGCATCCACGCCCTCAACCCCGTCCTCACGCGAGGCATCCCGGACGCGGAGAAGTTCCGCATCTTCCTCTCCGCCGTCACGCAGCTCGGGATCGACGACACGAACGTCCTCTCGACGACCGACAACCGCCTCCTGCGCCGCATCGTGCGCGACCACCAGTTCCGCGGCCGCAGCGCGAAGGACACGATCGCGATGTGGGCCGGCGTGCGCCGCGGCGAGGAGCGGTGGATTTTCCCGTTCCAGGACGCCGCGGACGCCGCGTTCAACTCCGCGCTCGACTACGAACTGCCCGTCCTCTGGCCCTTCGCGTTCGTCCTGCTCTCGGAAATCAAGCCCTCCGACCCCGAATACGCCACGGCGCGTCGCCTGATGCGGCTGCTGCTCAATTTCCACCCGATCCCGTCGCAGTCCGTCCCGGGGGATTCCATCCTCCGCGAATACATCGGCGGGAGCCTTCTTTCCTACTAGCGCGTCCCGAGCCGCCCCGATCCCCGCGATGCCCGACCTCTCGAACATCCGCAACTTCTGCATCATCGCCCACATCGACCACGGCAAGTCGACGCTGGCCGACCGCATCATGGAGCTCACCAACGCCGTGGACGCGCGCACGTTCCACGACCAGCTGCTCGATTCGATGGACCTGGAGCAGGAGCGCGGCATCACGATCAAGTCGCACCCCGTCTCGATGAGCTACGAGGCGGACGACGGCAAGACCTACCTGCTCAACCTCCTAGACACGCCCGGCCACGTCGACTTCTCCTACGAGGTCTCGCGCTCGATGGCCGCGTGCGAAGCGGCGGTGCTGCTCGTCGACGCGGCGCAGGGCGTCCAGGCGCAGACCGTCGCCAACACGCTGCTCGCGCTCGAGGCGAACCTCGAGATCGTCCCCGCCCTCAACAAGATCGACCTGCCGAGCGCGGACGTCCCCGGCTGCAAGCACCAGGTCGAAGAGGCGCTCGCGATCCCGATGGACGACTGCGCGCTCGTCTCGTCCAAGACCGGCGCGGGCGTGAAGGACCTGCTGGAGCGGCTCGTGCACCTCGTCCCGCCGCCCCGGTCCGAGCACCCGGACGGCCCGCTTCGCGCCATCATCTTCGACTCGCTCTTCGACCCCTACCGCGGCGTGATCCCCTACGTGCGCGTCGTCGACGGCTCCGTCAAGGCCGGCGACTGGGTGAAGTTCATGGGCACGGGCCTCGAGACGCAGGTCAAGGAGGTCGGCATCTTCACGCCGAAGATGCAGCCCGTCGCGTCGCTCGCGCCCGGTCAGGTGGGCTACCTGATCGGCACCGTCAAGGACCCGCGCGAGGTGAAGACCGGCGACACGGTCACGCTGCGCGCCACGCCGGCGCCCGAGCCGCTGCCCGGCTTCCGCGAGGTGCGCCCGATGGTCTTCGCGGGGCTCTACCCCGTCACGACCGACGAATACGAGAAGCTGCGCGTCTCGCTCGAGAAGCTCCAGCTCAACGACGCCGCCTTCACGTGGCACGCGGAGAGCTCCGTCGCGCTCGGCTTCGGCTTCCGCTGCGGTTTCCTCGGGCTGCTGCACATGGAGATCGTGCAGGAGCGCCTGCGCCGCGAGTTCAACTGCGACGTCATCTCCACCAACCCCGCCGTCGTCTACCGCGTCCACACCACGGGCGGCAAGGTCGAGGAGATCGACAACCCGATCCGCCTGCCAGACCCGGCGGACGTGGACTTCATCGAGGAGCCCCTCATCCGCGCCACGATCATCACGCCGAGCTCGTGCATCGGCGACATGATGCGCGTCGTGATGGAGCACCGCGGCACCGTGGACAAGACCGACTCGCTCGACGGCGTCCGCGTGATCCTCACCTGCACGCTGCCGCTCAACGAGATCCTCGTCGACTTCAACGACACGCTCAAGTCCGTCTCGCACGGCTACGCGTCGCTGGACTACGTCCCGGCCGGCTACCAGCGCTCGGACATCGTGCGCATGGACATCCTCCTCAACGGCGACCCCGTGGACGCCTTTTCGTGCATGGTCCACCGCGACCGGGCGCGCGCCCGCGGCCGCGACATCTGCGCGGCCCTCAAGGACGCGATCCCGCCGCACATGTTCAAGATCCCGGTGCAGGCGGCGATCGGCGGGACGATCGTCGCGCGCGAGGACATCCGGCCGTTCCGCAAGGACGTGACGGCGAAGCTCTACGGCGGCGACGTGACGCGCAAGATGAAGCTCCTCAACAAGCAGAAGGAAGGCAAGAAGCGCATGAAGCAGTTCGGGACCGTGAACGTCCCGCAGGAAGCCTTCGTCGCCGTCCTGCGCTCATCCGCCAACGAGGATTCCCGCAAGTAGCGCCCCGGCGCGCGCGGGCGCTTGCGCCGCGAGGGCGGTTTATACTAGAATCGCGCGACCACGAGGAAAACACCCATGAAACTTCCCGTCAGCTGGCTCGCCGACTACATCGACATTTCCGACCTCTCCGTCAAGGAGCTCGCGGACCGCATCACGTTCGCGGGCATCGAGATCGAGGGCGTGGAGGAGGTCGGCGTCGATTTCACCGGCATCTGCGCCGCGCTCGTGAAGACCTGCGAGCCGCACCCCGATTCCGACCACTTGCACGTGTGCACCGTCTTCGACGGCGAGAAGGACCTGCAGATCGTCTGCGGCGCCCCGAACTGCCGCGCCGGCCTCGTGACGCCGCTGGCGCACGTCGGCGCCAAGGTCCCCGAGAGCGGCGAGACGCTGAAGAAGGGCAAGCTGCGCGGCGTCGAGAGCTTCGGCATGCTCTGCTCTGCGCGCGAGCTCAAGATCTCGGCCGACCACGCCGGCATCCTGGAGCTCGACCCCGCCGTGAAGCCCGGCACGCCGCTTTCGGAGCTCTACGCGGACATGAAGCCGGAGACGGTCTTCGACGTGGAGATCACGTGGAACCGCGGCGACTGCCTCTCGATCCTCGGCATCGCCCGCGAGTTCTCCGCCATCCTCGGCCGCCCGCTCAAGCTGCCGCCCGTGGACTTTCCCGAGCTGCCCGACGCGGCCGCCAAGGACCTCTGCTCCGTCCGCATCGAAAACCCCGCGGCGTGCCCCGCCTACACGGCGCGCGTGCTGCCGCACGTGGAGCGCCTCCCGTCGCCCGACTTCATGCGCAAGCGCCTCGAGCTCTGCGGCATGCGCTCGATCGACGTCGTGGTGGACGTCTCCAACTACGTCATGCTCGAATGCGGCCAGCCGCTGCACACGTTCGACTACCGCCAGGTCCGCGGCGGGCACTCGATCGTCGTGCGCAACGCCCGCGAGGCCGAGCGGATCCGCACGCTCGACGGGCAGGACCGCGAGCTGGACCCCTCGATGCTGCTCATCGCCGACCCGGAAGGGCCGCTCGCCGTCGCCGGCGTGATGGGCGGCGAGGGCTCGGAGATCGAGCCGGACACGACCTCGGTCCTGCTGGAGGCGGCCTCCTTCGCCGCGCCCGGCATCAAGTCGACCGCGACGAAGCTCGACCTGCACACCGAAAGCTCGCACCGCTACGAGCGCGGCGTCGACCCGTTCCTCGTCGACTGGGCCTCGCGCCGCGCGTGCCACCTCCTGGTGAAATACGACGCGGCGACCGTCGCCTCCGGCACGGTGCTCGACGACCACCGCGACCCCGCCCCGCGCGTCGTGCGGCTGCGCTTCAAGCGCGCGACGGACGTGATCGGCATGGACCTGCCGGCCGACCGCCAGGTTTCGATCCTGGAGGGGCTCGGCTTCAAGGTCGAATCGCGCGACGCGGACGGCGCGTCGTTCGTCGTGCCGAGGTGGCGCCTGGACTGCACGGACGAGTGCGACCTGATCGAGGAAGTCGCGCGCATGAACGGCCTCGCCGCGCTGCCGGACGTCGTGCCCGCCTCGCGCGTCGTCGCGGGGGCGGACGACGCGCCCGCCCGCGCCGCGACCCTCTGCCGCCACGCGCTGGCCGGTCTCGGCTTCAACGAGATCATGAACTACTCGTTCACGTCCCCCGCGGTGCTCGATCCGTTCTTCTCCTCGCAGGCCGAACACCGCATCCGCATCCCGAACCCCGTGGGCGCGGACCACTCCGTGCTGCGCGACTCGCTCGTGCCGCAGGTCTTCTCGACGCTCGCCTACAACCAGTCGCGCGGCGTCGGCACGGCCGCGGTCTTCGAGATGGGCCGCGTCTTCACGGCCGCCGTCGACGGTTCGCCGCTCGAGGACGACCGCGTCTGCGCGGCCGTCATGGGCTTCGCCGGGCGCGACGGCACCGACCGCATGCGCAAGGTCGAGCCCTTCGAGTCGCTGCTCTGGCTCAAAGGGGCGCTCGAAGCGCTCTGCGCCGCGCTGCACGCGCCGGCCCTCCGGCTCGAGCCGCGCGACCTGGACGGCTTCGAGCCCGGGATGGCCGCCGTCGCGATCCTCGCCGGGCGGCCCGCGGGCATGTTCGGCCTCGTGAAGCAGTCCCTCTGCCGCAAGAACCGCATCGGGTCGCCCGTGGCGATGTTCGAGCTGCGCCGCGCGCCGCTCCTCGCGAACGCCTTCCGCGTCGCGAAGGCCAAGGACGTCCCGACCCTGCCCGGCACCGAGCGCGACATCGCGCTCGTCGCCCCGGCGGGCGTCACGCACGAGGAGATCGTCAAGACGGTCCGCAAGGCCGCTCCGAAGGACCTGCTCGCGGACGTGTCGCTTTTCGACGTCTACCGCGGCAAGTCGCTCGGCGAGGGGAAGGTTTCGCTGGCCTACCGCCTGCTCTACCGCGCCGCCGACCGCACGCTCAAGGACGACGAGGTCAACAAGGCGCACGAGGAAGTGAAGAACGTGCTGCGCAACAAGCTGCACGTCGAGATCCGCGACTCCTAGCGCGGGCCGCCTCGCCGCGGGCGCGGCGGCCGCCGCCGGCTACCGCGCGAGGCGGAGCGCCGGCGCCCAGTCGGCGAGGAAACGGACGTCGAAGGGGTAGACCGCGGCGCCGGCGTAGCCGCCGCGGAACGCTTCTCGCAGCTGCTCGAGCAGTTCGCGCGGGGAGAGCAGCGACTGGTTGCTCGCGGCGCCGACGCCGCAGATCTGGCGCTTGCGGTTCCGCGGGTGCTGCGCCATGTAGCGGCGCAACGTCGGGAGGTCGGGCGCGTAGTTCATCACGAGCGCCGTGTCGAAGAGACCGGCCTCGAGCCATTCGTCCCACGCCTGGCCGATGGTCGAAACGTAGGCGTAGACGTTCACGGAAAGCTCGCACGAGGGCGCGGCGGCGCGCAGGTCGGCGCGCAGGCGCGAGAGGAGCGAGCGCAGGGCGGCCGGGTCCTTCGCCTCGGCCGTCGCCTCCTCGGGGTAGCGGAAGTAGTCGAGGCTCACGCCGTCGACGCCGGTCCCGGCCGCGAGCGAGCGGAGCCAGGCCGAGAGGTCGTCGCCGTTGGCCTGCGCGGCCGGGTCGAGCCACGGCAGCGCGGCGGCGCGTCCGGGCGCGTGCAGGAGGCGCTTGGAGGCGCCGGGCGCGGCGTAGCGCGCGCCGGGCGAGAGGTCGGCCTGGAGCGCGAAAACCCACGCGTGGACGCGGATGCCGCGCGCGTGAAGCGCCTTGACGGCCGCGGGGAATGGGTCGCCGCGCCAGCCGCGGCCCGGGTCGGCGGGCGCGCCCGCGGCGGCGGGGATCGACGCGGAGAGGGAGCCGGCGAAGAGGAAGACGTCCGACACGCCGGCGGCGCCGAGCGCGGCGGCGCACGACTCCCACGTGTTCGTCCCGGGCGGCCAGCCGCCCTTGGCCCAGACGCACAGGCGCGCCTTGCCGCGGTCGGGGCCGAGCGGACGGGCGACCGCTTCGGCTTCGAACAGGAGCCGGTCCATCTCCCAGAGCTCCGCCAGCGAAGCGCCGTAGAGGCCCTTGGCCGTTTTCGCGCGGCGCGCCTCGTCGCGCTTCCGGAACGAGTCGAAACGCGCGGCGACGGCGGCCTTCGCGGCGCCGGGCGCGGCTTTGCGGAGCTCGAGCGCGAGTTTGCGGAGGCGGCCGGCGTCCGGCAGCCGCGCCTCGAGCGCCTTGGCGGCGGTTTTCCAGACGGACGGCTCGAGCGCGGCCGTGAGCGAGAGAAGGAGGCGCGAGGCGTCGGCGGCCGGCATGTCGTCGTAGAGCGGGCGGGCGAGCCAGAAGCCGCGCGGTCCGCGCAGCAGAGCGGGCGGACCTTGTCGCGCGGCGGGGGGCGCGCCCCGCCACCGCGCCAGGATCTTCACGTCCTTGCCGGCGGGCGCGAAATCGACGACGCGCGGCGCGGCCTGCGGGACGGACGCGGGCGCGTGCAGCGGCGGCGGACCGAGGAAGTCGAAGCCCGTCCAGGCGCCCTTCGCCGGCGCGATGCCGGGGATTTTGGGCGCGCGCAGGCCGAACCACGCGGCGAGGGCCGGGTCGTCCGAGTAGTGGACGACGACGCGGCCGCCGCGCGCGGCGAAGGCGTCCAGCGCCGCGAGGTCGGCGGCGCTGGCGCGGAGCGGGAAGACGAGGTGCGCGACGCGGCAGGGACCCGAGAGCGCGTTCGTGAGCGCGGCCCACGGGAAGAGCGGCGCGTCGACGCCGCAGAGCGCGAGGCAGCGCGACGCGGCGGCGGCGCGGGAGCGGGCGAACTTGGCGTCCGGCCCGGCGTCCTCGTGCACGAAACAGACCGGGGCGGGGGAGGGGAGCGC
>JAFTHC010000011.1 GCA_017457625.1 Kiritimatiellia bacterium
CACGCGGACGCCGAGAGCGGCCTCGCGGCCGGCTCGTGGCGGCTCGACACCTGGGCCGAGAACGACACCTCGATGCTCTCGGACAACCTCCTGCGCGCCGAGAACGGCGGCGCCGTCCACTACGGCCAGAACCGCAGGAAGAACGGCACCTGGGGTTCCAATGCGTCCAACCGTGGCGGCACGACGACGGACATGATCGACGGCCTGATGAACCGCACGGACGGCCGCTACTGGGGCACGGGCACGAACTCGCTCGTCGTCTGCACGCTCGCCGAGCCCTCCGCCCTCGAGAGCATCCGCTTCTTTGCGGGCTGGGGCGTGAACAGCGAGTGGTCCTACATCGCCGTCGAGGGCATCGACGTGCGGTCGGGCGCGAACGAGCCCTGGACGGAACTCCCGAACTCCGCCTACCAGCAGCCGACCTCCACGACGTGGGGTTCTTTCGCCACGTTCGCCGCGGGCGGCAACGACTGGCTCGCGCGCGACGTGAAGCAGATCCGCGTGCGCTTCAACCGCAGCCACGTCCGCAACTACGACGGCACGATGTATTGGGAGATCGAGGCGCAGGGCGCCGCCGAGGCGGACGCCCCGGCGCTGCACGCGCGCGCCGGCATCGGCCGCGCGCTCTCCGTCGCCTCCGCGATGCGCACGGCGGCCGCCTTCACGGGCGTCGTCTCCGCGCCGGCCGGCGCGCCCGCGTTCACGAACGTGGTCGCCGTCTGGGGCCCGGCCTACGCGGGCGAGGACACCAACGCCTGGGCGCACGCGCGCTCCGTCGGCGCGATGAGCGAGGCCGCCTCGTCGATCCCGCTCACGCTCGCGGACGCCGAACTCGGCGACGCGCTCTACGTGCGCTGGTGCGGCGTCGGCGCGGACGGCACCGTCTCGTGGTCCGACTCGGTCTACGTGCCCGAGCTGCCGATCCTCACGGACGTCCCGCCCGTCGTCGTCTTCGGCTCCTGCGCGGCCGGCGCCACGACCGCGTCGATCTCGGCGAGCGTCGTCTCCGTCGGCTCGCTCGCCACGGAGCAGGCGGTGGACGTGACGCTCGAATACTCGGTCGATCCCGACGCCTTCTCCGACGGCTGGACCGGCACGCCCGACACGTTCGCGTTCGCGAGCGGCGCCGGCGTCGGCGCCATCCCCGCCACGGCGGTCTCGCCGCTCAAGCCCAACCGCCGCTACCTCGCGCGCTTCGTCGCGACGAACGACGGCGGCCAGACCGGCACGAGCGACGTCTTCACGTTCGACACCGCCGGCGGCGGTTCGGAGAGCTTCGCCGTCGACTGGGGCCTCCTGCAGCAGGTCGTCACGGGCGTGGGCGCCTACATCCCCGAACTGCGCGCGGCGGTCTGGGACGAGACGCAGGCCGTGGCGGTCGAAGGCGCGATCATGGCCTACACGACCGGCAGCGCCACGAGCACCAAGAGCGGCGGCACCTATTCGTGGCGCGACAACACGGGCTTCATCTACAAGGGCAGCATCTACCTCGAAGGCGGCGTCGAATACACCTTCGGCGGATCCGTCGACGACGCGATCGAGGTCACGGTCAACGGCACGTCGCTCTTCTACACGGAATACAACGCCGGCGCCACGTTCGGCTCCTACACGGCGCCCTCGACCGGGTGGTATCCCATCGAGGTCCGTATGTCCAACGGCGGCGGCGGCGCCGGGCGCGCGTTCGGCCTCGGCTGGAACACGACCGGGGCGAAGTCGCTCAACGCCTCGTCGATGTCGAAGCTCGAAGATCCGGGCGACGGCTCGTTCCTGCGGCCGAGCGCCGCGCGCTCGCTCAAGATCGCCGGCGCGGCGGTTTCCGGCGCCAGCGCGGTCGATCTCTCGGCCGCGGCTTCGTCCGGCGCGCCGGACGGCGCCGTCTGGGCCGTCTGGGGCGCGACCGACCTCGGCACGAACTCCGTGCCCTCCGCCTGGACCGGCAAGCAGCAGCTCGCCGCCGTCGCGACCGGCGACGACGCGACGTGGACCGCCACGCTCCCGATCGACGCGGCCGCGACGCCCGTCGTCCGCGTCGCCATCGTCCCGGCGAGCGGCGACACGATGTGGTCCGCGCCCGTCCTGCTCGACGCCGAGAACCCGACGATCGGCCCGGCCACGGCCGTCACCGACGGCGACCGGATGACCATCTCCGGCACGATGCTGAGCCTCGGCACCGGCACGGGCCTCGCGCTCGACCTTCTCTGGGGCTACGCGGAGGACCTCTCCGACGCGCGGACGAACGCCGTCGCGGTCGACGCGCAGAACGCGTTCGAGGCCACCGTCGAGGTCCTGCCGGGCACCAACGGCTGGTGGCGCCTCGTCGCCCGCACGACGGACGGCGCCGACGCCACGCTCCCGGCCGCGTTCGAGACGGACGGCGGCTCGGTTCTCAAGCGCCTCGCCTCCGCGACGGTCTCGCACCACACGATCACCGCGAGCGGCACGCTCGACGTCTACGGCGCCGGCACGACGACCGTCACGGTCTGGGCCGGCGACAGCGCCGAGACCCTCGCCCCCGTCGCGGCCTCGACGAAGACGCTCTCCGGCACCGGACCGTTCACGATC
>JAFTHC010000067.1 GCA_017457625.1 Kiritimatiellia bacterium
GGGTGCGGCGGTGGCTGGACGAAACGTGCCGGCCGCTGATGAAGCACTACAAGACGCTGATGCGCTACAAGGCGATGGCGGACAAGTTCCGGCGCGTGTGCGGGCTCGCGGACCCGGATTCTGCGGAGGACGCGCTCGTGGTGCCGGCGGAGTTGCGCGCCGCGGACGCGCGCGCGCCGCGGCCGTGGTTTCCGGCGACGGCGCCCGCGCGGCTCGAAGCGGCTCGGGCGAAGGCGCGGGAACTGCTCGCGGCTCACCGGACGCTCAAGGCGCTCGACGAGGCGCTGTGGGCGGCGCTGGGCCTCGTGCGGACGCGACGGCGGCCCGCGGCGGCCTGACGAGGCGCGTCCGGCGTATTGATTCCGACGGTCGTTTCTGGCAGACTCCACGCCCGCCGCCGCGGTCCGGGCCGCGGCGGCCGCCGTCCGCGCTCGTCCCGGAACTCCGGTCCGAGAAACCATGTCTTCCGCCGTCGGACTGGCCGTCGGGTTCCTCGCGGCCTTCCTGCAATCCAGCTCCTACCTGCTCTCGGCGCGCTACGTGCGGCTCTCGGGCCGGCCGTCGTGGACGCTGCTGCCGCCCGCGTTCCTGCTGATGGCGCCGGGCGCGCTCGCGCTCGTCGCCGCCACGCTGCCGCTCGCGCGCGGGCCGGTCCCGTGGGGCGCCGCGCTGCTTCCGGCCGCGCTGAGCACCGTCTTCTGCCTGGCGGCCAACGCGACGATGTTCCGGCTGCTCAAGAGGGTTGACGCCTCGCTCGCCTCGCCCCTGCTCGGACTCAAGGTGCCGATGCTCGCGGCGTTCTATTCGTTCGCCCTCGCGCGGCCGTGCACCGCCGCGCAGTGGATCGCCGTGGCGCTCGTCGTGGCCGCGACCGCCGCGCTCGCCGTGGCCGGACGCCGTCTGTCCGCCGCTTCGTGGGGGTGGCTGCTCGCGACGTGCGCGGGTTTTTCCGCCGCCGACTGGCTCATCGGGGAAACGTTCGGGGCCGTGGCGCCGGCGTTTCCCGACTTCGGTCCGCGCGCGCTGTTTTCGCTGGGCTACATCTACCTGACGAGCGCCGTCGCCGCCGCGTTCGCGCTCCCGTTCTGCCCGACGATGCCGCATGCCGGGTGGCTGCGCTGGGCGGCACCCTACGCGGCCGTGTGGTTCGGCGCGATGGCCGCGCTCTACGCGTGCTTCGCCACGTGCGGCGTCGTGCTCGGCAACATCGTCCAGAACACGCGCGGGCTCATCTCCGTGGCGCTCGGCCTGGCCGTGGCGCGCGCCGGACGCACGGAACTGGAGGAACGCGTTTCGGCGGCCGTGTTCGCGCGCCGCGTCGCCGCCGCGCTCCTGCTGCTCGCGGCCGTCGCGCTCTACGCCCTCGGCGGGGACTAGGAGCGGCCGGGCGGCGCTTGCGGCGGCGGACGCTGTTGCGGTAGACTGCGCGGCCATGTCGCTGCTGACCCTCCGCGACGTGTCGGTCGCCTTCGGCGGGCCGCCCGTGCTCCAGGACGTCCGCCTCAACGTCGAGGCGGGCGACCGCGCGTGCGTCACGGGCCGCAACGGCGAGGGGAAGAGCACGCTCCTCAAGGTGATGGCCGGCGCGCTCGAGCCGGACGCCGGCGAGGTCGTCCGCGCCGAAGGGCTCCGCGCGGCGTATCTTTCGCAGGACGTCCCGTCCGACGAGCCCGGCACGGCCGCCGAGGTCGCGGGCGGGACCGCCGCCGCGCGCCGCTTCCTCACGCAGCTCGGCGTTCCGGCCGACGCGCCGTTTTCGTCGCTCTCCGGCGGCCAGCGCCGCCGCGTGAAACTCGCCGCCGCGCTCGCCCCGGAGCCGGACCTGCTGCTCCTGGACGAGCCCACGAACCACCTCGACGTCGAGTCGGTCGAATGGCTCGAGACTTTCCTTTCCCGCGCCCGCCTGGCGTGCGTCTTCGTCACGCACGACCGCGCGTTCCTGCGCCGCGTCGCGCGCCGCGTCTTCGACCTCGACCGCGGCCGCCTCTCCGGCTGGAACTGCGACTGGCCGACGTTCCTGCGCCGCAAGGACGAGCTGCTCGCGCAGGAGGAGCGCGCCTGGGAGAAGAAGGCCGTGAAGATGCGCCAGGAGGAGCACTGGATCGTCCACGGCGTGACCGCCCGCCGCTCGCGCAACATGGGCCGCGTGGAGGCGCTGCTCAAGCTCCGCGCCGAAATCGCCGAACGCCGCGCCCGCGCCGGGGAGGCGAAGTTCTCGGTCGCCGCCGGCGCGCTTTCGGGCGAGATCGTCGCCAAGGCCGAGGGCGCCACGTTCGCCTGGCCCGGCGCCGCCGCGCCGGTCGTGGAAAACCTCGACGCGCTCGTGCTCCGCGGCGAGCGCGTCGGCGTGCTCGGCCCGAACGGTTCGGGCAAGACGACGCTGCTGCGCCTCCTGCTCGGCGAGCTTTCGCCGCAGGCCGGCCGCGTCTCGCTCGGCGCGCGCGTCCGGCCCGTCTTCCTCGACCAGCTCCGCGGCGCGCTCGACCCGGAGAAAAGCGTCGCGGAGAACGTCGCCGAAGGCCGTGACCGCGTCGTCGTGAACGGCTCGACGCGCCACGTCCTGGGCTACCTGCAGGACTTTCTCTTCGCGCCGGACCGCGCGCGGACGCCCGTGAAGGCGCTCTCCGGCGGCGAGAAGGCGCGCCTCGGGCTCGCGCGGCTCTTCCTGCAGCCGGGCAACCTGCTCGTCCTCGACGAGCCGACGAACGACCTCGACGTCGAGACGCTGGAGCTGCTGGAGGAGCAGCTGCTCGCCTACCCCGGGACGATCCTGCTCGTAAGCCACGACCGCGAGTTCCTCGACCACGTCGTCACGTCGAGCTTCGTGCTGCTCGGCGGCGGCCGCGTCCACTTCTGCCCCGGCGGCTACGCCGACTGGGCGCGCGAACGCCCCGCGGTTCTCGCGGACCGCGCGCGCGGTTCGAGGGTTCCGGAAGAGGACCGCGAACCCGCGAGGCCGCACACCTCCGGACCTTCGAACGCCGAGGCCCCGCGCAAGGCGCGCCGTCTCGGCTTCAACGAGAAGCGCGAGCTCGAAGCGCTCCCGGCCGCGATCGAAGCGCTGGAGAAGGAGATCGCCGGCATCGAAGCGGCGCTGGCGGACGGCACCGCCTACGCCCGCGACGCGAAGCGGGCCGCGGCGGACGCCGCCCGCCTCCCGGCCGCGCGCGAGGAGCTCGAGGCGAAACTCGAGCGCTGGATGGAGCTGGCGGACCGCTGACGCCCGGTTCGGGCGGTCCGGTTGCCTTCACGACGCCGTTGCCGTATAATCGCGGGCCATGAAACGGATTCTTCTTTTCCCGTTGGTCGTGATGGTTTTCGCCGTCGGTTCCGTCTCCTGCGTGACGGACGACTGGGACTACGACGACGATTACGACTACGACACCGCCCGTTGGTCGCGGCGCCATCGATACGACGACTACGACGACGCTTACGAACGCGGCTACCGCGACGCACGGCGCTACGAGCGCGACCGCCGCGACCGCGACCGCTACGAGCGCGACCGCGACGCCCGCGGTTCGCGGCCGAAGCCCCCGAAGGGCTTTCTCCACGCCGGTTCGTTTCAAGCCGGGGCGGCCGTCGAATGCGGCATTCCGACTTCGAAGCCGATCGGAAAGGTCCGGCTCGTCGGAGCGTCCGGTTCCGTCTCGGTCAATTCCGTCGTCCTCCGCGAAGGCTCCGCGAAGACGTCCTTTGCCGTGACGCGCCGGCTCGCGCCCGGCGAAACCGCGGAAGTCGACCTCGGCGGCGAGCGCCGGGCGACGGGACTCCGCATCAGCACGGGCGGAAAGGGGACGTTCGATGTCTACGTCCGTTGAGCCCGCCGCGCCGGCATTGCGCATCGCCCGCTGGAAGGACGACGCGAAGGCGGCCGTGTCGCTCTACTACGACGACGGCACGGACAGCGCGTTCGAAATCGTCGTGCCCTCGCTCCTGCGCCGGCGGATTCCCGGCACGTTCTACCTGTGCTGCGGGTGGTTCGAGGGCGACGGCGCGCCGAAGCTCGAGCGCTGGGGCGCGCTCGCCCGCCGGCACCCGGAAATCGTCCTCGGCGAACACACCTGGGGCCACGGCGGCGGGACGAGCGCCGGCGGCCTTGCGGACGCGATCGCCCGCAACGGCGCGATCCTCCGGGACATGTCCGGCCTGCCTCCCCGCGCCTTGCTTTCGTTCGGGCGCCCCGGCGGCTGCCCCTGGACCCTGTCGCCCGAGGAGGAGGCCGCCGTCCTGGCGGCGCACGGCGAAGTCCTTCGCCACGGATTCGGCCCCGAAAACACGGGCGGTCCCGAAGGGCTCCACAAGGACGTCGGCATGCACGCCTTCGAAGACGCGCGGGCGATTCTCGACCGCGCGGAAGCGTCCGGCGGCTGGGAGGCGTTGCTCTTCCACGGCGTGGGCGGCGACTGGATCGCCTTCCCGGCGGCGGACCACGAAAAACTTCTCGCCGAAATCGACCGGCGCCGCGCCGACGGCCGCCTCTGGCCCGGCGCCGCGATCGCGGTCCACAAATACGAAACGGAGCGCGACGCCGCGCGGCTGCGGCCGCTCCCCGCGCCGGACGGCGCGCTCGCCGCCGCCGAACTCGCCTTCGGGACCGACGCGGCGCGCTACGACGAACCGCTCACGGTCGTCGCGGCCGCGCCCGCGGACCGCGACAGCGTCGCCGTGGAAATCGCCGACGCGCCCGCGCGGCGCGTCGCGGCGCCGGACGGCCGCGCCGTCTTCGACGTCGCTCCGGCGGCCGGATCTGTCGGGATCGTCCTTCGGTGAAAACCAAGGACAACTCCTTGCATTTTTAGAAGAAACGAGAAAAATTATCCACGGTGGGATTGCCCGGGGCGCGTCGGTCCGTGCGCTTCGCAAGAGCGGTCGGCGGGGTCGGCGCGACCAGCGCGGTCGTTGACGCGCGCGGCCCTGCCGTGGCTCCGCTCAAACCCCTCGCGCACGCGCCCGCAGCGCGCGATGGACGAACGCGGCGGTTGCCGCGGCGGCGGTCCGAGCCCTCGCGCACGCGCCCGTAGCGCGCGGGCGCGCTTGCGCTTGCGTCGCGAAATGCATTTTGCTAGAATATGCGCGTTTCCAACACGCAATCCCGCAAGGTCCGCCATGTCCGACCCGACAGACAACGCCCCGCCCGCCCCCGAAAACCGCGAAACCGCCGCCGTCGAAGCGCCGCCCGCGCCCTCCGCGCAGAACGTCGCGCCGGTCCGCGTCGAGGACGAGATGCACCAGTCCTTCCTCGACTATTCGATGTCCGTCATCGTCGGCCGCGCCCTCCCCGACGCGCGCGACGGCATGAAGCCCGTCCACCGCCGCTGCATCTACGCGATGGGCGAGATGGGCAACACCCACGCCCAGGCCCACAAGAAGTCCGCCCGCGTCGTCGGCGAAGTGATGGGCAAATACCACCCGCACGGCGACGCCTCGATCTACGACACGATCGTCCGCCTGGCGCAGGACTTCAACATGCGCTACATGCTCGTGGACGGCCACGGCAACTTCGGCTCGATCGACGGCTACAAGGCCGCCGCCCCGCGCTACACCGAGGTGCGCATGCAGCGCTTCGCCGAGGACATGCTGGAGGACCTCGACAAGGAGACGGTCGACATGGTGCCGAACTACGACGGCACGCTCGAGGAGCCCACCGTCCTCCCCTCCAAGCTCCCCAACCTCCTCCTCAACGGCTCGATGGGCATCGCGGTCGGCATGGCGACCAACATCCCCACGCACAACCTCACGGAGGTGCTGGAGGGCGTCAAGGCGCTCGTGCGCGACCCCGCGATCACGATCGACGGCCTGATGGAGCACATCAAGGGCCCCGACTTCCCCACGGGCGGCATCATCTGCGGCACCGGCCCGATCAAGCAGATGTACACGACCGGCCGCGCGACGCTCGTCGTCCGCGCCCGCTGCGAGATCGTCGACAAGGGCAGCCACTCGCAGATCGTCGTCCACGAGGTCCCCTACGGCATCAACAAGACGGACCTGCTGCAGCACATCGGCGAGCTGATCGACGACAAGACGCTCACGGGCATCGCCGAGGTGCGCGACCTCTCCAAGGACAAGGTCCGCGTCGAGATCGACCTCAAGCAGGACGCGGTGCCGCAGGTCGTCCTCAACCTCCTCTTCAAGCACACCGCGCTGCAGTCCAACTTCGGCGCGAACATGCTCGCGCTCGACCGCGGCCGCCCGAAGGTGA
>JAFTHC010000012.1 GCA_017457625.1 Kiritimatiellia bacterium
CCTCGACTCGGCCGACATCGACTGGGCGGCGCTCTCCGCGTCGTTCTCGGTGGCAAAGCGCCTTGAACTCTCCTACGGCTACGGCTGGACGGACGCGAACAAATACGGCGACGACTCGATCTCGACGCACACCCTCGGAGCGAAGTTCGCGCTGCTGCACGGCGGCGAGTTCGACCTGCCCTGGCTCCCGGCCGTCGCCGTCGGCGCGATCTACAAGCATACGGACGCCGCCACCGCCGATGCCCTCGGCCTCGACAAGTCCGGCGCCGACTTCTACGCGGTCGCGACGAAGCTCGTCACCTCGACCCCGGTCCCGGTCCTGCTCTCGGCGGGCGTCCAGGCCTCGGACGAGGTGGTGAACGGCGTCGTCGGCCACGGCGACTACGGCTTCGGCTGGTTCGCGAACGTGAACGTGATCCCGGTCTCCTGGCTCACGCTCGGCGCCGAATACAAGAGCGGCATCGACACGGACGACGTCCACAACCACGACTACTACGACCTGCACGCGGCGTGGTTCGTGAACGAAAGCCTGACCCTCGTCGCGGCCTACGTGGACACGGGCAGCAAGTCCGGCTCGCGCCTCGGCGTCGGGGACGGCTTCGTCCTCTCCGCGCAGTACCAGTTCTAGCCGCCGCCCGCCGCGCCGGCCTCCGCCGCGGCCGGCGCGGCGCCTCCACCGACCACCGAAAAGAAAAACCATGCCCCTTTCCCTTGCCCAAGCCGAGCGCCTGCTCGCGACAACAACGCACGACCCGCATCTGCTGCTGCACGCCCGCAACGTCCGCGGTTGCATGGAGGCCTTTGCGCGCCACTTCGGCCAGCCGCCGGAGGAGGTCGAGCACTGGGGCGCCGTCGGCTACCTCCACGACTACGACTACGAGCTCTTCCCCGAAGAGCATCTCAAGCACACCGAGGCAGAACTCCTCGCCGAGGGCGTCGACGCGGCGGACGTCCGCGCCATCATGAGCCACGGCTGGTCCATTTGCAACGACATCAAGCCCGAGACTGACCTCGAGAAGAGCCTCTTCACCGCCGACGAGCTCTCCGGCATCGTCTGGGCCACCTCGCTCATGCGCCCGACGGGCCTTTCCGACCTCGAACCGCGCAGCGTCCTGAAGAAGTTCAAGGACAGGAAGTTCGCCGCCAAGTGCTCGCGCGAAGTCATCCTCCGCGGCTTGGAACTCCTCGGGATGGACCTCGCCGATGTCGTCGCCGTCTGCATCGACGGCATGCGCGCCATTGCGTAGTCAGACCATGCAGACGATCGTTTACCAGATCAAAGACGCGGTCTACGCGAACCTCACGAACCGGTGCCCCTGCGCGTGCACCTTCTGCCTGCGCACGAAGGCGCCGGGCGTATACGGCTCGCCGTCGCTCTGGCTGGAGCGCGAACCGGCGCAAGCGGAGATCGACGCCGCGCTCGACGCGCAGGACTGGACCCGCTACCGCGAACTCGTCTTCTGCGGCTACGGCGAACCGACCGAACGGCTCGACGCGCTTCTCGCCGCCGCCGCGCGCCGCAAGGCGCTCGATCCGGCGCTTCGCGTCCGCGTGAACACCAACGGCCTTTCCGACCTCGTGAACGGCCGTCCAACCGCCGCGCTTTTCGTCGGCAAAGTCGATTGCATTTCGATCAGCCTCAACACCGACGATCCGGACGAATACCTCGCGCTCTGCCGCCCGAAATTCGGCCCCGCCGCATTTCCCGCGTTGCTGCGCTTCGCGCGCGAAGCGGCGCAGGCAGTTCCCGAAGTCGTCCTTACCGTGGTGGGCGAACCCGTCACGGACCTCGCCAAGCAGACGCGCTGCCGTGCCCTTGCGGAAAGCCTCGGCGCCACGCTCCGCGTCCGCCCGTTTGAAAACTGAACTCGTCTTTTCCACGTTCCATGAAAATCATCGACGCACATTCCCACATCGGCGCGTTCGGCTCCTGGGCGCGGTTCGATTTCGACCTGCCGCGCCTCAAGGAACAGATGGCCGCGTTCGACATCGAAAAGACCTTCCTCACGGGGGCCAACGCCCACGACAACGACGCCGTCCTGCGGGCCTTCGAGGCGGCGCCGGACCTCGTCGTTCCGATCGCGTGGATCACGCCGACCGACCGCGGCGCGCTCGACGACATCCGCCGCTATGTCGCCGCCGGGTTCCGCGGGATCAAGCTGCACCCGCTCTTCGACGCCTATCCGGCGGACGACACTCTCGTCGATCCCGTGATCGACCTTGCGGAAGAGCTGGGCGTCCCGGTCTTCGTCCACAGCGGTCACCCGCCGTATTCCCTGCCGTGGCAGATCGGCTGGCTCGCCGAGCGCCATCCGCGCGTCCCGATCGTCCTGCTGCACATGGGCCATGCGCACGGCGTCTATGTCGATGCCGCGCTCAAGACCGCGCGGCGCTATCCGAACGTCTATCTGGAGACCTCCGGCACCTCCATGAGCGTCAAGATTCGCGAAGCCTACGAGACCGTCGGCACGGACCGCGTCCTCTTCGGGATCGACTCGCCCTTCCACGAGCCGAGCGTGGAGATCGAAAAGACGCGCGCGACCTTCCTCCCGTCCGAAGCCCTGCGGCGCATCTACCACGACAACGCCGCCGCACTGCTCGGCTGAACCGTTTCCGCCCCCCGCCACGCCATGCTGCATCTCGAATCCGATTCCGTCCGAGCCGCGCTCTGGTCCGCCCGTTTCGGGCTGGAGCGCGAGGCGCTGCGCGTCACGCGCGACGGACGGATGTCGCTCACGCCCCATCCGTTCCCGCAAGACGACCCGCGCATCGTGCGCGACTTCTGCGAGAACCAGACGGAGATCAACACGGGCGTCTCGGAGAGCGCCGCGGCGGCCGTCGCGGAACTGGAGCGGATCGACGCGCGGCTGCGCGCGGCGCTCGCGGCCCTCCCGGAGCCGGAGACGCTCTGGCTCGGCTCGAACCCGCCGCCGCTCGGCCGCGAGGAGGACATCCCGGCCGCGCGATTCACCGGCCCGCGCGCGGGCAAGACCGCCTACCGCGAATACGCCGCCGCGCGCTACGGCCGCCGGAAGATGTGCTTCTGCGGCGTCCACGTGAACCTCTCCTTCGGCCCCGACCTGCTCGCCGCCGATTTCGCCGCCGCGGGCGGCGCCGGCGATCCGCGCCGCCACGCCGACGCGCTCTACTGCGAACTCGCCGCCAAGGCCGCCGACCGAATCTGGCTCCTCGTCGCGCTGATGGCCGCCAGCCCCTTGGCCGACCCTTCGCTCTTCGGGCTCGGCGGTCCGGCCGGCGGCGCGCCGCTCTTCTGCGGGTTCGCGTCGTTGCGATGCTCCGAGCTGGGCTTCTGGAACGACTTCGTCCCGGTCTTCGACTACTCGGACGCCCCGTCCTACGCGCGGAGCGTCGCGCGCTACGTCGAGGCCGGACTCATCGCCGCGCCGACCGAGCTGTACTACCCGGTGCGCGTGAAGCCGCGCGGGCCGAACCGCCTCGACTCGCTCGCCGTCGGGGGCGTGGACCGCATCGAACTGCGGACGTTCGACATCGTGCCGTTCGCCCCGGCGGGCGTGGACGCGCGCGACGTCGCGTTCGCGCACGCCTGGCTGCTGCGCCTCGCCGCCCTTCCGCGCGCGGCGCACCCGGCGCGCGAGCAGATCGCCGCCGTCCGCAACGCGAAGGCCGCCGCGCGCTACGACCTGGGGACCGCGACGATCCTCGCGCCCGACGGCTCCGCGGCGCCCGTGCGCGACGCGGCGCTGCGCGCACTGGACGATCTGGACGCCTTCTGCGCCCCCCTCGGCGCCCCGCCCGCCGTCCGCGAGGCGCTCGCGTTCCAGCGCGAAAAACTCGAACGTCCCGGCGCGCGCTACGCGGAGCGCGTCCTCGCCGGGGCCGGAGGCGCCGCCCGTGTGTGAGCTCTTCGGCTTCTCGGCGCCGCGCCCCGTGCGCGCCAACGCCTGGCTGCGCGAGTTCTACTCGCACAGCACGGAGCATCCCGACGGCTGGGGGCTCGCGACCTTCCACGACGGCATCCCGTCGATCGAGAAGGAGCCCGTGCAGGCCTCGCGCAGCCCCTACCTGATGGCGCGCCTCACCGAGCCGGTGGAGGCCCGCGCCCTGATCGCCCACATCCGCAGGGCAACCGTCGGCGCCACCGACCGCGTGAACTGCCACCCGTTCGTCGGGCGCGACAGCCGCGGCCGCGTCTGGACGCTCGCCCACAACGGCACGATCTTCCGCGGCGACGCCCTCGGCCCCTTCTTCGCCGCGCAGGAGGGGCGCACCGACTCGGAGCGCGTCCTGCTGCTCCTGCTCGACCGCGTCGACGCGCGCCAGGACGCCCTCGGCCGCGCCCTCTCGGCCGACGAGCGCTTCGCCGAATTCGCCGCGCTCTGCCGCGATCTCTCCGGCGGCAACAAGCTCGACCTGCTCGTCTTCGACGGCGAACAGCTCCTCGCCCACGCCAACGCCGAAGGAACGCTCCACCTCCGCGAGGCGGACGGCGTCGCCGCGCTCTCCACGCGCCCGCTTGGCTCGGGCGACGGCTGGGCGCCCCTCCCGCTCTGCGCCCCCGTCGCCTTCCGCGACGGCGTCCGCGCCTTCTCCGCGCCCTCCCACGGCCGACTCTACGTCCCGTCGCCCGACGATTTCCGCCTCTTCTTCACCGACTACGCCGCCCTCTAGCCACGCCCCGCATGAAACACGCCGTCTCCACCGCCGCCGCCCCCCGCCCATGGATACCTCTCCCAGCACCTCCTACTCCCGTTTGTTCGTCCGCATCAATGGCATTGAATGCGCGCACTGCGTGGAGGCACTGACACGTGCGAACGGCGCGGTCGATGGCGTTGCGTCGGTGCGCTTTCGCGGACACGTGGCGGAACTTGTCCTCGCCAACGATGCCCCACCGGACGTCACTGGGCGCATCGTCGCCGCCGTCCGCGCGGAAGGCTATGAGACTCGGCCGGAATGGATTTCGCCGACGCGCCCGTGGCGCGGGGCCGTCATCGCCGTCGCGCTCGCGGCGGCGCTTGTCGCGGCGTGGTGCGGTCTCCGCGCGGCGCTCGGCTTCGATCCGCTTTCGCTTGCGCCGTCGCCCGACGGCGCGGGGTCGCTCGGCGCGCTGTTCGCCGTCGGGCTCCTGACCGGCTTCCACTGCGCCGGAATGTGCGGCGCGCTGGCGATCTCCGCAGCGCACGGCCGCGCACGGCCCTGGATTGCCGCCGCGCTCTACAACGTCGGACGCCTCGCCACCTACACGGCCATCGGTGCAGTGGCCGGGGCTGTCGGCGCGGCGTTCCACGTCGGGCCGCGGGCCCGCGGAACGTTGCTTCTTGTCGCGGCGCTCGCCATGCTTCTCGTCGCCGCGCGCTCGCTGGGATGGATGCCGTTCGCCGCACGGATTTCGCGCCGGCGCAGCCGCCCTGCTCGGAAATACCAAGGGCCGGCGGCGCTGCGTCCGCTGCTTGTCGGCGCGGCCAACGGATTCATGCCGTGCGGTCCGCTCCAGTCGGTGCAGCTCTGGGCGCTCGCGAGCGGCGGTGCCGCGCACGGGGCTGCGGCGATGCTGGCATTCGGCCTTGGAACGGCTCCGGCGCTCTTTGCCGTCGGCGTGGCGGCGGGCTTTTTCACGCGGCGGCGCGCGCTCTTCGGACGCATCGCGGCGGCGATCCTGATCGCCCTGGCGCTGGGGATGGCGCGGCGCGGACTCCGCGCCTGGTCGGCCGATTCGGACGCCATCACCTACGACTGCTGCGAAAGACCGCAGACGACGGAGACGCCGGAGGCCCCGGCGGTGCCGGAGACCCCGGCGGTGCCGGAATCTCCCTATCTCGACCTGGCGCCCGGAGGGGACGGTTTCGTAGCCGTGCCGCTCTCGCGCGTCACGGGCAAGGTCCTCTACGTCAACGTGCCGTCCGCCGATGCCGCGCTGCCCGCCGTGCAGCTCCTCGCGCTCCGCGACGGCGCCGGGCGCGCCCGCATCGCCTTCAACACCTGCCAGTCCTGCAATCCCTCGCCGCGCGCCTGGTTCGCGCAGCGCGACGACGGACGCCTCGTCTGCCAGAACTGCGGCAACGACTTCGGCCCGGAGGCCGTCGGCGCCGCGACGCGCGGCTGCAACCCGGCGCCGATCCCCGGCGTCCGTGATACCGCCGACGCCTTTCTCGTCCCCGCCGCCGCGCTCGACGCCGCCCGCCCCGCCTTCCGCGCCTGGGCCGGCCCGCGCCGCTGACGGTTGCCTTCCTTCCGGCTTTTGCTAGAATCCGTCCCCCATGAACGAACGCCAGCCAGCACCGTCCCGCCCGCGGACCTTCTCCGTCGCCGGAATGATGTGCGCCGCGTGCTCGGCGCGCGTCGAGCGGGCGGTCTCCGCCGTGCCCGGCGTGGCGGGGTGCGCGGTGAGCCTGCTCACCAACTCGATGCGCGTCGAGGGCGACGCGCCGGACGAGGCGATCGTCGCCGCGGTCGAGAAGGCCGGCTACCGCGCGGCGCGCGAGGCGGATCCGGCGACCTCGGACCAACGGCCGGGAGCCGCCCCCGTCCCCCCGGCGGGGGCTCCCGACGACCAGACCGAGGCGCGCGGGCTGCGCCGGCGGCTGCTGTGGTCGCTCGCGCTGCTGGCCGTGCTGATGTACGGCACGATGGGCCACATGATGCTGGGCTGGCCGCTGCCGCGCTGGTTCACGCAGCCCGAGCCGAACCACGTGGCGATGGGCCTCGCGCAGCTGCTCCTCGCCGGCGCGGTGCTGGTCCTCAACGGTCGCTTCTTCACGTCCGGCCTGCGGGGCCTGCTGCGCGGCGCGCCGAACATGGACACGCTCGTCGCGCTCGGCGCGGGCTCCGCCTTCGCGTGGAGCACGGCCGTGCTCTTCCTGATGACGCGCGCGCAGCTGCTCGAAGGCGTCGCCGGCGCCGAGCGCTGGATGGACCAGTACTACTTCGAGAGCGCGGCGATGATCGTCACGCTCATCACCGTCGGAAAGATGCTTGAGGCGCGCGCGAAGGGCCGCACAACGAGCGCGCTGCGCGCGCTGCTCGCGCTCGCGCCCAAGACCGCGACCGTCGTGCGCGACGGCCGCGAGGAGACGATCCCGGCCGCGCAGGTGCGCGTCGGCGACGTCTTCCTCGTCCGCCCCGGCGAGAACGTCCCCGTCGATGGCGTCGTCGAGGAGGGCGGGGGCGCGGTCGACGAATCCGCGCTCACGGGCGAGAGCGTCCCGGTCGACAAGGCGCCGGGCGCGCCCGTCTCCGCCGCGACCGCGAACCGCTCCGGCTTCCTGCGCTGCCGCGCGACGCGCGTCGGCGCGGACACGACGCTCGCGCAGATCGCACGCCTCGTCTCGGACGCCGCCGCGACCAAGGCGCCCGTCGCCCAGCTCGCGGACCGCGTCTCGGCCGTGTTCGTCCCGGCGATCCTCCTCGTCGCGCTCCTCGCGCTCGGCGTCTGGCTCGCGCTCGGCGCCGCGCCGGGCTTCGCGCTCGCCCGCGCGATCGCGGTCCTCGTCGTGAGCTGCCCCTGCGCGCTCGGCCTCGCGACGCCCGTCGCGATCATGGTGGGAAGCGGCGTCGGCGCGCGCCGCGGCATCCTCTTCAAGACCGCCGCCGCGCTCGAGGCCGCAGGCCGCGTCCGCACCGTCGTCCTCGACAAGACCGGCACGATCACCGCCGGCGAGCCGGAGGTCGTCTCCGTTCGCGCCGCCGGCGAAAACGGAGGCGACAGTGACGAGCGACGAGGGACGAGCGACGAGGGAAAGGCGGAGCTGCTCGCCTTCGCCGCCGCGCTCGAGCGCGGCAGCGAGCACCCGCTCGCGAAGGCCGTCGTCCGCGCGGCGGCCGGGGCGGAGCCGGCCGAACGCCGTCCGGTCGAGTCCTTCCGCGCGCTGCCCGGCAGCGGCGTGGAGGCGACGGTCGGCGGCGAGCCGGCCTTCGGCGGCAGCGTCGCCGCGGCCGAGGCGCGCGGCATCGCGCTCCCGCCCGAGCTCCGCGCCGCGGCGGAGGAGGCCGCCGCGAAGGGCGCCACGCCGCTCGTCTTCGCGCGCGGCGGGAAGGCGCTCGGCCTCATCGCCGTCGCCGACGCGCCGAAGGCGGACGCCGCCGCGTCCGTCCGCGACCTTCGCGCGATGGGACTCCGCGTCGTGATGCTCACGGGCGACAACGAGCGCACCGCGCGCGCCGTGGCCGCGGGCGTCGGCATCGACGAGGTCGTCGCGGGCGTGCTGCCGGACGGCAAGCACCGCGCCGTCGAGGACCTCGCGCGGGAGGGCCGCGTGGCGATGGTGGGCGACGGCGTGAACGACGCCCCCGCGCTCGCCGCGGCGGACCTGGGGCTCGCCATCGGCGCGGGTACGGACGTCGCCATCGACGCGGCCGACGCCGTGCTCGTGCATTCGCGCCTCTCGGACGTCGTCGCCGCGCTGCGCCTCGGCCGCGCGACGCTGCGCAACATCCGCGAGAACCTCTTCTGGGCCTTCGCCTACAACGTCCTGCTGATCCCGCTCGCCGCGGGCGTCCTCTACCCGCTCCTCGGCTGGAAGATGCACCCGGACCTCGGCGCCCTCGCGATGAGCCTCTCCAGCTTCTGCGTCTGCGCCAACGCCCTCCGCCTCAACCGGTTCGACCCCGTGTCGTGACCCTTCCGCCGTACCGGTCCGGCAATCGGCGTGGCTCCGGTACTAGCGGTGGACGAGCCCGCCATATCGTCGTCGACTGGTCCGAAGCGGCAGAATAAAAGACAACCGAAATAATGTTGATTCGTTCATTTCCGCGAGTTGACGAGGAGAAGAAATCTTCTTGAAATACCCACTTGACTTTATGTTTTTTCTTTGCTAGACTCCGCGCCGTTTTCACAACCAAAACGGTAGTGATTAGTCCAGCACCCACCGCGGAAAGGAGGTTCGCCAAGAAATGAAACCCGATCGATGTCCGACCCGAATGCGGACGCCAACCCACCTCTTCGGTTGAACCGACAACCAACTTCAACCATCAACCTCTTCGTTCGGTTCAACCACCCACCAACAAACACCGGCAGGCCCGCGAACCAGTCAACCTGCGACCTGCCAACCTCCCGAAAGGCAATCTCCATGAGCAAATTCCATCTCGAAACCCTCGCCGTCCACGCCGGGCAGCCCGCCAAGGGCGACCCCACCACCAACGCGCGCGCCGTCCCGGTCTACCGCACGACGGCCTACAACTTCCGCGACAGCAAGCACGGCGCCGACCTCTTCGGCCTGCGCGAGCTTGGGAACATCTACGCGCGCCTGATGAACCCCACCAACGACGTCCTCAACGCCCGGCTCGCGGCGCTCGAGGGCGGCGCGGCGGCGCTCACGCTCTCGTCGGGCACGGCGGCGATCTTCTTCACCGTCACGAACATCGCCCGCGCCGGCGACGAGATCGTCGCGGCCTCCAACCTCTACGGCGGCACGTTCTCGCAGTTCGACGCGATCCTCCCGAACGTCGGGATCCAGGCGCGCTTCGCCCCGGTGAACGACATCGCCGCGACGGAGGCGCTGATCAACGAGAAAACGCGGCTCGTCTTCGTCGAGACCGTGGGCAACCCCGCGCTCGACGTCGCCGACATCGAGGCCTACGCCGCGCTCGCGCACAGGCACGGTTTGCCGCTCGTCGTGGACTCCACGTTCACGACCCCGGCGCTGCTGCGCCCGATCGAGCACGGCGCGGACATCGTGATCCACTCGCTCTCCAAGTGGATCGGCGGCCACGGCGCCGGCATCGGCGGCGCGGTGGTCGACTCCGGCAAGTTCGACTGGACGAACCCGAAGTTCGCGCTCTACAACGAGCCCGACGCCGGCTACCACGGCCTGCGCTTCGCGCACGACCTCCCGGAGCCCCTGCGCCCGGTGGCGTTCACGCTGCGCCTGCTCACCGTCGGCATCCGCAACCAGGGCCCGACGCTCGCGCCGGACGCCGCGTGGATCTTCCTGCAAGGGGTGGAGTCGCTGCCGCTGCGCATCGCGAAGCACAGCGCGAACGCCCTCGCGGTCGCCAAGCACCTGCAGGCGCACCCAAAGGTCGCCTGGGTCAAGTACCCGTCGCTCTCGCAGCCCGAGCTCGCGGCGAAGTACCTCCCGGACGGCGCCGGCGGGATGGTCGTCTTCGGCGTGAAGGGCGGATCCGACGAAGCCCGCAAGTTCGCCGACTCCCTCAACGGCGAGATCTTCTCGCTGCTGGCGAACGTCGGCGACGCCAAGTCGCTCGTCATCCACCCGGCCTCGACCACGCACTCGCAGCTCTCCGACGAGGACCTGCGCAAGGGCGGCGTCCTGCCGGAGCTCGTCCGCCTCTCGATCGGCATCGAGCACGTCGATGACATCGTCGCCGAGCTCGACCGCGCCCTCGACGCGATCTAGCGCGCGACTCGCGAGGGCGCCGGCGCGGCATCCGCCGCGCCGGCGCCTCTCCGCGAACGGCCCCCATTCGCAGGGGATCGCGGCCATTCTTCACACCCATTCGGCAGTGGTTCGACCATGAAGCATTCCCTTTCCACGCAGACCGTCCACGCCGGACCGGACGGCGACGCCGCCACGGGCGCCGTCAACGTCCCGATCTACCAGACCTCCACGTTCCGCCAGCGGGGTCTGGGGGACAACACGGGGTGGGAATACGCGC
>JAFTHC010000068.1 GCA_017457625.1 Kiritimatiellia bacterium
CGAGCGTGCGGGCGTTCGAAGCGCGACTGCTGGCCATGCGGGACGCGCGCATGGCGGCGCTGGGCCGGCGGCGGCGGGCGTGACGGAAAATCGCCGCCGGAGGCGTCGCGAAGATCGCCCGAGGAAAAATCACGCACGGTGTAATCGAAGCAAGGGGGCATGTCGTTGACAAGGAAGAAAGCGGAGTGGTAGCCTTTTCATTGCCGCGCGGGGCTCGCCCCGGGGCCGGGTTCTCGGAGTCTCGGGTTCTCGGAATCTCGCTGCAAACCTGCGATCTGGGACCTGCAAACCTGCGACTTGGAATCTGCAAACCTGCGACCAGCGACCATCAGACCATCAGACCGTCAAACCGTCAGACCGTCAGACCGTCAGACCTTGCGAACCATGAGGCTCTTGCAAAACCTTCGCGTTCGCAACGCGGCCGGATGCGGCTTCGTTTCGGTTGATGCGGCCGTCTTGCGCTATTCCAGCAGCCGGAAGACCTGCTCGACCGCCTGGCACAGCGCGACGAACTGCCGATGGTCGTCATCCAGTTCGCCGAACTCGTCCTCCAGAATCGGAAAGAGCCGCATCTGGACATGAACGAACGAATCGCGAAGCGAGGCCAGCAGGAGGGATTCGGAATGGGGATTGTCGCTCATGTCGTAAATTATAACATATTGAAAAATCAAATACTAGTAAAATATTTGTCGGGTGGTGGTGGTGGTGGTGGGGTAGATTTCTTGGCCCCGTTGTGGTAGAGTATGCGGCGTTGCAGCGGCGAGTGCCGCCGCAACGCAACCCTCAACCCCAACCCCTCGCGCGCGCCCCCGTCCCGGGGGTTTTGCAAGAGCCTCAACCATGAAACGAATCCTCCCCCTCCTCGCGCTCTGCGCGCTCGCGCTTCCCGCCTCCGCCGAACTGCCCGGACCGTCGTCCGCGGTGTTCGCCAAGGGCGTGAAGCTCTCCGTCGCCGGCTACACGAACGCCAACGGAACGGCCCGCTCCGCGCTCGCGGACTTTCCCGTCCTCGTGCGGGTTTCGGAAGCCGGCATCGACGGGTTCGACTACGACGACGTGGTTTCCAAGACGACGGGCGCGGACGTCGCGTTCGTCGGCATGGACGGCACGCCGCTCCCGTTCGAGATCGACGAATGGCACGCGGACGGAACGTCCCTCGTCTGGGTGGCGCTTCCCGTGCTGACCAACGGCGCCGAGTTCGTCATGTGCTGGGGGTCGACCACGTCCGGCAAGACCGTCTGCTCCGACAACCCGTGGATCGGCTACGCCGGCGTGTGGCACATGGCGGAAGCGAGCGGGACGGTCGCCGATTCGGCGGGCCATTCGCTCGACGCCGTGCCGACGGGAGGGGGGGCTGAAACCCTTTCCGTCGCCGTGTCCGGCCCCGTCGGAAACGGCCGCCAGTGCTCGAACAGCACGACGACCCGTTCCTACCTGACGGTGCCGTCCTACACTTCGCTCGGCGTCGGGGACACGTTCGCCGTATCCGGCTGGTTCAACGTGGGCAGTTCCCAGACCGCACAGGACGCCCGTCTGTTCTGCCGCAAGACGTTTTGGAACGTCAGCGGCGGTTGGGAAGTGATCTGGAAGAAGGACAAATCGTTCTGCGTCCGCGGCAAGAACAACACCAATGACGCAACCTACACGCCGAATCCGGCGTTCGGTTCCGGATGGAAGCACTTTTTCGTCGTGTACGACGGCACGCGTTCGGTTGTCTACGAAAACGGCGTCCAGAAGGCGAGCAAGACGGGTGGCGTCGCCGCGGCGGAATTCGATTTGGCTCTCGGCATCGGCGACTATCCGGGCAACAACAGCTCGCCGCTCGTCGGCAGCGTCGACGAGTGCCGGCTGCTCGACGCGGTTCCGTCCGCGGACTGGGCGTGGGCCGAATACGCCGGCATCGCCGATTCCGGGTTCCTCGTCGCCGGCACGGCGGAGGACTACGAAGGGAGCGACGATCCGGTCGCGGGCGTTTCGGTTTCGGGCATCGCCTACACCAACGCGACCGTGACGGCGAACGTGGCCTCCTTGGGCACGGGCGCGAACTCGGCGGACGTTCTCGTGCAGCTCGCCGCGACCTCCGATTTCGCCGGTCCGCTCTGGTCCACGAACTACGCCGTCTCGGAGCCCGGCGCGGATTCGTTTCCCGTGACGTGCCTGGACTGGGGCTCGAACTACTGGGTCCGCGTTCTCGTCACGAACGCCCTGGGCGCCTCGGTCGAGCCCGCTCCCGTCTCCTTCTCGACGCCCGTCCCCGGAACGCCCGCCGTTTTGCTCCAGACGGGCGAGGCGGCCTTCTCCACGCTCTCCGGCACCGCGATCGCGACGGCCATCGGCACGGGCGGCGAACGGGTCGCGGTCTGGCTCGACGTGTCGGCCGCCGGCGATTTCACGGACGCCGTTTCCTTCGGCGGGTCGACGACGGACGCCGTCCCGGCGAGCGTCGCGATCGTGGCGACCGGCCTCGACGACGCGACGACCTACGCCGTGCGGGCGCGCGCCGTCAACGTCTGGGGCCTGTCGGCCGTTTCCGCGACTGCCACGATGACGACCCGGACCGAGCCGGTCGAGATGTCCGCCCCCGGCGCGCTCTACGCCGGAAACGGCGTGGAGACGCTTTCGGTTTCCGCCGTCGACGTCGAACCCGGAACGACCTATTCCGTTTCGCTCGCCGTGGACGGCGCGGCGACCGAGAGCTGGACCGGGCTTTCCGCCGTCGACGACTTTTCCGCGGACTGGTCCGGCGCGGAGGATACGGCGCACGTGGCCGTGTTCACCGTTGTTTCGGCCCTCGGCGGCCGCTCCTGGACGCGCGAAATCCGCATGCCGTTCACCGTCGGCGCGACGGCTTCCTCGATTCCCGGCGCCGCCGCGCTCGATTCCATGATCCTGCGCGTCGGCGATTCGGTGACGCTCCCGGCCCTCGCCGCGAACGAGAGCCTCGCCTACGACACCAACGCGGTCGTCGCCGTCGACGGGACCGCCTTCACCGCGCTCGAACCCGGCGCGTGCCGCATCCGCGTCTTCGCGACCGATCCCCTCTCGGGCGAAACGGCGCTCTCCCAGAGCGGCGTCATGATCGTTCTTCCGAAAGCCTCGGACTGCAAGGGCGGCGTGTTCGTCAACCGGACGGCTGTTTCCGGCACGAAGAAATGGTGCAACGCCTCTTCGTGGCAGAAGGTTTCCGGTCCCGAGGGCCACGACTGGCCGGACGGAACGGACGACATCGCGCTCGTCTACCTGCCGCTCGAAGACTACACCGTGACGTTCGACCTGGAGAACCACGACGTCGTCGTCGGCTACCTCGGCGCCGGCTCGACCCACAACGACAAAATCCTCTATTTCAGCAAGGGCGGCATCACCTTCCGGACGTCGGACGGAAGCGAGTCCTGGCTCCGGTTCTCCGGCCGGACCGGCGGCAACGGCGAACTGTCCTTCGCTTCGACCGTTCCGGTCACGCTCGCGAACGACCTGGTGCTGGACGGCATGGAACAGAACGCCATGAAGGCCGTCTTCAACGGCGCGGTACACGTCGGCACCAACGTCCTGCGGACCGCCCGCGTCCCGTATTTCGGCGGCGGCGATCCCTATCCGAGGGGGCACCTCCAGTTGATCGGAGACGTGTCCGGGTCCGGGTTGTTCCTCCACGAGGCCGACACCATGATGCGCGCGAACGGCACCAAGTCCTTCACGGGGACGTGGGACATCCGGAACGGACGGCATGCCGGCAACTACGGCGGCTGCGGCATGTTCCTGGGCGGAGGCCATCTCGCCGGCG
>JAFTHC010000069.1 GCA_017457625.1 Kiritimatiellia bacterium
CGCGTGCTTGACGCCCTCGCGCAGCTTCTGCATCGCCGCGTAGAGGCCCGGCGTGAGCATGATGCCGACGAGCGTCGCGATCAGCATGCCGGAGCCGGTCGTGACGACGATCGCGGTGCGGGAGTTCGCGCCGGCGCCGGTGGCGAAGACGAGCGGGATCACGCCGAAGATGAACGACCACGCGGTCATCAGCACCGCGCGGTAGCGCATGTTGAAGCCCTGGATGGCCGCATCGACGATCGAATGGCCCTCCTCGCGCGCCTGCTTGGAGAACTCGACCATGAGGATCGCGTTCTTGGCCGAGAGGCCGATGAGCATCACGAGGCCCAGCTGCGCGTAGATCGAAAGCGAGCCGGCGGCGCCGAAACCGTGTTTCACGGCCCACTCCGACTTGCAGAGCCACATGCCGATCATCGCGCCGAAGACCGCCGTCGCGACCGTGAGCATGACGGGCACCGGGATACTCCAGCTCTCGTATTGTGCCACGAGGAAGAGGTAGGCGAAGAGCATCGCAAGGGCCATCAGGCCGACAATCTGCCCCTGGTTCTGCTTCTCCTGGTAGGACATGTCGGTCCACTCGATCGCGCACCCCTTCGGGATCTCGAGCTTCTCGATGGCGTCCATGAGCGTGCGGGTGGGGACGCCCGGCGCGCAGTCCGCCTTCATGAGGGCGGCGTCCTGCTTGTTGTAGCGCTGCAGCACGCGGCTGCCCATTTCGTAGCGCAGCGTCGCGATGGTGGAGAGCGGGACGGTGCCGCCCGCGGCGGTCGGGATCTGGAGCGAGAGGACGGACTCGGCCGACTCGCGCATGTCGCGCTCGCTCTGCATCTTGACGTTGAACGCCTCGCCCTTCATGTTGAAGTCGTTGATGTAGTAGGAGGCGAGCTGCGACTGCAGCGTGAAGAACAGCTGTGCGACGTTGACGCCGAGACTGATCGCCTTCTCGCGGTCCACGTCGAGGTAGAGCTTGGGCGTGTTGGCGACGAAGGTGTTGTTGGCCGACACGGCAAGACGGTTCGTCGTGCCGGGGGCGGTGAGGTTCAGGATGTCGTAGGCGAGCTTGTCGGCGGCGCCCGCGAGCTCCTCGGCGGAGAGCGAGCCGTCGCTCACGAGGTAGAACGAGAGGCCGCCGGTGGCGCCGAGACCCTGGATGGCCGGCGGCGTGAAGCAGATCACGCGCGCGTCGGTCTGCGCGGCGAGCTTGGCGGGGTCGTTCCCGAGGGCGAGGCCCCCGAGGCGCATGAGCTTCTTCTGGATCTCCCCGGCCTCCTGGTTGCGCTCGGGGCGCTCGTCCCAGTGCTTGAGCTTGGCCAGCATCATGCCCGAACTCTCGCCCGCGCCGCTGATGAAGCCGAAGCCCGCGACGGCCATCGTCTGGTCCACCTCGGGAATCGTCTCCGCCTTGTCGCGGAAAGCGCGCACCGCGTCCATCGTGCGCTCGAGCGAGGCGCCTTCCGGCAGACCGAGGTCGCAGAAGACGATGCCCTTGTCCTCGGCGGGCAGGAACGAGCCCGGAACGACCTTGGAGACGCTCCAGATGCCCGCAAGGAAGAGCGCGAGGACGGCGACGGCGAAGATCGAGCGCCGGACGAGCATCCGGACGAAGAAGTTGGAGAACCGGCGCGAGCCGTTCACCAGCGCGTTGAACGGCGCGAAGATCTTCAGCGGCTTCTCGCGCGGCGGGCGCAGCACGAGCGCGCAGAGCGCGGGCGAGAGGGTCATCGCGACGAACGTGGAGAGGCAGAGCGAGACGCACATCGTCACG